>DASWTB010000032.1:0-17512 GCA_036402315.1 Pseudoduganella sp. | reverse complement strand
GTTCGATCAGCGCCAGTTCGAACAGGGTCTCGGCGGCTTGCCAGTCAACCGGCTGCGGCGTGCGCGTGCTTTCGCGCCACTCTTCACCGGTGCGGCCCTGGCGCAGGTTGACCAGGTAGCGGCTGGGGGCTCCCGCCGCTGCACCAGCCACCTCGCATAGCTCGATCTCGCAATGGATGGTGGCGTCTTTTTGCCTGCGAACCAGGCTGCTTTTCCGAATCAGCTTCACTGTAGGGCGGGCCTTGACTTGAAATGCGGTTACTCAACAGGACGATGGTAGCCAATCCTGTAAGTGTTTGCAAATAAAGCAATGCCTACCTCGGGTTGAGCAGCGCTTCCATCAGGGGCGCGCAGGCTGCGGCCAGCCTGTCCAGGCTAGCCTCGCGCAAGGCGTTGGTGTCGACAGTGTGCTGCGTTGCCAGCCCGGCCCAGTGCAGCAGGGCGCGGCCGGCTTGCGGATGGTCGAACAGGCCATGCAGGTAGGTGCCGAGGACCTGTCCATCGGCGGAGATGGCGCCTTCCGGCCTGCCTTCGATGAAGAAGGCGGGCTGGGCCAGGGCCGGGCCGTCCGATACACCCATGTGGATTTCGTAGCCGCTGACTGGCGCTTCGTCGAAGGCGCAGTGGCCGGTGACTTGCGCCAGGCGCTTGTCGCGGGTGAGTTCTGTCTGCATGTCCAGCAAGCTAAGTCCTGCCTCGCTGCCGGCACGGCCTTCCACGCCGTGCGGGTCGTCGACCCGGGTGCCCAGCATCTGGAAGCCGCCGCAGATGCCGATTACCTTGCCGCCATAGCGCAGATGGCGCGCGATGGCTTGCGGCCAGCCGCCTTCCTTCAGTGCTGCCAGGTCGTCGCGCGTGTTCTTGCTGCCCGGGAGGATGAGCAAGTCGGCCGGCGGGATCGCTTCGCCCTTGCGCACAAAGCGCAGGTCGACGCCGGGATGGGCGCGCAGCGCATCGAAGTCGGTATGGTTGCTCATGCGCGGCAGGCTTGGCACCACCACGCGGAAGGCGCCGCGTTCGGCTTGTACCGCTTGCACCGCGTCTTCTGCATCGAGGTAGAGGCCGTGCAGGTAGGGCAATACGGCCAGTACCGGCTTGCCGGTTTGCCGCTCCAGCCAGTCCAGGCCCGGCTCCAGCAGCTTGATGTCGCCGCGGAAGCGGTTGATGACGAAGCCGATGATGCGATTGCGTTCGCTTTCGGACAGGCAGGACAGGGTGCCGACAATGTGGGCGAACACTCCCCCGCGGTCGATGTCGGCGCACAGGATCACGGGGCAGTCTACCGCTTCCGCAAAGCCCATGTTGGCGATGTCGCGGTCGCGCAGGTTGATTTCCGCCGGGCTGCCTGCGCCTTCCACCACCACGGTTTCGTATTGCGCCAGCAGGCGCTGGTGGGATTCCAGCACGGCCGCCATGGCGATGGTCTTGTACTGGTGGTAGTCGCGCGCATTCATGTCGCCGCGCACTTTGCCGTGGATGATGACCTGGGCGCCGATGTCGCTGCTTGGCTTGAGCAGCACGGGATTCATGTCGGTGTGCGCCGGGATGCCGGCGGCAATCGCCTGCAGCGCCTGGGCGCGTCCGATTTCACCACCATCGATGGTGACTGCGCTGTTCAGCGCCATGTTCTGCGGCTTGAAGGGCGCGACGTTCACCTCGCGCTGTTTGAGCAGGCGGCACAGGGCTGCGACGATGGTGCTTTTGCCGGCGTCGGAGGTGGTGCCCTGGACCATCAGGGTGCGGTAAGGGAAGCTCATTTTGCGGGGCGGTGCTTGCGGGCTTCTTCCAGTTTTTCGCACAGGACGGCGGTGCCGGCGATCATGCGCGGGCCGGCGCGATTGAGCATGCTGCCGTCGATCGTGAACAGGTTGTCCTGCCTGGTCGCCAGGAGTGTCTTGTAGGGGCGCCACAGGCTGACGCCGCCGTAGTCTTTTTCCGCGGTGGCAAAGACTGCTTCGGGATCGGCTTCCAGCACTGCTTCCAAGCTGACGACCGGCGCGGTCACTTTCTGGTCGGCGAAGATGTTCTGGCCGCCGCATACTTTCAGCGCGTCGCTGACGATATGCTCGCCGTTCAGCGTGTAGAGCGGCTTGTCCCAAACCTGGTAGAAGGTGCGCACCGGCGGGCGCGCGGCATATTGCGCGCGCAGGCTGGCCAGCTTCTGGCGCAGCTCCCTGGCGGCGGTGTTGGCGGCGGGCTCGGTGCCGAGCAGCTTGCCCATCTTTTCCAGGTTGTCCGCGATCTGGTCCAGCTTTTTCGGCTCACTGTGGAAAATCGGGATGCCGAGCTGGCGCAGCTGGTCGATCTGGCGTTCGGAAGTGCCGTGGCGCCAGACGACCAGCAGGTCCGGCTTCATCGCCAGCAAGCGTTCCATGTCGACCTGGCGGTTGTCGCCGACGCGAGGGATCTGCTTCGCGGCTTCCGGGTAGTCGCTGTAGCTGACAGCACCCACGATCTTGCCGCCGCCGCCGGCTGCGAACAGCAATTCCGTGACGTGCGGCGCCAGGGCGACCACACGTTGCGCCGGCTTTTGCAGGGTGACCGGCTTGCCGTCGTCGTCGTTGACGGTGATGGCGGCGTACGCCTGGAACTGGGTGGCGCACAGTGCGGAGATCAGCAGGTATCGTTTCATCGGTCGGTCCATTCTTTCAATGCCAGTTCGAGGCGTCGCCAGCCTGCTTCATCGGGAGGCAGTCCGAGGCGGATGCCGCGTGCCGCCTCGCGGAACAGGCGCACCCAGATGCCGCGGCGCGCCATATGGTCGTGGAACTCTTCGGCGTGCGGCTCCGGCCACCATTGGAACAGCGCGGTGCCATTGCTCGCAATGCCGTGGCTGGCCAGCAGCTTGCACAGGCGGCTGCCTGCCGCGTGCAACTGGTCCTGCGTGGCGCGTTGCCAGGTCCTGTCCTCGAGCGCGGCCCGGGCGACTTGCTGTGCCGGGCCGCTGACGGCCCACGGACCGAGCATGTCAGCCAGCGGTTCCAGGATGTCGCCGTGTGCGGCGGCAAAGCCGAGGCGCACTCCGGCCAGGCCGAAGAACTTCCCGACGGAGCGTAACACGACCAGGCCAGGGGTTTGCGTGGCGTCAGCCACGCTGTAGGCGCCATCGGTGTCGGCGAAGGCTTCATCGACGACCAGCCAGCCACCGCGTGCTGCCAGCGCTTCAGCCCACCGGAGCAGTGTGGCGCGTGGCACAAATGCGCCGGTAGGGTTGTTCGGGTTGCAGACCACCACCACGTCGGCGCTGGAGGCCGCGGCGTCAAGTTCGCTGTAAGGGATCGCACTGGTCTGGTGGCCGTGCTGCGACCAGTGGTGCAGGTGTTCCGCGTAGCTCGGACTGGCGACTACGACGCGCGATGGTCGCCGCAGCCGGGGCAGGGCCTGGATTGCTGCCTGGGTTCCCGCGACAGCCAGCATGCGCGGTGCGCGGTAGTAGCGCTGCGCGGCTTCCAGCAAGGCGGGATCATGCTCGGGCAGGCGGTGCCAGGCATCTGCGGTGAGTGCTGGCGCTGGATAGCCGTTTGGGTTCAGGCCGGTCGAGAGGTCGAGCCAGTCGCTGCGGCCGTAGCGTCGTGCCGCTTCGCGCAGCTTGCCGCCGTGTTCAAGCATGTTGTGCTCCGTAGGCCAAGGCCAGCATGGCGGCCATCCACAGCCCGCTTGTGTTGCGCACCAGGCGCCAGGCGCGCGGAATGTCGGCGGCCGATGCCGGCACGCCTTCACCAAGCGGTGGGCGCTGTTCGATCTCGCCGCCGTAGCTTGCGGCGCCGCCCAGTTGCAGGCCCAGTGCACCGGCGCCGGTCGACATGACCGGGCCTGCATTGGGGCTGCTCCAGGCTGGGGCTTGCCTCCGCCAGCAGGCCAGGGCGCGGCGCGTGCTGCGCGCACCGGGGGCCAGCAGCGCGTAGCTCAAGGCCGTCAGCCGTGCCGGCAGGTAGTTGAGGGCGTCGTCAATGCGGGCGGCGCTACGGCCGAACAGGTTGAAACGTTCGGTGCGGTAACCCCACATGGCGTCCAGCGTGTTCGCGAGGCGGAACATCAGGGCGCCGGGGCCGCCTGCGATGGCGAACCAGAACAGCGTGCCGAAGACGGCGTCGTTGCCGTTTTCCAGCATGGATTCGGTGGCGGCCTTGGCGAGGTCGGATTCGCTGGCGTGCGCGGTGTCGCGGCTGACGATGCGGGCGGTCAGGGCGCGGGCGGCTGGCAGGTCGCCGGCGCGCAGCGCACGCCAGATGGGGAGCATATGGTCGCGCAGGCTGCGCAGGCCGAGGCAGAAGTAGAGGAGGATTGCATGCAGGGCCACCTTTGCTGCGAGCGGCATCGGCTGGGCGCAGGCCCATGCGGCCAGCAGCGTGAGCGGCAGGACGGCGAGCGCCCAGGCCAGTACGCCGCGAACAAAGCGGGCAAAGGGTGCGATAGCGCCTGTGCGGTTCAGGCGCTTCTCGATCGCACCAGCGAGGCGGCCGAAGCCGACCAGCGGGTGGAAGCGCGACACTTCGCCCAGGCTCGCGTCGAGCAGCACGCCTGCCACCAGGGCAGCCGCGAAAATGTTCCAGTCCAGGCCTGCCAGCAGCATCAGGCGCCTTTCAGCATCAGCGGCAAGCCTGCCGCAACAAAGGCAACGCGGTCGCATACCGCGGCAACCGACTGGTTCAGGCGGCCGGCTTCGTCGGCGTAGCTGCGCGATACCGCGCCCCAGGGCACGATGCCCATGCCGACCTCATTGGATACCAGCACCACGTCGCCACGGTCGGCGGCGAGTTCGTCCAACAGGGCCGCACGCTGTTCGTGGAAGCGCGCCGGCAATTCGATCATGCCGACATCCGGGTATTGCGCGCCATCGCTGAACATCAGGTTGGACAGCCACAGCGTCAGGCAATCAACCAGCACCAGGCGCTGCGGCCCACGCCATTCAGCCAGGGCTGCGGCAAGTGCGACCGGTTCTTCCACGGTCTGCCAGTGCTGCGGGCGCTGCGCGCGGTGCTGTGCGATGCGCGCCGACATCTCCGCATCGCCTGCCGCTGCGGTGGCGATGTAGACCACCTCCTTGCCGGAAGCTGCGGCAAGCCGTTCGGCATAGGCGCTCTTGCCGGAACGTGCGCCGCCAAAGACCAGCGTGCGCGTCATGGCGCGCTCCGCGAGAACATTGCCGCCACAGCGGCGGGATTGGATGGGAAGTAGCCGTGGAAGTAGGAGGCATGCAGCGATCCGACGCGGTAGACGGCTTCGCCAGCTGCGCCGCTTGGATGCTTTTGCGTCGTCGCGGCGGCAGGTTCGGTCGTCTCCAGGCGAGAGTAGTGGAAGGTATGGCCGCGCAGCGCTCCCTGGCCCGTCGGCATCGCCTGCGCGCCAAGGCCTGCAAGGCGGGCTTGCATGACGACTTTGCCTGGCAGCAGGCCGGCCATTGGCCAGTCCTTGCCTTCCTTGTCCTGCAGCGATTCGGCGAGCGCCATCATGCCGCCGCATTCAGCCACGATGGGCAGGCCGTCGGCGTGCGCTGCGCGCAGGGACGCTTGCCAGCGCGGGCGCGAGGAGAGTTCGGCTGCGTGCAGTTCGGGATAGCCGCCCGGCAGGTAGACGGCCGTCGCGTTGCCCGGCACCGGCTCGTCGGCCAGTGGCGAGAAGTATTCGAGTTGCGCGCCCAGCGCCTGCAGCGTCGACAGGTTCGAAGGATAGAGAAACATGAAGGCCGCATCGCGGGCGATGGCAATGCGTGCGCCGTGAAGCGGCCGCCCGGCTGGCATGTCTCCCTCGCAGCCCGCGACACCTCCGGCTGGCGCCCCGTCGCCTGCCGCAACGCGCGCGGCTGGAAGCGCGTCCCATGCGGCGAGATCAAGCGTCAACTGGTCAGCCAGCGTGTCGAGCAATTCATCGAGCCCCGCGACTTCATCCGGCAATACCAGGCCCAGATGGCGCTCGGGCAGCGATGCCGCCTGCTTGGGCAGGGTCCCCAGCAAAGGAATGTCGCGCAGCGAGGCCGCCACCATGGCCGCATGTCCCGGGCTGGCGATTCGGTTCGCCACTACGCCAGCCATGGCGACCGGCCCATAGTCCCGCAAGCCATGCACCAGCGCCCCTGCAGTCTGCGCCATGGCGCCCGCATCGATCACGGCCAGCACCGGCAGGCCGAACTCGCGCGACAAGTCAGCGGCCGAAGGCGTGCCATCGTAAAGGCCCATGACCCCTTCGACCAGGATCGCATCGGCATTCGCTGCCGCCTCGGCGAGCAAGGCGCGGCAACGTTCGGCGCCCACCATCCACAGGTCGAGCGATTCGACCGGGGAGCCGCAAGCGCGCGCCAGCACCATCGGGTCGATGAAGTCCGGCCCGCACTTGAACACCCGCACGCGGCGGCCGGCGCGAACCAGCTTGCGCGCCAGTGCCGCCGTAACGGTGGTTTTGCCCTGGCCGGAGGCGGCAGCGGCAATCAGGACGGCGCGGGCTACCATTCGGTGCCTGGCTGCGCAGCGATGCCAGCCTTGAAAGCGTGTTTGACCACCGTCATTTCAGTGACGGTGTCCGCCACCTCGATCAGCTCCGGCGGCGCAGCACGGCCGGTGACCACAACGTGCTGCATTTCAGGACGGTCCAGCAGGTCGGCAATCACGTCGTGCACGTCCAGGTAGCGGTATTTCAGCGCAATATTCAGTTCGTCCAGCACTACCATGCCGTAGGACGGGTCGCGCAGGAAAGTTCGCGCCTGTTCCCATGCCAGTTGCGCCTTTTCGATATCGCGTTCGCGGTTCTGGGTTTCCCAGGTATAGCCCTCGCCCATGGCGTGGAAACTGCATTCTTCCGGAAAGCGGCGCAGGAACTGCTCCTCGCCGGTCGACATGGCGCCCTTGATGAACTGCACCACGCCCACCTTCATGCCATGCCCCATCGCGCGCATCGCCATGCCGAAGCCGCTCGAGCTCTTGCCCTTGCCATTGCCGGTGTTGACGATCAGGATGCCGATATTCTTGTCGGCTGCGGCAATCTTGGCGTCGATGATGGCCTTCTTGCGCGCCATACGTTCGCGGTGGCGGTCGTTGATGTCGCTCATTGGGAGCTCCCGGGAATGAAAATGGTGCGTTCGCCGTGGCGGACGATTTCGATTGGATGGTCGAGGTATTCGCTGAGCACTGCTGGCTGCATTACCTCTTCGACCGGGCCGGCCAGCCAGCGGCCGTCGCCCATCAGCAGCAGGGCGTGGGACGACACGCTGTGCGCCAGCGTCAGGTCATGGCCGACCATCACGACGGTCTTGCGCTGTTCGCGGCACAGCCTGGACAGCAGCGACATCACGCTCACCTGGTGCGCCAGGTCCAGCGCATTGGCCGGTTCGTCCAGCAGCAGCAGGGGCGTGTCCTGTGCCAGCATGGCGGCTATGGCTACCCGCTGGCGCTCGCCGCCGGAAAGGGTTCGCACATCGCGTGCCGCCAGATGATCGACTTCCATCGCGCCCAGTGCGGCAATGGCGGCCTGGTGGTCGTCGCTGTTTTCCCAATACCGGTTGTCGTGGTAAGGGTGGCGCGCCGACAGCACGGTTTCGATCACGGAATACGAAAAGGCGTCGCTGCGTGCCTGCGCCAGGAAGGCGCGCTTGAGCGCCAGTTCCTGCAGCGGCCATTCGCCCAGCGCACGGCGGTCGATGCTGACGTAGCCGCCTTCCGGCTGGCGCAGGCCGGCCAGGGTGCGCAGCAGGGTGCTCTTGCCGGCGCCATTGCGGCCGATCACGCTCCAGCATTCGCCGTCGCCGACTTGCCAGTCCAGGTTTTCGACCAGGGTGCGCTTGCCCATGGCAAGGCGCAGTTGATGGGTACCGATCATCTTATTTCCTCAATCGGTGCAGTTGATACAGGAAGACCGGGGTACCGACCAGCGCAGTAACCACGCCTGCCGGCAACTGCTGCGGCGCTATGATGGTGCGCGCGACGGTGTCGGCCAGCACCAGGTAGGCGCCGCCCACCAGGGTGGCGCTTGGCACCAGCAGGCGGTGGTCGGGGCCGAAAGCAAAACGGCAGGCATGCGGCACGATCAGGCCAACAAAGCCGATACTGCCGGCAGTCGTCACGGCGCTGGCAGTCAGCAAACCCGAACAGAAGAACAGGCCCTTGCGCAGGGCGCCGACGCGGATACCCAGTGTAGCCGCCGCTTCGGCATGCAAGGCCATCACGTTCAGCGAACGTGCAGCGCGCAGGGCGAACGCCATGCCGCCTGCCAGCACGATCCACGGCAGCCAGCGGAGCGGAGAACCGGACAGGTCGCCGATCAGCCAGAACACCATGGTGCGCAGGCGGCTTTCCGGCGCGATCGACAGCATCAGCGTCACCAGTGCAATGCAGCCCGACGACAGGATCACGCCCGTCAACAGCAGCAATGCCGTTCCGCCTTCCGCTGCGGTGCCGCCGCGCAGGTCGCGCCGCGCCAGGAAGTACAGCATCATCGACACTGCGACTGCGCCGGCGAAGGAAGCGGCATCCACTATCCAGGCGGCGCACATGAACAGCAGCGCCGCCAGCGCGCCGACCGAGGCGCCGGACGAAATACCCAGCACGTAAGGATCGGCCAGCGGGTTGCGCAGCAAGGCCTGCATCATGACGCCGGCCAGCGACAGCGACGCGCCGGTTACGAAGGCAGTGGCCGCACGTTCGGCACGCAGGCCAAGCAGGTGGCCAGGCAATGAGGTCGGTTGTCCGCTGATGAATTCCCGTAGCGCCCCTGGCATGTCGGCCAGCGGAATGCTGACCGAACCGATCATGCCGGCGGCCACCAGGCTGGCCAGCGATAACAGCACCAGCAGGATGATGACGGTGACGGCGCGCACGCGCAGGTTGGCGGAAAGAGGATGCATAGCGGGCAGCTTATCTCATTTATTTGTAGCTGAAGCGCAGGCCGGCATACACGGTGGAACCGGCGGTGGCGTAATTGCGCGCCAGTTCATAGTATTTGTCGGCCACGTTGTTCCAGCGCAGGGTAGCAGTCCAGGAACGGTCGAATTCCCATGCCGCGTACAGGTTCAGCAAACCATAGCCGCCCAGGCGGTTGCGGTTGGCCGTATCGTCGAAGCGGTAGCTGGAAACCTGCCATTCCGCGCCGGCAGTCAGGCTGCCCGCAGTATAGTCCAGTGCCACATTGCCGTGGCGCTTGGCGCGGCGCACCAGCAGCTTGCCGGAGGCGTCGTCCTGCGGGTTTTGCAGGTCGGCGCTGGCGGAGAGCGTGAAGCTGTTGCCCAGTTGCTGGCGCGCCGACAGCGTAATGCCTTCCAGCGTGGCCTTGTTCACGTTGTAGGCGCAGCCGAAGCGGAAGCCGGGCAGCGGGCAAGGAGCGGTATTCACCAGCAGGTCGGTCAGCTTGTTGCGGTAAGCCACAGCGCCCAGCGCGGTGCCGCCCTGTTCGAAGTGGATGCCGATTTCGCGGTTGCGGCCTTCTTCCGGGCGATTGGTCGGCAAGCCGTAGCCGGGGTAGTACAGCTCATTGAAGGTTGGCGCGCGGAAGCTGCTGCCGTAGCTGGCGTTGACGCGCAGGGCAGGCGTGATGCGGTAGCCGTAGCCCAGCGAGCCGGTGCTCTTCGAACCGTACTGCGAGCTGTCGTCATTGCGGGCGGCGGCGGACAGCAGGTGGCCGCCGCGCTTCATGTTGTAGCTGGCGGCCCAGGAAGTGGTGCTGCGCTCGCGTACCAGGGCTGCGGTATTGGACTCGACTTCTTCCTTGCGGTGCTCGGCCAGCAGTTGCAGGCTGTCCGTACCCAGTGCGATATCGTTCTGCCAGCTGAACTGCGACTGCTTGGTGTCGATCTGGCTGGCGCTGGCGGTAAAGCTGCCGGACTTGTCGCGCGATTGTGCAAGCTGGGTCGTCATCTGCCAGGCGTCGTTCAGCCGGTTGCGCGAATAGATCGCGGCAGTGTCCAGCTTTTGCGTACTCCACGCGCGTACCTTGGCGCCGCTGTCGAAGTCCGCTTCCTGGTCGCTATGCAGGAACAGCACACCCAGTTCATGGCCGCGTGCGAACTGCCATGCCAACTGGCCGTTGGCGTGTTTGCGGTCGTAGCCGTCGTCGTCCATGTTGTAACTGCTGCTGGCCGGCAGGGTGGCGGAGAAGCCGTCGGAGCGTTCCTTGCCTGCGCTAAGCGCGTAGTTGAACGCGCCGGCGCTGCCGGAAATGCCGGCGCTGCCTGAGCGCGTGCCGTAGGTACCTGCCAGGATGCCGGCGTCGAGCGCCAGGCTGCCCTGGCCCTTTTTCGTGAAGATCTGTACCACGCCGCCGATTGCGTCGGCGCCGTACAGGGTGCTCAATGGGCCGTACACCACTTCAATATGGTCGACGGCAGCCAGCGGAATCGCGTTCCATGCCGCCGCGCCGCTGCTGGAGGAGGCGATGCGTACGCCGTCGATCAGCACGATCACCTGGTTGCCGTTGGAGCCGCGCAGGAACACGCTGGCGTTGGTGCCCGGCCCGCCGTTGCGGGTGACTTCGATGCCGCGCTGGCGCTGCAGCAATTCGGTGATGGAGCCGGCGCCGCTGCGTGCAATTTCGTCCGGGCCGATGCTGAGGGTGTCGCTGATGACGTCGCGTGCAGCTTGCGGCGTGCGGGTGGCAGTCACCAGCACGGAATTCAGTACGGAAGCCTGGGTTTGTGCCTGGACGGCAGGTGCGGCAACGGCCAATGCCAGCGACGCGAGGGCCGCTTGCCGGGTAACGGGAAAGGACATGACAACTTTCGTAACGAGCCGCCGGCCCACGTCCCCGTAAGCCGGCATGAACAGGAACGGGCGCAGGGCGCGTTCCCACCTGGTCTGGCCGGTATCCGGGCTGGCAAGTCTGGCGGCCTGGCCTTCCCATGCATTCGCACAGTGGCCGGGAGGTCGCTGCCGCACATTGAAGGCGGCACTTGCTTACCGTTGCGGGGGCAGCACACGTTGGCTGTCAGGGACAGCGCCGTGTTTCCCGTTTAACTGCAGTCGAGAATTCGATTGCGGGCACCAAAACCCCGCCATTATACGGACTTGGCGGGCCAGGACAAGCGAAGGATCTCGCAATACTTGATGTGGTTTGGCTTTGCGGCGGCTTCCAGCAAGGGCTCGCCGGCGGCGATGGATGCCATCAGGCGCATGGTGCCGGCGTGACAGACGATGACCGCGTCGTGCTGCAGTTCGTCGAGGAAGGATTGCACGCGGCCGGCCACTTCGCGCACGGTTTCGCCGCCGCCGGGACGGAAGTCGAGCAGGTCGGCAGCCCAGGCATCCACTTCCTCGTGCGCGATGCCGGTCCAGGCTCGCAGCTCCCAGGCGCCAAAGTCCATCTCTGCCAGGCGCGCATCGCACGTGAAGTCGCCCAACAGGGAAGCCAGCGCAGTGCAGCGCCGCAAGGGGCTTGAGTAGAGGCGGAAGCCGGCGGCAAAGGCTGCAGCCAGTTCTGTTGTCAGCAAGGCATGGCCTTCAGACAGGGCCTCTGCTGCGGCCGGGATGTCGCTGCTGCCGTAGCACACGCCAGGTGCAATATCGGGCCGCGGATGGCGGATGAGGATCAGTTCCACACGCAGGCCAGCACGCCGAGGTAGAACACCGCTTCCGTCAATTGCTGGACAGCGCCCAGGCAATCGCCGGTGTAGCCTCCCAGGCGCTGCTGGAATTTCCGCGCCAGCCAGAGTGTGGCCAGCAGCATGCCCGCCAGGCCAGCACCCAACCCGGCAAGCGGCAGCCAGCCCAAGGCCACGGCTGCCCCAGCCGGCAGGGCGGAGGTCAGCGCTGCGATGGCGAATTCGCTGCCGCGCATCTCCTGCGCCAGCGGCTTGGCCTTGCCCTCGGCGCGTGCATATTCCATGCGCCAGATCAGCGAACAGGCCATGAGCCGCGACAGCGGGTGCGCCGCCAGCAGCGCGCCCAGTACTGCCAGCTTCGGCATGCTGGCCAGCGTCGCCACCTTGGTCGCAAGCATCAGGCCGATGCCGATGGCCCCATAGGCGCCAATGCGGGAATCCTTCATGATTTCCAGCACGCGCTCGCGCGTGTGGCCGCCGCCCAGGCCGTCGCAACTGTCGGCAAAACCGTCTTCGTGGAAGGCGCCGGTGGCATAAATCCCGGCGGCGGTAGACAGCAACACGGCAACCGCCGGCGGCAACACCAGTGCCGCCGCCGCATACACGGCGCCCGCAATTGCCGCCACCACCAGCCCCACGGCAGGGAAATAGCGGGAGGCGTGATGCAGCCAGGCCGGCTCGAAACCGACCCAGCGCGGAATAGGCAACCGCGTGAAGAATTGCAGTGCGATGAAGAACAGGCGCAACTGCTGCATGGGCGCTTACTCGGACTTCTCGCTGACCTGGGCCGACTCGAAAGTCGCCATCTGGTTCAGGAAGTTGACGGCGGCATGCAGCAGCGGCACGGCCAGCGCGGCGCCGGTGCCTTCGCCCAGGCGCAGGCCGAGGTTCAGCAGCGGTCGTCCGCCAAGGAAGTCCAGCATGCGCTTGTGGCCATTTTCGTCGGAGCAGTGCGAGAACACGCAATAATCCAGCACCGCAGGCTGCACGCGGGACGCCACCAGCAGGGCGCTGGTGACGATAAAGCCGTCAATCAGCAGCACCATGCGGCGTTCGGCCGCCTTCAGCATGGCCCCCACCATCATCGCGATTTCCAGGCCGCCGAAAGTGGCCAGCGCCTGCAGGCCGCCCTGCGCGTCGGCATGCAGCGCCATGGCCGCTTCGATCACGCGCTGCTTGTGCAGCACGCCTTCCGGCGCCAGGCCGGTGCCGGCGCCCACGCAATCTGCCACCGGAATGCCGGTCAGGCGGTGCATCAGTGCCGCGGCGGCAGTGGTATTGCCGATCCCCATTTCGCCGAAGCCCAGCACATTGCCCGGCAGTTCGGCCACCATGTCCATGCCGCACTCGATCGCTTCCATGCACTGCTGCACCGACATAGCCGGCTGCTGCGCGAAATTGGCGGTGCCAGGCGCGATCTTGCGGTTGACCAGGCCTTCGCGCGGTCCGAAATCATGCTTGACGCCCGCGTCCACCACTGTCAGCGAGCAGCCGTTCTGGCGCGCGAAGACATTGATGGCGGCGCCGCCGGCCAGGAAGTTCTCCACCATCTGCCAGGTTACGTCCTGCGGGAAGGCGGAAATGCCTTCCGCCACCACGCCATGGTCGCCCGCGAACACCAGGATGGCAGGCTCGCGAACCTGCGGGCTGGTGGTCTGCTGGATCATGCCGACCTTGTGTGCCAGCCCCTCCAGCGCCCCCAGGCTGCCCGGCGGTTTGGTCTTGTTGTTGATGGCGCGATCCAGCTGGGCCGCGAGGGCTTCGTCGTTGAGTGGGGTGATGTGTGGGATAGTCATCGCGGAATTATAATGCCCGTATGCGCATACTTATCATTGAAGACAATAAGGATATTGTCGCCAACCTGTACGGCTTCCTTGAGCCAAAAGGATACGTGCTGGATACGGCAGCCAATGGTTACGGTGGGCTGGCGCTGGCCACCGAGCATGAATATGACGCCGTGGTGCTCGACGTGATGCTGCCCGGCCTGAACGGCATGGAGCTATGCCGCAAGCTGCGCGGGGAATTGGGAAAAGCCACCCCGGTATTGATGCTGACCGCGCGCGACACGCTGGAAGACAAGGTCGCCGGTTTCGAAAGCGGCGCTGACGACTACCTGGTCAAGCCTTTTTCCCTGGTGGAGCTGGAAATCCGCCTGCGTGCCCTGGTGCGGCGTGCGCGCGGCGCACAGACTGCAACGCCGGTGCTGCAGTTCGGCGACCTGACTTTCGACACCGTCAATTACGAAGCGCGCCGCGCCGGACGCCCGCTGGCACTGACCCGCACCGGCTACACCATCCTCAAGAGCCTGATGAAGGAAGCCCCGCGCGTCGTCACGCGCGATGCGCTGGAACACGAGGTCTGGGGCGACGAACGTCCCGACAGCGATGCGCTGCGCACCCACATCCATGCGCTGCGCCAGGCATTGGACAAACCTTACCCTTTTGCCATGTTGCGCACAATTCCGGGCATCGGCTACAAGCTGGTTAATTCAGATGAAGAAAACTGATTCGCTGCGCCGGCGCATCGTGGGCGCCTACATGACGTTTGCGATCGCGGTTTCCGCGGTGTTTGCCCTGATTGCCGCCCTGGCCGTGGAAGGCATCGAAGAAAAGCTGGTCGACGAACGCCTGCAGGAAGTGGCCTTGTGGGCCGCGCCGCGCCATACCGGCGGCATGCCGGTGCAAATGCCGGCCGGCTTGTCATATCACCATGGCGAAGAGATTCCTCGCTCGCTGCGCGGGTTGCCGCATGGCGTGCGCGAAATCACGGTCGACGGAACCGACCTGCACGTGTTGGCGGGTAACGACGGGCGCGGAGAATTCGTGGTAGTGGACCACGATAGCGAATATGAAAAGATCGAGATCGTGGTCTATTCGATGTTTGCCGCGGGCTTCATTGCTTTCGTCGCCTGCTCGCTGATGCTGGCCCGCTTTCTCGCCAACCGCATTGTCACCCCGATTACCCTGCTGTCCCAGGCTGTCGAACAACGCCGGGACGAGTTGCCCTGCCTCGAGCGTGATGATGAACTGGGCGTGCTGGCGCGCGCTTTTGCCAGCCACACAGGGGAACTCAAGCAGTTCCTCGACCGCGAACGCTTCTTTACCGGGGACGTGAGCCATGAGTTGCGCACCCCACTAACGGTGATCAGCGGCGCGGCGGAAGTGCTGATCGCCCGCACCGAGGGAGACGCCAGTTTACAGGCGCCGGCCGAGCGTATTTACCGCGCCGCGCGCGAAGCCAGCGACGTGGCCAGCGTGCTGCTGCGCCTGGCCCGTTCGCCGCAGCGCCTGGAGGCGCCGCCGCAGTCGGTTGCCGAACTGGCCGAGTACGAAGTGGCCCGTTGCCAGCCGCTGGTGGCCGGCAAGCCGGTCACCTTGCGCTACCTGGATGGCGCCGATTTCACCGTACATGGTTCGCGCGAGCTGCTGCAGGCAGCGATCGGCAACCTGCTGCGCAATGCCTGCGCCTACACGGAACACGGCGAAGTCGTGCTGCGCCTGGAGCACCGCTCGATTATTGTGGAAGACACCGGGCCTGGCCTGCCTGCCGCGGCCATGGCGCGCTTGCGCGGCGAAGCGGGCCCGGCTGGCGACGGCGCTTCATCGGGAACGGGTCTCGGCCTGGGGCTGGTGCAGCGCATCTGCTCCTACCTCGGGGCCGAGTTGCATGTTCAGCATCGTGAAGGCGGCGGCACGCGTTTTTCTATCGGTTTTCCAGCCGCTTTAACGCAAACTTAACGCCGCCTTGACGTAGTCTTTACCGGGCAAAAGCTATTGTGGGGGGATGAAATTTCCTCGCATTCATTCGGTCTATCTGCCGCTCGTCACAGCTTCCTTCCTGGTGCTGATCTATAACATCAGCTTCTGGAAGACCTTTGTGTCGGCCACTGGCGGGTTCAGGATGGCCAATCTGCTGGTGTACCTTGGCTCCGCTGCGCTGCTGGTCCTGGTATTCAGCGGCGTGCTGGCGCTGGTGAATTTCCGCCGCCTGTTCAAGCCAGTCGTCATTGCGCTGTTGCTGCTGTCCTCGATGACGGTCTACTTCATGTCCCAGTACGGCATCGTGGTGGATGCCTCCATGGTGCAGAACGTGGTGGAGACCGACGTGCGCGAAGCCGGCGAGCTGTTTAGCTGGAAGCTGGTGCAGTCGCTCATGCTCTTGGGCGTCATACCGTCCTGGCTGATCTGGCGACTGCCGGTGCGTTATGGTCCCCTGCGCCGTGAAGCGCTGGTGAATACCGGCCTGGTCGCCGGCTCGCTGCTGCTGGCAACCGGCCTGCTGTTCGTATTGTTCAAGACTTTGGCGCCGGCAGTTCGTGAGCACCGCGAACTGCGCTTCCAGCTCACGCCGACCAATGTGTTCCAGGCTGCGAACGGCTACCTCAAACATAAATGGGCGACGGCCCCGGTGATGGCGCCTCTCGGTACCGATGCTTCCAAAGGGAGCCGGTGGCCGGCGGCGGGCAGCAGCCAGCATTCGGTGACCATCATCGTGGTCGGCGAAACTGCGCGTGCCATGAATTTTTCGCTGAATGGCTATCAGCGCGCGACCAATCCCCGCCTGGCGCAGGTGCGGTCGCTGGTCAACTTCAACAATGTGAGCTCCTGCGGCACCGCCACTGCAATCTCGGTCCCCTGCGTATTCTCCGATCTCACGCGTGAAGGATATTCGGAAGACAAGGCGCGCAGCAAGGAGGGGCTGCTGGACGTGCTGCAGCATGCCGGGCTGGAAGTGATCTGGCGTGACAACAATTCCGGCTGCAAGGGCGTGTGCGACCGTGTGCGCTATGAAGACATGTCCAGGCCAGTCGCCGGCAACCCGCTATGCAACTCCGAAGAGTGCTACGACGAACACCTGCTCGAAGGCTTGCCGGACCTGATCCGCAACGCCCAGAAGGACCTGGTGATCGTGCTGCACCAGAAGGGCAGCCATGGGCCGGCCTACTGGAAACGCTATCCGGCCGAATTCGGGAAGTTCGGCCCGGTATGCCAGACCAATGAGCTGGAACAGTGTTCGCGCGAGCAAATTACCGCGGGCTACGACAACACCATCCTGTACACCGATTATTTTCTTGATAAGGCGATCAAGGTGCTGCAGGACGCCGGGGTGCCGGCTTCCATGCTGTATTTCTCCGACCATGGCGAATCGCTGGGCGAGAAGAATATGTACCTGCACGGCGCGCCCTACATCTTCTCGCCGGAAGAGCAGCGCAAGGTGCCGATGATGCTGTGGATGTCCGACAGCTTCAGCCAGCGCTTCCATTTCGACCGTAGCTGCCTCGCGGCGCGCAGCAGCCAGCAGTTCTCCCACGATAACGTCTTCCATTCCACGCTCGGCATGCTAAACGTGAATACCGCGGTTTACAACCCTAAGCTGGACCTGTTTCACGCCTGTATCAATGATGCCTAAGATTTCCCGGGGATTGCCGGCGCTGGCCGCGTCGGCAATCCTGATCCTGTTGCTCGGCCAGTTCACGGATATTGACCTGCGTTTGGCCGACCTGGCGTTCGACCGGGCTCGCGGCGTGTTCCCTTTGCAGCACGCCTGGTTTGCCGAACAATTCAACCACGTGATTCTCAAAGCCCTGCTGTCATGCCTGGCCGGTGCCGCCATTGTGGTGGCCTTGTGGGATATCTGGCGGCCGCAGTTGCACTGGACTCGCGCGCGGCGCCTCGGCATGCGGGTTCTTGCCATGTCGGCCATCAGTGTGCCGGTGGTGGTGAGCCTGCTGAAACGTGCCAGCAGCTCGCATTGCCCATGGGATCTGGAGCGTTATGGCGGCCAGGAGCCTTATATTCGCTTGCTTGAGTTAATGCCGGCCGGTGTCGAAGCCGGCCACTGCCTGCCGGGCGGCCATGCCTCCAGCGCCTTGTGGCTGATCGCACTGTCGGCCTTCTGGTGGTCGGAGCAGCCGCGCAAGGCATGGGGCGTGGGCGCCCTGACGATGGCATTCGCATTGGGCGTTGGTTTTGTGCAGCAACTGCGCGGCGCTCA
>DASWTB010000031.1:0-21124 GCA_036402315.1 Pseudoduganella sp. | reverse complement strand
GGTCAGGCGCTTTGGCTGGCCATTGAAGGAGTAGATCTCCGGCGGGTTGATGGCTGATTCCCATACGCCCACCAGCGCCTTGCCGCCGGCATTCAGCGAGTTGATCGAGCCGTTCGGCAGCGATGGTTCTTCGCGCTTGTCGCCGCCGGCGTAATTCATCGAATTGACTTTTTCCAGGCCGGCGTGTTCGAAGGAGTAGTAAATGCGTTTGCCGTCGCTTGGCAGGGCAATGCGCGAGATGGAACGGTCCAGGTCCTGGGTCAGGATCTTCGGCTGCGCGCTGGTGAGTGGCCAGGCGAAGCTGGCCAGGCGGGTCAGGTCGTATACCTTGTTCGGTGCTTCTTCTTCGGTCAGCGCAAAGAGGGTTTTGCCGTCCGGGGAGAAGCGCAGGTCGTGGTAGCTGCGGCCGTCCCTGGTCAGCTGGATTGGCTCGCCGCCGGCCACCGCCACGCTGTAAATCTGGGTGAAGGTCGAGGCGCGCGCGGCTTCATCGCGGTTGGTGGAAACAGCGAAGACCACGCCTTTCCCATCCGGCGACCAGACCGCGTTGAGCGACTGGCCATCATCGCCCTGGCTGCCGCCGAAGCCCGGTAGTTCCGCCAGTTTGCTGCCGGCCAGGATGTCGCGCGGCTTGGCGTCGGGTTGCGCATCCATCACGAACAGGCGCACCTTCTTGTCGTCCAGCCATTTGTCGAAGAAACGCGGCGGGAAGGATTCGTAGGCGCGGGCGCTGTACTTGCGGTCCTTGCGTTCCTTTGCAACCTTCTTCACACCTTCTTCGTCGGTGGTGCCGGGGAAGATTTCGCTGACGAACAGGATCTGCCTGCCGTCCGGGCTCCACTTCGGCATGCGCGCGCCCAGCGTCAGGGTGGTCATGCGCTGTGCTTCGCCGCCATTGGCTACGTCGAGGCGATAGATTTGCGGCGCTTCGTCGCCTTCGCGTTTGGCGACAAACAGCAGGAAGCGGCTGTCCGGCGACCAGGCGTGGGCGGATTCGCCGCTTTTGCTGAAGGTCAGGCGGCGCGGGGCGCTATCGTCCAGCAGGGACTTGATCCAGATGTCGGACCATTGTTCTTTGCTGTCGTAAGCGGGATCGGTGACGGAGAACACGGCCCATTTGCCGTCCGGGCTGGGCTGCGGGGCGCCGACGCGCTTCATCAGCCACACGTCCTCATGGGTGATGGCGTGCTTGGCCGGTTCGGCGGCAGCCGCCTGGGCAAGGCCGGCACAGGCGCCTAGGATCAGCAGGGAAGTGAGCTTGGGAAGGATATTAGTTGCAATCATTGCACGGGCTTCTTTGTATCAAGAGAGCGAAGATGGTGAGGAATCGGCCGGCTCATGTCAACGTGCTGTTACTTAGCTGATACAAAGGTGCCCGTGGTAGACTCGCGCCCCATGAATTCCATCCTCGCGCTGAAGCTCTTCCTCGTTCCTGTCCTGATTTATGCGGTGACACTGGCCGGCAGGCGCTGGGGGCCGGCCGTTGCCGGCTGGCTTTCCGCTTTCCCGATCGTCGCGGGCCCGATATTGCTGGCGATTTCACTGGAGCAGGGTGCGGGGTTTGCCGCCACTGCGGCGGAAGGCACCCTGATGGCGGTGCTGGCGATGATTGTCTTCAGCCTGGCGTATGCCTGGTCGTCCGGCTGGATGGGCATTGCGGGCGCCATGCCGGTCGCGCTGGGGGCGTGGGCGCTCGCTGTGGCAGGCCTGCAGTCGTATCGGCTGCCGTTGCCGTTTGCCGCACTGGCGGTCGTTGCCGCCTTGCTGGCCGCTCCGCGCCTGTTCCCGCCGCGCTCCGCGACGCACGCCAATCCGGCCGCTTCCGGCACTGGGCAGGCCGCACGCCGCGGCGGCGACCTGCCGTGGCGCATGCTGGCGGGCGCGTTACTGGTGATGTCCGTCAGCGCGGCCGCCGCCGGTCTGGGCCCGCGCCTGAGCGGCTTCTTCGCGATGTTCCCGGTGATGGGTACCGTGCTGGTTGGCTTTACCCACGTGCAGGCCGGGCGCGACAGCGCTGTGCAACTGCTGCGTGGCACCATGCTCGGTTATTTTGCCTTCGCTGCGTTCTGCGTGGCGATTGCGCTGCTGCTGCGCGCGCAGCCGGTGTCCGTGTCCTTCTCCTGCGCCTTCGTTTTCGCGCTGACTATCCAGCTGCTGGCGAAAGCCGCATCGTCAAAGCGCCAGGCGACATGACAAAGCCGTGGTATTCCTCGCTGTCGCCTTCGACGGAGAGCAGGTCGAAGCGCCCCAGCAGGCAAGCCATGGCCACTTTGATTTCCAGCAGCGACAGGTAGCGCCCCGGGCACAGGCGCGGGCCGGAACCGAACGGCATCGCCAGCTGGCGCGCATTGCTGCCATCCAGCCAGCGCTGCGGATCGAAGGCGGCGGCATTGCGCAGCTTCGCTTCCGACACGCTGTCGCGCCGCAGCACGCACCACACCACGCCGTCTTTCGGCACTTGAACGTCGCCTACCACGCAATCGCGGTTGGCTTGCAGTGGAATGAAAGGCGCCGGCGGCTTGAGACGCATTGCTTCATGAGCGCAGGCGTCGATGAATTCCAGTTGGTCCATCTGCTCGATGGTGAATCCCGAAGGATCGGGCGCCACGCGCCGCACCTCTTCCTGCGCGCGCTGCAGCGCGGCCGGATGGCGCGACAGCAGCCAGATCAGCCAGGACAAGGCGCTGGACGTCGTGTCTTCACCCGCCAGCAACATGGTGCTGACGTTGCCTACCACCGCGGCATGATCGATGCCGCTGCCTTCCTGGTCGGCTGCGGCCAGCATCGCTTCCAGCATATTCTGCGGCCGCTTGGCGCGCGCAGGATCGTCCTGCATGCGCTGGCGCGCCTTGGCGATGAAGCCGTTGGTTGCCTCGCGCATGGCCAGTACTGCCGCCTCCAGCTTGCGGTCGTACGGCAGCTTGACGTAGCGCCAGTAGGGAACCGGCAGCAGCGAGCGGCGCGCCGTGCCCTCCATGATCAGCTCGAGCTGCTGCTGCACCACGTCGTCGCCATGCTCGATGGTGTTGACCTCCTCGCCGAAAGCCAGGCCGGCGATCACGTCCACTGTATAGCGCTTCAGGTCTGCATTCAGGGCAATAGGGCGCCCTTCCTTTGCGGCCTGCGCCCAACGCTTTTGCAGCCTTGCGCCGACGCGCGCCAGCAAGGGAAAATAGGCCTTGATCGCGTGCGGTGCAAAAGCCTGCATCACCATCTTGCGCTGGTTGCGCCATGCAGCACCTTCCGCCAGGAAGACGCCGCGCTCGCCGCCCATCTCATCCGACACCTGGGCCGTGACATCGGGACGGCGGAAGCCCTCTGGCCGGTCGCGCAGCACGCCATTGACCAGCGCCGCATCGGCCACCACCAGCGCCTGTGTGCGGCCTATGCTCATGCGGAACAGGGGGCCATACTGCTGCGCCAGTGCCTCGACGTCCGCATGCACCTTGCGCGGCCGGAGCTGCAGCATATTGCCGAGGAAGGGCAGCCCTTTTGGGCCGGGCAGTTCGGAAAGTTGGCGCAGCGCGCCGGTCGCTGGGGCGGTTGTGGTATCCATGCTGGCCAGTATGCGCCGGACGTGCGGCGCGGTCTTGAACATTTGCGACATCGCGCTACAATGTTGCACATGTTGCCAATTAGTAAATTCGTCGTGCCGCGCCGTTCGCTGGCCTCCTGCCTGCGCGCGATTGTCGTGCGCAACACGGTCGGCTGCGAGCTGCCCGATGAGCAGCGCCTGAACCGTTACCCCGCGACGGGTTTTCCTGTGCTGTTCTTCCAGCTGGTGGGCGAATCCGTCATGGTCGAGCCGCCGATGCCGGAGGTGAAATGCCCGGAAGGCGGCGTACTGCTGTCCGGCGCCTGGACCGGCCCCACGGTGTCGGGCAATCCTGGCCCTACGCATTTCATGACCGTGCTGTTCTTCCCCGAAGCGCTGCACCGCCTGACGGGAATCGATATGAGCACCATCGTCGACCAATTCCAGCCATTGGACGCTTTGCTCGGCGCCGAGTGGCAGCAACTGGCGGCGCAAATGGTCGCTGAACCCGACGACGACAAGCGCATCGCCTTGCTGGAGGACTTCCTTGAGCCCCGTTGGCGCGCCGTGCGCGACGCCGGCAGCTTCGATGGCGCAGTAGGCGACTGGGTGCGCCGCCTGGAGGGGCAGGCCGCTGCCGCCGGCATAGGCCGCAGCGTACGCATGGCCGAACGCCGGATTCGCGAATGGGCCGGACAACCACTGCGCCGCCTGCGCCGCTCATATCGCGCCGAGCAAACCTTCATCGCGGCGCGCGATGCCGCATTGAAAGGCAAGGTCTCGCTCGGCGACATGGCGCAGCTTGGCGGCTATTCCGACCAATCCCACATGAGCCGCGAAGCGCGCGAGATCAGCGGCCTTAGCCCGTCGGAGATCCTGCGCCGCGGCCTGGAGGATGAAACCTACTGGGTCTACCGCATCTGGAACTAGCGGCGCAGCGCCATTCGCTATAATCGTTTCGCCATGACAGATTTTGACGACGACGAACAGTTGGTGACTGAGCTGGGCCTTGCAGCCCGCGGCATCGAACTGGCAAAGCAGGAAGGGCGCGTATTCCTGCGCTTCACAGGTGCTGTGGAGCTGGACGGCCTGCACATCTCCTACGACCTGGTGCCGCAGCAAGGCGTGCTGGCCAAGCCATCCAAGTGGCGCAAGCTGGAGCGCGAAGGGCGCGCAGCCCTGCTGCTGGAGCGCGGCAGCGAAGCCGCGCAAGCCGCGCTGCATGCCGACGTCACCGCCTTCGCGGCCGAGCTGCGCGAAGAATGCGACGATTACGGCATGCGGCCGATGGACTTTCTGCATGCGCTGGAAGACATGCAGACTTCCGAGCCGGCCGGCATCGTCTTCGACCGCATCCGCCAGCGCCTGGAGCACGCGGTGGAACGCCATCGCGAAGAACGCCACGCCGAGCGCACGCGCCAGAGCATCAACCTGGCCGAGTACCCGGATACCTTCGAAGTCGCGCGCCGCCTGCCGCGCAAATTCATCGCTCTGCTGGGACCAACCAATTCCGGCAAGACCCACAAGGCGATGGAGGCGCTGGCCAAGGCGCGCAGCGGTGTTTATCTCGCGCCGTTGCGCCTGCTGGCGCTGGAAAACTACGAACGCCTGCAAGCTTCCGATCCCAACCTGAAGGTCAGCCTGGTGACCGGCGAAGAGCGCCGAATTGAGGAAGGCGCAACCCACGTCGCCAGCACAGTGGAAATGCTGGATACGCGCACCCAGGTCGAAGTGGCGGTGATCGACGAGATCCAGATGCTGTCCGACCGCGACCGCGGCGCCGCCTGGACGGCCGCAGTCTGCGGCGCACCGGCACGCACGGTCTACCTGGTGGGTGCGGCTGAAGCGCGCCGTGCGGTGGAAGCGCTGGCCGAACGGCTGGAATGCCCGATCGAAGTCCACATCCTGAAGCGCAAGGCGCCGCTGTCGATGGAACCCTCTGCCGTGCGCAAGCTCAAGGGCCTGCGCAAGGGCGACGCGGTGATTGCCTTCTCGCGCCGCGAAGTGCTGATGTGGCGCGACATGGTGACCGAGGCCGGCCTGTCGGTCGCCACCGTGTACGGCAACCTGTCGCCCGAAGTGCGGCGCGCGCAGGCGCAGCGCTTCCGCGACGGCCATGCCGATGTGGTAGTGGGAACGGATGCCATCGCCATGGGCCTGAACCTGCCGATCCAGCGCGTGGTGATGACCACCACCGTCAAATACAACGGCTACGAGGAAGAGGAAATCCCCGCCGCGCTGGCGCGCCAGATCGCTGGCCGGGCAGGGCGCTATGGCGTGCACGAAGAAGGCCATGTGGCCGGCTACGACGACGAAACGCACGGCGTGATGCGTTCGCTGCTGAAGGAAAAGCTGCCGCTGCTGAAGGCCACCGGCTTTGCCGTGGCGCCGACGCTGGAGCACCTGCACCGCATCGCTTCCGTCACCGGCGAGGATTCGCTGGCGCGGCTGCTCAAGCGATTCGTCCACAATATCGACGTGCCGGACGGCTTCTTCTTCCCGCGCATCACCGAGGAGCAGTTCGAGCGCGCCGAATGGCTCGACACCCTGCCGCTGTCGGTGGCGGACAAGTTCACCTTGTCGCTGGTGCCGATTTCTTCCAACGTGGCCACCTTGCAGAAAGCCTGGGAGCATTGGTGCGTTTCCTTGTCGCGCCAGCGCGTGACCCACCTGCACCCTGAACAGAATCCGCTGCAGTGGATGAACCTGCAGGAAGCGGAAGATGCCTGCCGTCTGTACTCGGCCTATGCCTGGCTGGGTTACCGCTTGCCGGAATTCTTCCCCGACGTGGCGCAGGCGCTGGAACTTTCGCGCTCCGCCTCCGAGCGGGTGGATGGCATCCTGCAGGACCAGAACGCCGCCAACCGCCGCCGCCAACCGAAGCGCTTTCGCTAGGCCGGCGCGAAGCGAACCTGGACCAGCAAGCCGCGCCCCCCTTCGCCATCATGCAGGGTGATGCTGGCACCGTTGCGCTTAGCTGCGCGTTCTGCGATGGCCAGCCCAAGCCCGCTGCCGGCCTGTGTTTGGCCGGGAATGCGGTAGAAGCGCTCAAACACCTTGGAGCGCAATTCCGGGGCGATGCCTGGCCCCTGGTCGACAATCGCCAGCACCGGCGCCGCGCCGGGCGACAATGAAACGCGCACGCAGCCGCCACCCGGCGAATATTTGATGGCGTTTCCCACCACGTTGTCGAGCAAGGAGACGACGCTTTCCCGATGCAGGGCAAGCCGGCATTCTGCGGGCGCCTCAAGTTCCAGTTCGACATGGCGTTGCATCGCCAGGGGCGCCGCTTGCGCCAGCCGTTCGCGCAGCAGGTGCACCAGGTCGAGCGGCTGTGCCGCCCCGGCCTCGGCATCGTGGCGTGCCCGTTCGAGCGCCAGCAACTGGTGCACAGTGTGCGTGGCGCGCGCTACGCCTTGCCGCAGGCCCAGGTCCGCTTCCTGCAGACGCGCTGGGTTGTCACGATGGTTCAGCAGCAGGTGGGCATTGGCCTGGATCACGGACAGCGGCGTCTTGAGCTCGTGCGCCGCATCGGTCAGGAACTCTTTGTCGCGCTCCACGCGTTCAGTCAGGCGTTGCATAAGCCGGTTTACGGAGCCAGCCAGCGGCGCCAGCTCTCGGTAGCCGGAGGGCGGCAGCGGTTGTAAAGCGCTGCCGGAGCGCTCTTCGATCGCTGCCACCATGGACCGCAAGGGCTGCAGTCCGCGGCGTACAATCAACCACGCCGGCAGCAGCAGGAAGGGCAGGCTGTAAAGCAGGGGCGCCAGGTAATAGGCAGCACCGGACCCGGTCAGCAGCCAACTGGTGTCGTGCATGGCGTCGCGCCGGACGATAAGTCCAGTGGCAGCGTCGCGCTCGGTGTCTGTCGACCAGTCGGCGCCGAGACCGGGGCTGTCGGGGCTGGGCAGCGCCAGGCCGCCAGGCAAGCCGCCTGAGGACTGATAAATGCGTTCGCCATGCAGCCAGACCTGCAGCATCACTGGCTTTGACCAGTAATCGATTTCGCGCAGCATGTCGTAGCGCAGCTTCTCCACCTGTTGGGCGACGCGTACCGCTTCGGACGGATCATGTGCGACCGAGCGCAGGTTGAGCATGATCTGGCGCGTCCAGCCCCGGTTTTCGGCTGCGGTGTGCCGGGCATGCAGCACCTTGGTTTCATACATGGCCAGGCCGACCACAGCTAGCCAGATGGCCAGCATCACGAGCAGGAAGCCGCCCAGCAAGCGGCGGAACAGGGAGCGCTGTGCCTTCATTGGGCGATCATGTAGCCGATGCCGCGAACCGTGCGTACGCGCTGGTCGCCAATTTTCTTGCGCAGGTTCGACATATGGACATCCAGCGACTGGCTTTCATTGCCGGCCAGCGCGCAGTCTTCCAGTTCCGTGCGCGTAACGACGCGGTCAGCCGATTGCATCAGGGCGAGCAGCAGAGAGAATTCGGTGGGCGACAGCGCGACCGGTTCGCCGCCGCAGCTGGTGGTCTTGCGCCGCTCGTCGATTGCGAGCGCGCCGCATGTCCACACTCCGCTTCCGGCGGAAGCGCCATGCGTGCGGCGCAGGACGGCGCGCAGCCGCGCCAGAAGCTCCGCCATGTCGAACGGCTTGACCAGGTAATCGTCAGCGCCTGTGGCGAAGCCTGTCAGCCGGTCTTCGAGCGCATCGCGCGCCGTGATCAATACCACCGGCAGCTGGTTGCGGTTGCCGCGCAGTTCCTGCAGCAAGGCCATGCCGTCGCCATCGGGGAGGCCGAGGTCCAGCACGGCGGCAGCAAAGCTATCCGCTGCCAGCAGGCGGCGCGCGTCGGAAGCCATGCGCACCCAGACGGCGTCAAAGCCGTCATCGAGCAGCACTGCCTGCAATGCGCGCCCCAGTTGCAGGTCATCTTCTACGAGCAGGATTTTCATGGCCACAGAGTTTAGCAGCATGCGCATCCCGCGTCCTTTAGGAAGCCTGAAGGTTTGCCGCAGCCAGCGTCGCTAGAATCGCTGCGTTCAATCAGGAGACCTTATGCGAGTTTTCACTATCTTGTTTGCGCTGGCGTTGTCATTTGCTGCGCCGGCCGCCGGCTCGGCGGCACCCATGAAACTGGAGCGCACCATCGAACTGCGCGCGCAAACCGTATCAAGCCCCGTTATCGCACAGGGCAAGTTGTATATCGGCGCGGAAGACGGCAACCTGTACGCCTACGACCTTGCCAGCGGCAAGCTTGCGTGGCTGTACCATGCAGGCGCCGGCATCGGCTCATCGCCTGCCGTGGCCGACGGCGCCGTATATGTGCTGTCGCGCGACGGGCACTTGCACGCTGTTGATGCACGCAGCGGCGTACGCCGCTGGGAGTTTGCCACGCAAGGCGAAGCACGTTTTGCAGCATACGGCCTGTATGGCAGCGAGAAGAGGGCCGCTCCAAGCCGCGACCCGTGGGATTTCTGGTTGTCGTCGCCGGTAGTTGTGGACGGGCGTGTGTACTTCGGCAGCTCGGATGAACGCATGTACGCGCTGGACGCGAAGACGGGGACCGTTCAATGGGCCTTCAAGAGCGGCGGCATGATCCATGCGGCCCCTGCGTTCGCCGGCAAAACCCTGGTGTTTGGCAGTTGGGATGGCGCCGTGTACGCCCTAGACGCGGCCAGCGGAAGGCAGCTTTGGCGCTACCAGACCGAGACCGAGCAGGCGACCAGCACCTTGTTCGGCGTGCAGGCGCCACCGTTGATTGATGGCGACACGGTGTATATCGGTTCGCGCGACTCTTACTTTTACGCGCTGGAACTGGCCAGCGGAAAGATGAAGTGGCGATATAACGGCAAAGGATCCTGGGTGATCTCTGGGGCGGCTGCCGATGCAGATCGTGTCTACTTCGGCACCTCCGACACCAACCTGCTGGTCGGCCTCGACAAGCGCACCGGCCAGCCCTTGTTCGAACATGACACCAGGGTATGGACCTATGCCACGCCAGTGCTGGTGGGCGGGACTGTGTATGGCGCCAGCATGCGCGGCGAACTGTTTGCACTGGATGCGGCGACAGGCAGGCCGACGTGGTCGTGGCGCACCCCGGAAAGCTTGGCCGACGAATTCGGCATGCTGGACGCAAAGAGCGGTAGGTTCGACAGCAAGCGCATGTTTGAGGGCCCGCAGTCGATGCCGGCCTCGATCGAGCATGTAAAACGGCTAGGCGCCTTCATCTCTACGCCGGCCTGGCATGACGGCCAATTGATCGCGGTAACCGCAGATGGCCGCATCCTGTTCTTTCGCTAGGACGACGCGCGGCAGTCACGAAGGATAGTAATTCTGCAATCGTGCTGCTAACATCTGGCGGATTAAACAACCTTGGCGAAACTATGCAGGATCGTACGACGCAGCGTGACTATTGGCTTTGCCAACTGGCGGGTTGGGGGGGCATGACGGCTATTGGCCTGCTGTCTTCCTCGCAAAGCAATTCCGAAGAGGCCTTGCAGTTCGCCCTGGCCAAGACCTTTTGCATGGCAACGGGTTTCGGCTTGTCGCACCTGTGGCGCTGGCAGCTGAAACGGCGCAATTGGCTGGCCGGTACGACGCTGCCGTTCGGGATGCTGCTGGCGGGCCTGGCCCTGCTGGCCATGGCGCAAACCGGTTTCCTGCTGCTGGCAGACTTGTTGTTTCGTGATGGCGCCCTGATGCGCGATCCGACTGTCGGTGCGGCTGATTACACCATGCTGGTGGTGCTGTGGTTCCTTGCCTTCGGCGCCTGGACCCTGTGCTATGCGGTGGCGCTGACGCGCCGGCGTGCCCGCAATGCAGAGCTGGCGCGGCTCGAACTGGAAGTCAGCGCCAAGGATGCCGAACTGCGTGCGCTGCAGTTTCAGGTGAACCCGCATTTCTTCTTCAATAGCCTGAACAGCATACGGGCACTGGTCCATGAAGACGCGCAAGCGGCCTCGCACGCACTGGGACAATTGGCCGGCATGATGCGCCAGCGCTTGCAGGCGGGACAGTCCGACACCGTCACGCTGGCGGAAGAACTGGCGGCGGTCAGCGCTTATCTCGGTATCGAAAAGCTGCGCTTCGACGAACGCCTGGTGGTGGCAATCGACGTCGATCCGGCACTGGTGGCTACGCCATTGCCGCCGATGGTGTTGCAGACACTTGTGGAGAATGCGGTCAAGCATGGCGTCGAGCGCATGGTAGCGCCGTGCCAGGTGCGGATCAGCGCCCGCCTCGGCGACGATGGCCTGGTCCGGGTGGAGGTGCGCAACCAGGGGCGCCTGGCCGCCAACAGCAGTTCGATGCGCCTGGGTCTGGCGAATGCGATCCGGCGGCTGGCGCTGCAATGCGGTCCGCAGGCCGGTTGCCGGCTGGAGGAAGAAGAAGGCTGGGTACGCGCCACTGTCACCTTGCCGCAGGGGGCCGCATGAGAGTCGCCATCATCGACGACGAGCGCCTGGCACGCAACGAGCTGCGGCGCCTGCTCGACGCCCACCCTGAAGTGGATGTGGTGGCGGAAGCGGCCTGCGTGGCCGACGGCCTGCACGCCATTCGCCATATGGCGCCCGACCTGGTATTCCTGGACATCCAGATGCCGGACGGCAGCGGCTTCGACCTGCTGGCGGCGCTGGAGCAGGCACCGGCCGTCATCTTCACCACGGCGCACGACCAGTTCGCACTGAAGGCATTCGATGCCAATGCGCTCGATTACCTGCTCAAACCGATCGAAGCACCGCGGCTGGCGCAGGCGCTGCAGAAACGCAGCCCTAACTCCGGACCCCGGCCGTCCAAGCCGAACGATGGCAAAGTCTTCCTGCAGGACGGCGAGCGTTGCTGGTTTGTGGACCTCGAGCAGATCGTGCTGTTCGAGTCGGAGGGCAACTATACGCGGGTCTATTTCGACAACAACCGGCCCTTGCTGCTGCGCTCCCTGAGCCAGCTCGAAGACCGCCTCGACCCGCAGCACTTCATGCGGGTCAACCGCCGCCACATCGTCAACCTGCGCTTCGTGCGCGAAGTGGGCCCGTCGCCGGCAGGTGGCCTGGTGCTGCTGCTGCAGGGCGGCTTGAACGTCGACATGTCGCGTCGCCGCGCAGTCGAGTTCAAGCAGCTCAAGCGCCTCTAGAATTCAATCTCCGGCTTCGACCTTCTTGCGGTTATCGCCCGGAACGCGGTCGATCAGCAGCTGGCGCGGGTCAATTGCCACTTCGCTGGGACGCTCGGCCAGCGTGAGAACCACGCGCGATTCACCTGCCGGCAGCACATGCTGCGCCGCCTGCAACTGGCGCTGTCCTGCAAACACGGCTACTTCGACCGGTTCATCGTAGGCGCGGGCGGTCTCCTTGCCGTGGCCATCGGCCTCGGTTTTGGACAGGCGCAGCACTACTTCCAGGTTCCAGCGGCCGTCAGCGCGCTTGCTGCTTTTCGCTTCCAGGATGCGGTTGTCATAGAACACGATGCGCTCGAACAGGTCGGTAACCAATTCCTGGCTGGCAGCCGGCGTTTCGGCACGGATGTAGCCGAGCAGCTCGGTGCTGGTGGTATAGGGCGTGCTGCGGTAGCGCGTAGCATCCAGGAAGCGCTTGATGGCGCGGTTCAGTGCGGCCTCGCCGATGGTCTCCCGCAAGCGGTAGAACACCAGGCTGGCTTTGCGGTACTGCAGGTAGATTTGGCCTTCGTTGCGCATCAGTGGCTGTTCCTCGGCGCCTTCTTCGGCGCGGCCGCGCAGGTACTCATCCAGGTCGAAGCGCAGGATGCTGCGCACTTTCGCCGCGCCGTAGCGCTTCTCCATGGCCATCAGAGCCGAGTACTCCGCCAGCGATTCCGTCACCAGGCCGCCGCCCTGCATATTGGCAGCAATAGCCTGGTCGCCCCACCATTGGTGCGCCAGTTCGTGCGCGGTGACGTAGTACACGTGGTCGGCCGCTGACGGATCGCGCAGATCGTTGATGAAACCGAGCGATTCGGAGAATGGCGTCAGCGTCGGGAAGGCACGCGCATAGCTCTGGTACAGCGGCATTTCCGCAATACGGACCTGGCCGTAAGGGTAGGGGCCGAAGTTGGCGGTGTAGTAATCCAGCGCACCTTTGGCGCCTTCGATCATGCGTTGTACGTTGTAGGCGTGCTTGCTGTCGTAATAGACCTCGATCGGAACGCCGTTCCACTCGCTGCGCTCGACTTGCCAGCGCGCCGACAGGTAGCCGAAGAACGGCAGGACCGGGCGGTTCATCTTGTAGTGGAAATAGCGGCGGCCATCTTTCTCCCAGCGCTTCACCAGTTCACCCGGCGCCAGCGCGACCTGGTCGGCGCTGGTGGATACCGTGGTTTCGAAGTCGATCGTGTCGGCGTCGATGCCGAACAGCTTCCAGTAGTTTTTCGATTGCGCCTGGCGCTCTTCCAGTGTCGGCATCCGGTGCGCCGGACCCAGGCCGCGCGCTTTGCGGGCCTTGTTGTCGTCCAGTTCCATCGACTGGTTGTAGCCGAGTTTGGGGAAGAAATCCTCGAAAGCGAACGAAGTGCCGTTCTGGTTGACTGCAACAGGCTTGCCGTCGGCGGTGAAACCGTTGCGCGCGACCTCCACGGTGAAGTCGAGTTCGAGCTGCGCGCCTGGCGCCAGCGGCTGGTCAAGCTGCCAGTCTATGACGCCGTATTGCTTATCGTCGCGCAGCATGCGGCCCGCAGGCAGGCTATGGAAGCGGGTCGTTCCGCGCAAGTCGGTCTGGATGCGGAGCACCGGCAACGCCGACGCCTGCTTGTTCTGCAAGACATAGTGGCCGCGAATGCGCAGCGATTGCGTGGCAGGGAAGATGTCGACATCGGCGCGGATGCCGGTCAGGCTTGGCATCGGCAGGTCCATGTCCTGGCGATATGCCTTTTCGTAGCCGGCGCGGAAGTCAAGCCATGCCTGGCTGGAGCGGTATTGGTTGAGCACATTGGTGTTGTAGTAGATCCAGCCGCCAGTGCTGACGCCTGCTGCCAGCAGCAGCGCGCAAGCCAGGCCCGTCTTGCCGCGCAGGGCAGCGGCGCCACGTGCGGCGAAACCGCCGGCCGCGCACAGCAGGGCCGCAGCCAGCAGCGCCCAGTAAAGCACGAGCCAGTTCCAGCCTGCCAGGTAATGGCCATAGCCATTCATGTCGGAATAGCGCAGCACGGGCAAGGCGCCAAAGCTGGCCAGCGGATGCTCGAAGCCCAGGCTACGCAGCAGCGGACCCGATGCGAGCAGGCCGATGCCCAGCACGTAGCCGACGAACTTGTTGCGCGAGGCCAGTTGCAGGGCGAGCAGCGCCGCCGCCAGAAGCAGGTAATAGGCCGAGGCGATCAAGCTGCCTTGGGCATAGAGCGGCAGCTCGAGCGGGACGCCGCCGACCACTAACTGGATGGCAACGGCTGCCAGCACCCCCGTCAGCAGGAAGGCAAGCACCACGGCAGCCAGCGCGCCGTACTTGGCCAGCAGCGGCGCCCAGGCTGGCACCGGCAACGCGCCGGTCAGGCCATCAATGCGGGCCTGCCGGTCGCGATGCACCAGTTCCCCGCTGAAGAAAAGCAGCACGATGACCAGCATGTCGTTCATCCCGCCGGCCAGGTCTTCCAGCATCAGGCGGGTCAATGGATAGGGCACGCTGTCGAAGCGCATGCCGCCGATGGTGTAGTTGGCGAAAAAATTGGCCAATGCCAGCAGCAGCATCACCAGGAACGGCAGGCTGCGCAGGATGGCGCTCGCGTCTGCGCGCAGCAGGCTGGCGGCCTGCTGCCAGCCAGTTGCAAGGCCAAAGCGGGGCAGGCTGCGCGGCAGGGGACGGGTGGTAACGCGGGCGGCAATGCCATGCGCTGCGGGCATGGCCTGCCCCGCAGCACGCCGCTTGCGCCATCCGCGCCCGGTGCCGCTGCGCAGAGGCTTGAACAGCCACACGGTGAGACCGAACATGGCCACAGCCAGCACGCTCCACAGTACGCGGTTGGCCAGCAGGGCGCCTTCCAGCGCCGGCAGGTGCGCGTTGGTGTCCGCCGCGGTGAAATAGCGCGTAGCCTGGAACAGCACGCGCACGCCAAATGGATCGAGCAGCACGGCCAGGGCGGCGCTGTCGGCGCGACCGCCGAGGAAACCTGCAATACCCCACAGCGAGATAAAGCCCAGCACGCCCACGTACACCATCATCATTGAGCGCGTGGTCGCAGCCAGCAGCATCAGCAGGGCCGAAACGAACAGCAGGTTGGGCACCGCATAGACCAGGAAGGCCCAGGCGTAGGTGTACAGCGAGAATGGACCGAGACGGGCCGGATCGATGCCGGGCATGCGCGAGCCGAGCACCATCGCCAGCGTGATCAGCGCGAACACCAGCAGGCAGGTTGAAAAGCCGGCCAGGAAACGTCCCAGCAGGTAATCGATCTTGCGCATCGGCGTGGCGAACAACAGGTCGGCCATGCCGGCCTCGTTGTCGCGCAGCAGGGCGCCGGCCACGAAGAAGGTCACCAGGAACAGTGCCATGATGCTCAGCACGCCCATCTGGTTGACGATCACCACCGGTGCATTCAGGTGGGCATTGCCGATGCTGCCGCCGATGCGCGCCGTGTCGCTGCCGGCGGACATGAATGCAAGCAGCATCAGCGGCAGGGTGCTGAGCCAGAGCAGCGGCTGGCGCAGGTGGTGGCGCAGGTCGAAGGAGAAGAAGGTTTTCCACATGGTGCGATCCTCAGGCAGCTTCGCGCAGTTGCAGGAAATAGACATCCTCCAGGCCCGGTTCGACCTGGGTGAAGCCGGCGTCCGGCTGGTGATCGGAGTAGATATTGATTTGCGGCTTGCCGCCGACCAGGCGCGAGGACAGGACGGTATAGCGCTGCTGCAGCTCCGGCAACTGCGCGTCGCTGACGGCGCCGCGCCAGATGCGGCCGCGCAGCGTGGCGATGGCGGCCTTCGGTTCGCCTTCGACCAGCACGCGGCCCTTGCCGATGACCGCCATGCGCGTGCACAGGTCGGTCACGTCTTCCACGATATGGGTGGACAGGATCACGATCACCTGTTCGCTGACGCGGGCCAGCAGGTTGAGGAAGCGATTGCGTTCGTCCGGGTCGAGGCCGGCGGTCGGTTCGTCGACGATCACCAGGCGCGGTGCGCCCAGCAGGGCTTGTGCAATGCCGAAGCGCTGGCGCATGCCGCCCGAGTAACTGGCTACGGCCCGCTTGCGCGCTTCCCACAGGTTGGTCTGCTGCAGCAGGGCTTCCACAGCCTCCTTGCGTTCGCCGCGCTGCGTCAGTCCCTTGAGAATGGCGAAATGATCCAGCAGTTCCAATGCGCTGACTTTGGGATAGACGCCGAAATCCTGCGGCAGGTAGCCCAGCTTGCGGCGCAGCGACTGCGGGTTGCGCAGCACGTCGACGCCATCCAGGTGGATGGTGCCGCTGTCCGGCTCCTGCAGGGTGGCGATGGTGCGCATCAGGGTCGACTTGCCGGCGCCGTTCGGCCCGAGCAGGCCAAACAGGCCGGTCGGGATGTCGAGGCTGATGTCGTTGCTGGCGTGGACGCCGTTGGCGTAGGTCTTGTTCAGGTGGCGAAGCGTGAGCATGGCGGTTTCCGGAAAGTGGGAGACAGCATGCAGGCTAAAGATCGCGGCGGGATGCCGCCAGCGCGCCGATATGAGCGCGCGTCAGGCGTGACGAGCGGTAAAAATCAAGGATGAACGGCGCACTGCATCCAGGCGTTCTTGCAGGTAGCTGCTGAGACGCGGGTGCTGGCTGAACGCCACGTTGAAGCGGACGTGCTGGTCGGTGATGTCATTGGCCGAGAATGCGGCGCCACGCATCAGCAGGATTTTGTTGCGGTAAGCGTCCTGCACCAGCAGGTCGACATCCAGGCCATCCGGCATGGTGCCCCACAGGAAGATGCCTGCGTCGCCGGGCTGTTCGAATTGCACGCCAGCCGCGCTTAACTGGCGCGTACTGGCGCTGCGTGCCGCCATGATCTTGCGCTGCAGCCGGTCCAGGTGTTTGCGCAGGTTGCCGGCCTTGAGCACTTCGAGCAGCACATATTCATTCAGCGCCGGCGTCGTCATGATCGAATGGATCTTGGTCCGCATCAGCACCTTGAGCAGGGCAGGCGCAGCGGCCAGATAGCCCATGCGCAGGGCAGGGCTGAGCGCCTTGCAGAAGCTGGAATAATAAATGACGCCATCGAGTCCGGACAGCGACGCCAGCCGGGTGCTTTGCGCTTGCTGGAAGTGGCCGTGCACGTCGTCCTCGGCGATCAGGAAGCCGTGCTGCTGCGCCAGGATCAGGACCTTGTGCAGGTTGGCGGCACTGCTGCTCCAGCCGGTGGGGTTGTGCAGGGCTGTCTGCACGAACAGCATGCGCGGACGGTGCTCGCGGCAGGCTGCCTCCAGCGCGTCCAGGTCCAGGCCCTCGGGGCGCCGCTTGATCGGCACCAGCCGTATTCCCTCCTGGCGCAACCTGCCGAACATCAGGAAGAATCCGGGATCTTCCACCAGCACCGTGTCGCCGGGTTGCAGGAAGCTGCGGCAAATCAGGTCGATGGCATGGGTGCCGCCGAAGGTAGTAAGGATTTGGCCTGCGTCTGCGGGGACGCCGATGCCGTGCAGGAGCAGCGCGATATGTTCGCGCAATTGCGGCAATCCCTGGGGCGGGCAGCGCGAAGCCATGCCGGCGGCGCTGTTTGCGATTGCCCGTTGCACAGCGGTAGCCGGAATCGCGTCCTGCAGCCAGGTCGGCGGCAGGGCGCCGCTGCTGGCCAGCAGTACGCCGGCACGCTGGTCGTTTGCCTGCTGCACAAGCCAGACGGGTTCCTGTTCCTCGCCGGCTTCCAGTGCGGCTTCGTCCGGCGCCGAGCGGCTTTCGTCGCTCCTCGCGCGCACATAGAACCCCGCCGTGCCATGCGAATCAATGATGCCTGCCGCGACCAGCCGGTCATACGCCAGCACGACGGTATTGGTGCTGACCGCCAGTTGCGTGGCCAGCTGGCGTATCGACATGAGTTTGGCGCCTCCGGGCAGCGCGCGGCTCTCGACGAGGCGGCGCAGCTGGTCTTCAATCTGCCTGGACAGGGCAACGGGAGAAGTGCGGTCGATGGGGAACATCGTTGCAGTCTAGCGCAAAAACGACAGGGCCAGCACGAACAGGATGGCGCCCATGGAGAAATTGAATGCGCGCTGCATGCGCGGGTCATTCAGCCAGCGGCGGATCGATATGCCGAACAGGGCCCAGGTGGCATTGCACGGAGCCCCCACCAGCGCACCGATCAGGGAGGCTTGCAGCGCATTGGCAAGCGTATCCTGTCCGGCGGGCATAAAGACCGATGCCACGGTGACCGCCTTCAGCCAGCTTTTCGGATTCAGCGCCTGGAAGGCGGCAGCCTGCAAGAACGACACCGCCTTCGGAGCCTGGCTGCCATCCACGGATGCTCCGCTGAGCTTCCACGCCAGGTAGATGAGATACAGGGCGCCGGCGATGCGCAGCACCTGTTGCGCCATTGGATAGGTCACGAAGACACTTCCAAGTCCCACGCACATCAGCGTGGTTTGCACGAACGCGCCCGCCTGAATGCCAAGAATTACAGGTACGGCACCGCGTCCGCCGAAATTCGCACCGGTGATGGCGAGCATGAAGTTGTTCGGTCCGGGTGTCGCCGACATGACGAGGCAATAGGTGGCCAAGGGCAGGAGTTCAGTCACGATGTGCAATTCGCAGTGGAGGAAAGGCACAGTCTAGGAACGCGGCTCATGCCGGACAAGACACAAGGCCGGGGTGATGGGCTCATGCTGTATCAGTCGGCCGACAGCTACAGTTCGTGACGCGCAAACAAAAAAGCCTCGTCCGAAGACGAGGCTTTCCTGTTCATTCTGGTAGGCCGTGCGGGGCTCGAACCTGCGACCAACGGATTAAAAGTCCGCTGCTCTACCAACTGAGCTAACGACCCGAAAGAGGCCGTATTATATACGAGCTTTTTGGCGTTTGCAAAGCCCCTTTTTCCGCCTTAGCCCATGGCTGTAACTTTGAGTACTTCCTCCGCCGTGGTCACGCCGTCGCGCACTTTGAAGGCGCCGGCAATACGCAGCGGGACCATGCCTTCGGCTACCGCTTGCTTGCGCAGGGCGGTGATGTCGGTTTCTTCTTCCAGCATGGTGTTGAACGATTCGCTGGTGGTCAGCAACTCATAGATGCCGGTACGGCCGCGGAAGCCGGTCTGGCGGCATTCAGGGCAGCCGACCGGGCGATAAACCTTCTCCGGCTTTGCGATGTCCCAGCCGCTGCTCAGGCCTTGCCAGATATCGTCGGCAAGTTCGCCGCCTTCCTCCTTGCAGTCGACGCACAGCGTGCGCACCAGGCGCTGCGCCATGATGCCGATCAGCGTTGCCTCCAGCATGTAGTAGGGCACGCCCAGTTCCAGCAAGCGCATCACGGCCGATGGCGCGTCGTTGGTGTGCAGGGTGGACAGCACAAGGTGGCCGGTCAGCGCAGCCTGAATCGCCATCTCCGCGGTCTCAAGGTCGCGGATCTCGCCGACCATGATGATGTCCGGGTCCTGTCGCATCAGGGCGCGCACGCCGTCGGCGAAGGTGAGGTCGATGCCGGGCTGCACCTGCATCTGGTTGAACGACGATTCCACCATCTCGATCGGGTCTTCCACCGTACAGACGTTGACCTCCGGCGTCGCCAGCGTTTTCAGCGTGGTGTACAAGGTGGTGGTCTTGCCCGAACCGGTGGGGCCGGTCACCAGGATGATGCCGTGCGGGCGGTTGGTCAGCGAGTCCCAGCGCTTGGCGTCTTCCGGCGGGAAGCCCAGTTCCGGCAGGGTCTTCACCACCACTTCCGGGTCGAAGATACGCATCACCAGTTTTTCGCCGAAGGCGGTCGGCAGCGTCGACAGGCGCAGTTCGATCTCCTGGCCGCCTGCGGTGCGGGTCTTGATGCGGCCGTCCTGCGGGCGGCGCTTCTCGATCACGTCCATGCGGCCCAGCAGCTTGATACGCGCGGTCATCGCGATCATCACCACGGCCGGCACCTGGTAGACCTGGTGCAGCACGCCGTCGATACGGAAGCGGATGGTGCCGAGGTCGCGCTTCGGCTCGAGGTGGATATCCGACGCGCGCTGCTCGAAAGCGTACTGCCACAGCCAATCGACGATATTGATCACGTGCTGGTCGTTGGCGTCGACCGTCTTGTTCATCTTGCCAAGTTCGACCAGCTGCTCGAAGTTGTTGCGCAGCGCGATATCCTGGCCGGTATTCTTGTTGGCGTGCTTGATCGACTTGGCCAGCGAGAAGAACTGCGAGGTGTACTGCGAAATATCGAGCGGGTTGGAGATCACGCGCTTGATGACGCGGCGCGCGACCTTGGCGATTTCCGCCTCCCATTCCAGCGCGAATGGATCGGCAGTGGCCACGGTCAGCGTATCGGGGGTGATTTCCACCGGCAGGATATTGAAGCGCGCCGCATAGCTGGCCGACATCACGTCCGCCACCTTGGTGAAGTCGATCTTCAGCGGATCGATGCGGTAGAAGGGCAGCCTGGCGCGCTGCGCGAGCCACTCGGTCAGCACGTCCAGCGTCAGCAGCTTGCCGCTCTTGGCCGATACCAGCTTGCAGTGCGCGACCGCGCTCAGGGGATGCATGACGCCGGGCGTGTTGCGCAGGATGCCTTGCGCCTGCGTGTAAAGCCCTTTGACTTCGGCTTTCTCGACCATTCCATCAGCCAGCAGCCAGGTGAAGATAACTTGAAGATCGAGTGCTTTTGCCATGTGAGACCTTATGCGAGTGCGGCTTTCAGTCCTTTGAGCCAGGACTTTGCGGGCAGTTTTGTTTCGGCGACGATTTGCGCGGCGCGATCGGCCAGCGCTTCCACGTCGATATTGCGGCGCGTCTTGAAGGCGATCGCCACCACGTTACCATCATGGACTTCCGGCAGCGACACCACTTGCGAGAAGGCGAACTTCATCGCTTTCAGGTTCTTGGCGTAGCTCGGATGGTCGCCGAACAGGTTGATGGTCATGATGCCATCGTCATTCAGGCAGGCGGCGCAAGCCTGGTAGAACTCGGGCGTGTCGAGCACCGGGCCGCGTGCGGTGGCGTCGTACAGGTCGACCTGCAGCGCGTCCAGCGTGCCGTGGTTGTCGGGATTGGTGACGTAATCCATCGCATCCATCTCGACCACGTTGAGGCGGCCGTCATTGTCGGGCAGCTTGAACATGGAATAGCAGATGCTGATCACCGAGGGGTTCAGCTCAACCGTGGTGACTTGCGCTTGCGGGAAGTGCTTGTAGCAGAACTTGGTCAGCGCGCCGGTGCCCAGGCCCAGCTGAGCGATGTGGGTGGGGGCGTCGTTCCACAGCATCCAGGCCATCATTTGCTGCGCGTATTCCAGCTCCGGCCAGTCAGGTTTGCGGATGCGCATGGCGCCTTGCACCCACTCGGTGCCGAAATGCAGGTAGCGCACGCCGTCCAGTTCGGACAGCGTGACCGGTGCAAACTTGGGTTTTCGCGTAGCAGGACGCGAAGACTCTTCTTTTTCGATCGATTTACGTTTAATCAGCATGGCGGCATTATCCCGCGTTATCTTGCTTGCAAGCAAGCGTACAAAGAAAAATGGGGACGTACCCCATTTTCCGACTGGCGGAAAATGGGGTACG
>DASWTB010000030.1:0-3138 GCA_036402315.1 Pseudoduganella sp. | reverse complement strand
GGGGAGCTGCCATTGCGGCAATGTGAAATTCGAGGCAGAAGGCGAAATTCAAGGCCTGGTAGCCTGTAACTGCTCCATTTGCCAGCGCAAAGGCGCATTGATGTGGTTCATTCCGCGCACCAGCCTGAAACTGCTGACTGCGGAAGAAGACCAGGCGGCATACCTCTTCAACAAGCATGTAATCAGGCACCGCTTCTGTCCGAAATGCGGTATCCATACGTATGGCGAAGGCATTGACCCGAAAGGCAACGCCATGGCGGCGGTCAATGCCCGCGTGCTGGAAGATATCGAGCTGGAGTCCTACCCGGTCCAGCACTACGACGGACGCAAACTCTAAGGAACCGACATGGCACAAGAACTGGTTTTCGACAACCAAACACAATCGGCCAAGGACTGGGCGTTCTGGCTTTACCTCGGCCATGGCTTGAGCGTGTTCTTCACGCTCGGTGCCGCATCCTTCATCCCGCTGATCCTGAATTACGTGAAGCGCGACGACAGCGCCGGCACCTTCGTCCACAGCCACCACGGCTGGATGATCCGTTCGTTCTGGTGGTACCTGGTGTGGATTGGCGTCGGCTGGGCGCTGTTCCTCACGTTGTTCGGCATTCCGCTGGCATGGCTCGTGTGGGTTGGCGCCTGGCTGTGGAAGATCTACCGCCTGATCCGGGGCATCACTGCACTGAACAATAACACCCCGATCGGCAACTCATAAGGTACGCAGGAAAGCCACCAGGTCGGCCTTCTCCGCAGCGCTTAACTTCGTCTCGAGGATCAGGTTGAAGAATTCGACCGTATCCTCGAGCGTCAGCAGCCGGCCGTCATGCAGGTAAGGCGGCGACTCCTTGATGCCGCGTAGCGGGAAGGTCTTGATCGGGCCATCGCCCACCATCATCGCTCCCTTCGCCTCATGTGCCTTGAAGAAGCGTTCGGTCTTCAGGTTGTGCATCATATTGTCGCTGTAGTGCGGCGGCATGTGACAGGTTGCGCATTGTGCCTTGCCGAAGAAGATGGCCTGGCCGCGCAGTTCCTGCTCGTTGGCCTTGCGCGGGTCGAGCTTGCCTGTGACGGCCAGCTTCGGCGCCGGCGGGAAGTCCAGGATATTCTGGAACTCGCCCATGAAATGCACCTGGCTGCCGCGCTCAAGGACGTTGACACCCTTCTTGGTTGCGATCACGGGGTCGCCGTCGAAATAAGCCGCCCGCTGTTCGAATTCCGTGAAGTCTTCCACCGATTTCAGTGCGCGCTGCGATCCAAACAGGCGCTGCAGGTTGACGCCCCGTAGCGAAGGTGTATCGAGCCGGTGGCGGAACGGCTGTGGCCTGATGTCGCCCACCAAGTGCGTCGAAGCATTGCTATGGCCGTTGGCGTGGCAGTCGAAACAGCTTACCCCGCGGCTCGGGCGCTCTGAACGCCGGTCTTCGGTCTGGTTGAATTGCTGCTGCGGGAATGGCGTGAGCAAGAGCCGCAGGCCTTCCAGCTGCTTCGGGTTCAGGATGCCATTGAAAATCTGGTGGAAGTTGTCGATGGTGAGCAGCTTGCCCTTCGAAACGTCGCCCAGGTCCGGACGCGTGGTCAGGAAGATCGGTGCCGGGAATTCGGGCAGCAGATGGTCGGGGAAATCGAATGCCAGGTCGAAGCGGTTCAGGTCGCGCTGCTCCTGCTTCTTGATTTCGTCGATGTGGAACTGTGGGAACAGCATGCCGCCTTCGGCATGGTTCGGGTGCGGAAGCGGCAGGAAGCCTTGCGGGTACAGGCCCTTTTCGCGGATCTCCTCCGGGCTCATGGCGCCCAGCTTGTCCCAGGTCACCCCGCGCGGCAGCTTGACGCGGATGCCTTCCTGCACGGGTTTGCCGCGGAACATGGTGACGCCTTTCGCCGGGCGGTTGGACAGGTCATAGCGGCTCTCCAGGAACTCCGCCTGCTTGCGCATCAGCCCCGCGCGCGCTGCCTTCATGCGCTCAAAGGTGACCTCGAACGGTTCCTTTGCCACCACCGGCATGTAGCTCGTCGGCGGTGGCGGCGGCTCCGCGCCAATCCCCAAGGCCACACATCCAAGCAAAACGCCTGCTGCAATCTTCGTCATTTGCATGTCAGTCTCCCCTTGCTTAATGTCCGACCAATGTAAGCAAATAGGGAAGCCCGATCAATACGCGCACGCCATTGTATTGATCAATCGCAGGGATAGCTGACTAGCGCCAAGCGAGCCGCTAGATCAGAGCGTCGCCATTGCGCGTTCGATGTCGGCGATCAGGTCGTCGGGGTCTTCGAGGCCGATGTTGAAGCGCACCAGGGTGCCCTTCTCTTTCCAGTTCTTGCGCATGGCCTGGATGCGGTAGGGAATGCACAGGCTGTGCGCACCACCCCAGCTATAGCCGATGCCGAACAGCTCGAGCGAATCGACGAAGCGGTCGGTCTGCTCTTCGGTGTATTTCTCATCGAACAGCACGGAGAACAAGCCGCCGGCGCCGGTGAAATCGCGTTTCCAGTTGTCATGGCCGGGGCAGTCTTCGAAGGCGGGGTGCAGGACCTTGCGGATTTCCGGGCGCGCCTTGAGCCAGGCGGCGACCTTCCGGGCGGAGGCGTCGTGGGTTTCGAAGCGGATCTTGAGCGTCGGCAGGTTGCGCATCACGAGGTAGGTGTCGTCGGCGCTGACGCCCATGCCAAGCCGCATATGCGCCATGCTGAGGCGTTCGTGCAGCAGCTTGTCGCGCGTGACCAGGGCGCCCATCAGGACGTCGGAGCCGCCGGACTGGTATTTGGTCAGGGCCTGCATCACGATGTCCACGCCCAGCTCGAAGCCGCGCAGGGCCAGGCCCGCCGACCAGGTATTGTCGAGGGCGACCAGGACGCCCTTCTGCTTGGCGGCGTCGCAAATCGCGCGCAGGTCCGGGACTTCCATCGAGACGGAGCCGGGGGCTTCGGTCCAGATCAGTTTTGTGTTGGGCTGGATCAGCTCCGCAATACCGGCACCGACCATGGGGTCGTAGAGCCGCGCGCTGATGCCGAAATCGGCGGTCAGCCAGCGGCCGAGGTCGCGGTTGGGACTGTAGACGTTGTCGGGCAGCAGGACGTCGTCGCCGGTGCGCAGCAAGGCGAAGTCGCACATGGCGATGGCGGCCAGGCCGCTGGGGGCCAGCA
>DASWTB010000029.1:0-3822 GCA_036402315.1 Pseudoduganella sp. | reverse complement strand
TATTCCACCCACTTGCGCGCCACCGCCTCCGGCGAAGGCAGCGCCTGCGGGTTGACCATGCCGTTGTAAGTTACCAGGTGCCAGGCCAGCACCAGCGCTGCCGGCACCACCAGGCCGATGCCGACGTCGCGTGCAGCCAGCTTCATTTGACGCCCAGCGATTTCTTGGCTTGCTCCAGCAGGTCGGTCTTGACCCAGTCCTTCGCCACCGGCGGCTTGGCCATTTTGCCGACGCCGGTCTTGGCCATGGTGTCGGTGGTGACCTGGATGTGCTCCGGCGTCACGTCATAGGAGTACGGCGAGTTGCCGATCGCATCCTGGAAATCGTCGCTGGTGATCTGGCCCTTGAACACGTTCTCGCGCACGTATTTTTCAGCGGTGGCCGGCTGGTCGATGAAGGTCTTGGTCGCCTCCACGAAGCAGCGCATGAATTTCTCCGCCACCGGGCGGCGCTCCTTGTAGAACTTCTCGGTCATCACCATGGTCCGGATCGGCTCGCCGATCGGGGTGTCGTAAGGCTTCAGGATCTCGGTGCCGTAGCCCTTGTTGATGGCCTGCGAGGATTGCGGCTCCGACTGCATCATGGCGTCGATATGTTTGCCGAGCAGGGCCTGGTTCAGGTCCGCATAGGCCAGCAGCACGGTTTGCACATCCTTGCCCGGCTGCTCGGAGACGGTCAGGCCGGCCTGCTGCAGTTCGGCCAGCAGCAGCACTTCCTGGATGCCGCCGCGCGTTACGCCGACTTTCTTGCCCTTCAGGTCCTTGACCGACTTGAGATTGAGGTCGCTGCGGCCGACCAGGCGCGCGCCGCCCTTGGCGAAACCGGCCACCACGTAGATCGGCGCACCGCCGGCGCGGCCGGAGATGGCCGCCTCGGAAGCGGTGGCACCGACGTCAAGCTCGCCGGCCAGGATGGCGGACATCACGTCCAGGCCCTTGGCAAACACGCGTTCTTCGACCTTCAGGCCGCACTTCGGTGCGATCTCCTTGATATACGACACGGCGCCGTAATGGGCGAACTTCAGGTTCCCCAAGCGCACCACTTCCTGCGCCTGCGCGCCTGCGGCAGCCGCCAGATTCGCCAACACCGCGAAAGCTACCGCTTTGCCGATACTTTTCAGTTTCATCCAGGTCTCCTTAGTGAATAGTTGGCCTGCGCGGCCGCGCGCCCATCATACATTGAAGGCAGGGACGCTTAAAGAGCGCTGCGTTCGCGCTGTTGCGCCAGGCGTTCCGCGCACGGCGGATGGATTGCGAGGTAAGCGCGCTCGGCGCCGGTGCTGCCGGCGTCACCGCTGGTGCCGCTGGCGCCGCCGAGCGCGTCCTGCACTTCGGCCAGCAGGCGCAGCGACAAGCCGTTATGTTCCAGCAGGTCGGCAGCATAGTTGTCCGCTTCGATTTCGGCCTTTTGCGGCCACTCCAGGTACGGCGCCCGCGCTGCCATGCTGGACGCCAGCCAGCCGGTATCGCCCAGCACCACGCCGGCCGCCGCCGGCAGCATGGCCTCCTGCACCAGGCGGCGCAGCATGTGGCGCTGCTGCTGGTGGCCCAGTTCGTGCGCCAGTACCGCCAGCACCGCGCCGTCATCGGGTAGCGCCAGCACCAGCCTGTCGGTCAGGATGATGTCGCCCGATGGCAGCGTGAAGGCTGCCGCTCCGAGCTGGCTGCTGCGGAACAGCAGGCGATGGCGCGGCGTCCCTTCATGCGGCGCCTGCAGGCTGGCAAAGGCTGCGCTGATGCGGGCCTGGTGCGTTTCCGACAGTTCGCTGGGCTTCAGCGCCTGCATCTCCAGCTGGCGCAGCATGCCCTGCCCCAGCTGGACTTCCAGCGCCGGCGAAAAAGCCCCGGCCAGCTGGTCGACAACGACCGGTCGCGCCAGCTGCCACCCGGCGTACAGGGCGACGCAAGCGCCTACCGCCAGCGCGGCGAGGCGCCAATGGCGCAGTGCGCGCCGCCGGCCGGGCGCGAATAAATTGATCAGGTCTGGAACGGCCAGCGCTTGCACAAGTTCATCCATAAAATTAATTTATGAACAAGATGCACGTGAGCCGTATGTCTTGTCAAGAAGAAACTTTGTTTATTTCGCAAATTTGTGCAGGATAGTGACAATTCGTGAGAGACGGGCAGTCACTGCCGCCGGCTGCCGCCAGCGCCGGCTACTAAGGTAAAATGGCGGGATTTTCCGCTTATCGCCCCCTCTCTATTATTAGTAGGCCACCAATGCTAGACAACCTGACTACGCGCCTTGCCAAAGTCGTCAAGACGATGCGCGGCGAGGCCCGCCTGACCGAAGCCAACACCGCCGACATGCTGCGCGAAGTGCGCATGGCGCTGCTGGAGGCCGACGTCGCCCTGCCGGCCGTGCGCGAATTCATCGCCAAGGTCAAGGAAAAAGCCCTCGGCGAAGAAGTGATTTCCTCGCTGACCCCGGGCCAGGCCCTGGTCGGCGTGGTGCAGCGCGAGCTGGGCGCCCTGATGGGCGCCGACCTCGGCGCCGAAGCCTCGCAACTGTCCTTCGCCCAGCAGCCGCCGGCCATCATCCTGATGGCGGGCTTGCAGGGCGTGGGTAAGACCACCACCGTCGGTAAGCTGGCCAAGTACCTGAAGGAACAGAAGAAAAAGAAAGTGCTGACCGTATCGGCCGACGTGTATCGCCCCGCCGCGATCGCCCAGCTGCAATCGGTGACCGGCCAGGTCGGCGCCGACTTCTTCCCTTCCACCGCGCAGGACAAGCCGGTCGACATTGCGCTGGCCGCGCTGGACTGGGCCAAGAAGCACCATCACGACGTGCTGATCATCGACACCGCCGGCCGCCTCGGTATCGACGAAGAGATGATGAAAGAGATCGCCGCCGTGCACGGCGCGGTCAAGCCGATCGAAACCCTGTTCGTGGTCGACGCCATGCTGGGCCAGGATGCGATCAACACCGCCAAGGCCTTCAACGATGCACTGCCGCTGACCGGCGTGGTGCTGACCAAGCTCGATGGCGATTCGCGCGGCGGCGCGGCGCTGTCGGTGCGCCACATTACCGGCAAGCCGATCAAGTTCGCCGGCGTGTCGGAAAAGCTGGATGGCCTGGAAGCATTCGACCCGCAGCGCATGGCCAACCGTATCCTGGGCATGGGCGACATCCTGGCCCTGGTCGAGGAAGCGCAGAAGAACGTCGACGCCAAGGCAGCGGCCGACCTGGCAGCCAAGGTCAAGTCGGGCGGCAAGTTCGACATGAACGACTTCAAGGCCCAATTGGCGCAGATGAAGAAAATGGGCGGCATGTCCGGCCTGCTCGACAAGCTGCCGGCCCAGTTCCAGCAGGCGGCAGCCGGCGCCAACATGGACCAGGCCGAAAAGCAGGTGCGCCGCATGGTCGGCATCATCGACTCGATGACGCCGCAGGAACGCGCCAAGCCGGAACTGATCAAGGCAGCCCGCAAGCGCCGCATCGCGGCTGGCGCCGGCGTCCAGGTGCAGGAAGTCAACCGCATGCTGACCCAGTTCGAGCAGATGCAGACCATGATGAAAAAGCTGTCGGGCGGCGGCATGATGAAGATGATGCGCTCGATGAAAGGCATGATGCCCGGCCTGCGCTAAGCCCCGGCAAACCGCAAAAAGCCGCCTTCGGGCGGCTTTTTTTGTGTTTAAGTCTTGTTTCCCCTAAAAAACACACAAAAACACTTGCATAAGCTGCAAATCCCCACCAATATTAGCCGTGCGTTTGTATTCCGCAATTTTCTATGTGTATGTTAAGGAGGCTCGAATATGGCAACAGCCAAGAAAGCAGCATCAGCACCAGCAAAGAAAGCGGCCGCCAAGCCCGCAGCTAAAA
>DASWTB010000028.1:0-5651 GCA_036402315.1 Pseudoduganella sp. | reverse complement strand
GGGAGCGCGCCACATCGACCAGGCGTCGAGCGGAGGCGAGGCGATCGGCCTGCTGGCGCGCATCCAGTACGACGTGATCCTGTGCGACTTCAACCTCGGCGAAGGCAAGAGCGGCCAGCATGTGCTGGAAGAAGCCCGTATCCGGGGATTGCTGATGCCAAGCTGCGTGTGGATGATGGTTTCCGCCGAAAAGAGCGTAGAGGCCGTAATGGGCGCCGCCGAGCACCAGCCCGATGCGTACCTGATCAAGCCGATCACCGAAGGGGTGCTGCTCACGCGCCTGAATCGCGCCTGGCAGAAGAAGCAGATCTTCCAGGACATCGACCAGGCTTACCTGGAAAAAGACTACCTGCGCGCCGCCAGGCTGTGCGCCGAAGCGGCCGGCCGCAACAAGCTGCACGAAATCGACCTGCTGCGCATGCGCGCCACCTTGCTGCTCAAGGCTGGCGAAACGGAGCAGGCCCGGCTGGTCTACGAAAAAGTACTGCAGGAACGCGACTTCAACTGGGCCCGCACCGGCATCGGCAAGATCCGCATGGCCAATGGCGAGAACGAAGCAGCGCGCCAGATGTTCCAGGGCGTGATTGCCGAAAACCGCTTCTACCTGGACGCTTACGACCAGTTGGCCAAGTCCTTGCAGAACATGGGCCGCATCGAGGAGAGCTGCGACGTGCTGGAACGTGCGGCCAAAATGTCGCCCAACTCCGTGCCGCGCCAGCGTGCGCTGGGCACGACCGCGCTCAAGCTGGGGAACATCCCGCTGGCCGAACGGGCCTTCCGCAAATGCCTGCAGATCGGCGAGTACTCGATCATGAAAACGGTCGATGCCTATTTCGGCCTGGCGCGCGTGCTGGGCCAGAAGAACGACGCCAAGGAAGCCTTGCTGCTGCTGGCTGCCGCGCAGCGCGACTTCTCCGGCAGCATGGTGGAGCTGCGCTCCAAGATTACCGAGGGCCTGGTGTACCACGAAAGCGGCGACTACCGCCGCGCGCGCAAGTCCGGCGACGAACTGGAAGCCATGCTGAAGGAAGACAGCGAACGGCCCGATACCGCGACCTGCCTGGAAATGGCCACCTTGCTGTTTGCCGTCGGCGTCAAGGATGCCCCGGTGGAGTTGCTGTGCTACGTGGTGCGCAACAACGACGAGAACACCGTCATCCACGACGAAGTGCAGCGCATCTTCGACAAGGCCCGCATGGGCGACGAAGGCGCGGCCCTGATCAATACAGCGCGCCGGGAAGCGTCGGAGATGATGAACAAGGGTGTGCTGCTATGGAAAACCAATAAGCTGGACGAAGCGGTTGAGTGGATGCGCGAGGCGCGCCGCAACCTGCCCGACAATATGCGGCTCCTGTTCAATTCCGCCCAGATCCTGATCTCCCACATGCAGGCCAAGGGCTATGACGACGCCCTGATGTCTGAAGCGAATGATGTACTGATGCACGTTGACCGGATAGCGCCGGGCCAGCAGCGCTTTGCGCAGCTAATAGAGCAGTTGCAGAAGTTGATTCCCGGCCGGATGTCGGCGGAAGAAATCGAAGCCGAACTGACGGCCGCCATGAAAGATGACCACGACAAGGAGTGATCCATGCGCGATATCGCCAAAGAGGTCTATAACAAGATGAAGGTGGGGGCTGCTGCCTGGATTCGTCCAGTCAGCGCGAAAGGGGACACCCTCGAATCCTTCCAGTCCGCACACGACGCGGCCAAGGCCCTGGAGGACGAAGGCCTGATCAACATCATGAAGGTGCAGCGCGATGAGGATGGCCTGATAGAGGCCATCCGTATTCAGAAGCTGAATTAAGGCTTAGGGGCTTTCGGGGCACGCTTGGCTGCAGGCTTGCGCGCCGCCGGTTTGGCGGCGGGCTTGCCGGCGTCATGGGCGGCGCCGTTGTTGGCGGCTGCCGGCTTGGGCGCCGGGTCGGAAGCCATCGCCGTGTTGACGGCTTGTGCGAACTGCTCCTGCAGCAGGTTCCACCAGGCGGCGGGATTGGCCATCTGGTTGGCGGCGGTGCTGGCTGTATCGTGCGCAGCAGGCTTGGCTTCGGCGGCTGGCTTGGCGGGGTCGGGGGCAGGCTTGGCGGCTTCCGGCGCCGGCTTGGCAGCCGCAGGTGCTGCCGGCTTGGCAAACGGGTCGTGGTGCGGCGCCTGCTGCACAGCGGCGGCCAGTGACTGGCCCATCGACTTCAGCGCCGCGATGGTGCCGCGCTGGACTTCCAGCGCCTGGATGCTTGAACGCAGCATGGTGGCATTCAGGTTGAGCCAGGACTCGACTGCTTTGAGCTCGCTGATTTTCTTGTCCAGGTCATCCACCGACAGCGTCGGCGCGGCAATGCCCGGAATGCTGATGCCTGGCACACCCATGCTTCCCCACAGGGATTTTACGAAGTCCAGCGTATCCGTCATCACTGCAGCGCCGGGGATGTGGGGCATTTGTGGATTGGTCATATCGGGTCTCCGAGGGTAGGTTGTTTAGCGTAGCACACAGCTCTCCCAGACAGCAACGAGCAGCAGCACGGCGACGCAAGCGCCGGTGGCCAGCAGCGGGGAAAGATGCAGCGTGATCGACAGGACGCCCAGCACCAGCAGCAGCGCGATGCCGAGCAAATGGGACAGCGGCGGCCGGGCGCGCGTATGCGCCAGCCATTTGAACGCGGCCGTGCCGCACAGGAACAGCAGCGGGCCGCCGATGATGGCCGCCATCGCAGCCGTGCTGCCATGGTGCGGATGGCTCAGCACCAGCTCATCGCCCACCGCGCCGACGATGATGCCGGCCACGATAGGAATGTGCAGGTAGGTGTAGTTGTTGCGCGCGTGGCGGCCCGGCGTATCGGAATGCACGATGCGGTGATGGCCCTGCTCCAGGCCGTGGTCGAAGTACAGCCACCACATCAGGATCGAGCCCACGACTGCCAGCACGAAGGCCAATACGGTAACCGGTTCGAAGGCCAGCTCCGCAAAGGTGGCGCCGGTCACCAGCAGCGATTCGCCGAGTGCGATGATGACGAACAGCGCGCAGCGTTCGGCCATATGGCTGCCGTCCACATTCCAGTCGGCCAGCGTGGAGCGGCCCAGGCCCGGCACGAAGTAAAACAGGATGGGGCCCATCATGTCCACCGCCAGCGCAGCGAGCCACCACGCCATGCGCGATTCGGGCGCCGCCAGGCCGCCGGCCAGCCACAGCGCGCCGCTGGCGCTAAGCCACAAGGTAATGCGCACGAAGTTACAGCGCAGGCCCGCGTCGTCGCCGCGGCTGGCAGCCAGCATCGCCAGCGTACGGCCCACCTGCTGCACCAGGATCGAGCCGCCGAACAGCCAGCCCATGTCCGTGAAGGCGCGCGGGATCGAGACCGACATCAGCAGGCCCGCCACCAGCAGCGCGAACAGGGCAGCGCGCACGGATTTCTTTTCCGGATCGAACCAGTTGGTGGCCCAGACCGTGTAAATCCATACCCACCATGTGGCCATGAACAGCAGGCCGACCTGCAGTGCGCCTGCCGCATCGAGCTTTTTCAGCAAGGTATGGGACAGCTGGGTGACGGCGAAGACGAACACAAGATCGAAGAACAGCTCGACCATGCCGACCTTGCCGGAATCGGCCTGGCCGCGCTGGCGCAAAAGGGACATCGGGACTCCTTGTCAGAATATCCAGCAAATTATGCCATTGAGCACGCTGTCAGCGGAACCGGCGGCCGGCACGTTAAACTAGCGACCATGACGATCGTTACTTTTCCCCGCCACCGGCGCCGCATCATTGCTATTTGTGCAGCCACCGCGGCACTGCATTTCCTGGCGATCAAATGGGTGAGTGGACGGATTGGCGCGGCGGAGCGCGAACGCGATGCCGAAGAAAACGTCATCAATGCGGAGTTGCGCCTGGCGCCGCCGCCCGAGCCGGTAGCGCCGGAGCCGGTCAAGCCGTCACCACCGCCAAAACCAAAGCCGAAACCGAAGCCGCCCAAGCCAGCCCCGCCGCCACCCGAAGAAGCGGCGCCGGTGGCAGAAACCGCGCCGGCAGAGGCCGCGCCAGCAGATTCGAATGCGGCGCCGGAATCGGAAGCGACAGGGGCGGCCGGGCAAGCGGGCGCCGCGCCTGCCACGCCTGCCGTAGAATCCGCGCAACCCCAGCCCCAGGCCGCGGCGCCAGCCGAAGCCCAGCGCTGGAAGGTCGCATTGCCGCCATCGGCCAGATTCGAACTGGACGTCGCGCGCAAGGACGCGGACGGCACCAACTGGAGCGGCTCGGCCAATATTGGCTGGGAGTCGGACGGCGCCACTTACAAGGCGTCGCAGGAAGTCGGTATCAGCCTGCTGATTGCGCGCGTCAACCTGCTGCAAGTAAACAGCGAAGGCACGATCAACGAAAACGGCATCGCCCCGGCGAAATTCAGCGAGAAGCGCCGCAACCGATCGGCCACCGCCACCCACTTCAACCAGCAGGAGCAGAAAATCACCTTCTCCGCCAGTGACCGCAGCGTGCCGCTGGCGGCCGGAGCCCAGGACCGCGCCACGGTGCTGTTCCAGCTGGCCGGCATCGGCCGCGCGGACGTCAACCAGTTCGGCAAGCCGCTGGACATCCTGGTCGGCGAAGACCGCAATGCCCAGGTCTACAGCTTCGTGCTGGTTGGCGAAGATGAACTGGAAACCAGGATGGGCAAGCTGATTACCTGGCACCTGGCGCGCCCGCCCAAGCCTGGCAGCTACAGCGCCAGGCTCGATATCTGGCTGGCGCCAAGCCTGGACTGGTACCCGGTGCAGATCCGCAATACGGAAGCCAACGGCGCCGTCACCACCCAAACCGTCACACGCATCATCAAGTAAGGAAGCAGCCATGCGCAGTACCCTGATCACCCTGGCCCTGGTCGTCGCAACAAACACCGCCAGCGCCGCCAAATCCGATTACCCGGTCGCCAAGCGCGCCACCAGCCTGCCGCCGTCGGCCGACCTGTCGTATGCAGTCAAGGGCAGCAACCGCGGCTTCCCGCTGGTTGGCACCGGCACCATCGCCTGGCGCCAGGGCGATGGCAGCTACTCCCTGCATACCGAAGCGCGTTCCAGCCTGTTCGGCAAAGTGCTCGAGCAGCGCAGCGAAGGCACGCTGGATGGCTACGGCCTGGCGCCCGCCACCTTCTACGAGAAACGCTTCCGCAAGGACCCGACCACCACCCGTTTCGACCGCGACACCCGCCGTATCGAGTTCGAAGACGGCAAGGTGAGTTACGCCATCCGCGGCGGCGAGCAGGATCGCAGCAGCGTGATCTTCCAGCTGGCGGTCCTGGCCCGCGCCACCCCCGACAAGTTCACCCCCGGCAGCGAATGGACCTTCTTTGTGGCCGGCCGCCGCGACGGCGAGCCCTGGACTTTCCGCGTAGTCGGCACCGAAACGCTGGAAAACGCCGCCCTCGGCGAACAGAAAGTGCTGCACTTCAGCCGCAAGCAGGTCGGCGGCCACGAGCAGCAGGTCGACCTGTGGCTGGCCCCCGACCTCGACTGGTACCCGGCCCGCATCCTGTTGAAGGAAGAAGACGGTGATTCCTTCGAGCAACTCCTGGAGAAAGTCAACCGAAAATAGCCACACCCGGCCTGTTATACTTGCACCCTCAAAGTCGGGGCTTGCCGCCAACTTGAAAGTCGGGGTCAGCTCCGGCAAT
>DASWTB010000027.1:0-25552 GCA_036402315.1 Pseudoduganella sp. | reverse complement strand
CGGCCTGGACCCGGCCCACCCCTTCCCCCAGGTCGTCAACAAGAGCCTGAACTTCATCGTCGCCCTGAACGGCAAGGATGCTTTCGGGCGCGGCACCGCAATCGCCATCGTCAAGGCGCCGCGCGTGCTGCCGCGCGTGATCCGCCTGCCCGACCATTTGTCCAAAGACGGCGGCGTGTCGTTCTGCCTGCTGTCCTCCGTCATCCACGCGCATATTTCCGAAATGTTCGCCGGGCGCGACGTGATGGCCTATTCCCAGTTCCGCGTCACGCGCGACTCCGACCTGTGGGTCGACGAAGATGAAGTGAAAAACCTGCGCCAGGCGCTGAAAGGCGAACTGCAAGGCCGCGCCTACGGCCGCTCGGTACGGATCGAGGTCGCCAAGAACTGCCCGCCCGAGTTGTCGCAGTTCCTGCTCGACCAGTTCAGCCTGGACCAGAGCCGCCTGTACCGTGTCGATGGCCCGGTGAATATGGTGCGCCTGAACGAGATTGTGGAACAGGCGCGCCGCCCCGAGCTGCGCTTCCCGCCCTTCATCGCCGGCGTGCAGGCCAAGACCGTCAACAATGACATCTTCGCCACCATCCGCAAGCACGACATCCTGCTGCACCATCCTTACCAGAGCTTCCAGACGGTAATCGACTTCATCCGCAGCGCGGCGCTCGACCCGGCCGTGGTGGCAATCAAGCAGACCGTCTACCGCACCGGCATGAACTCCGACTTGATGGAGGCGCTGATCGCCGCGGCGCGCAGCGGCAAGGAAGTCACGGTGGTGGTGGAACTGATGGCACGCTTCGACGAAGAAGCCAATATCAATTGGGCCGACAAGCTGGAACAAGCAGGCGCCCAGGTGGTGTATGGCGTGGTGGGCCTGAAAACCCACGCCAAGATCGCCCTGGTGATCCGCCGCGATGAAGGCGGTTTGGGCTACTACGCCCACCTCGGTACCGGCAACTACCACCCGACCACGACCAAGTTCTATACCGACTTCGGCGTCCTGACCTGCCAGCCGCAACTGGGCCGCGACGTCAACGAAGTCTTTATGCATCTGACCAGCCTGACCAAGCCGCAGCGCATGCACCATATCTGGCTGGCGCCATTTGCGTTGCAGGACCAGATCATCAAAGCGATCCGGAATGAGGCAAAAATCGCAAAATCCGGGCGTCCCGGCCGGATTATCGCTAAAATCAATGCATTAACCGATGAACCGGTGATCCGGGCGCTGTACGCCGCCTCGAAAGACGGGGTCAAGATCGACCTGATCGTGCGCGGCGCCTGCACCCTGATGCCGGGCGTGCCGGGGCTGTCCGAAAACATCCGGGTGCGCTCCATCATCGGCCGCTTCCTTGAACATAGCCGCATCTATTACTTCCGCAACGATTTGGCCCACGATGTGATGCTGGCCAGTGCGGATTGGATGAACCGCAACCTGCTGCGCCGCATTGAAGTGGCGTTCCCGGTGCTGGACCGGGGCCTGAAACGGCGCGTGATTGCGGAAGGTTTGACGCCTTACCTGAAGGACAACTCCAACGCCTGGGAGCTGGACGAGCACGGCCATTACCACCGCCGCAAAGCACGCGGCAAGCAAAAGGCCTTCAGCGCCCAGCAGCACTTGATGGAGTTACTCGGTACGCCGGCCGATGCGCCGGCGGATTGACGCCTGCTCACGGGAGGAAGTATGGACCTGATCTTGTGGCGCCACGCAGAAGCCGAACCAGCCCAGCCCGGCCTGGACGACCTGGAACGCGCGCTCACGCCCAAGGGGCACAAACAGGCACGGCGCATGGGCCAGTGGCTGGATTCCGTATTGCCGGAAAATTGCCGCATCCTGGTCAGCCCGGCCACGCGCACGGTGCAGACCGTGGCGGGCCTGGGGCGCAAGTACAAGATCCACCCCGACCTGGCGCCGGGCGCCGACGCCAGCGATATCCTGAAAGCGGCCAATTGGCCAGCGTCGAAAGAAGCGGTGCTGGTGGTCGGCCACCAGCCTACGCTGGGCCAGGCCGCAGCCTTGCTGATGACCGGTGATGACAGCGATTGGGAGATGAAAAAAGGCGCCGCCTGGTGGTTTGTGCAACGCGAAGCAGACGATCCAGCCGGCTTTTACCTTAAAGCCGTGATGCAGCCCGACCTTGTCACGAAATAGGTCTTTCTGCTGGGCTTGTAATTGCCTAATTGGATGCTAGAGTTTAATTGTATCAACTCTAGGGAGCAGCCCCCGGAAACGTCGGCTGGTTTGTTATGTGGGTATTGTTCACCATGGGCATCTTCGGCGCCATGATCGCGTTAATCGCGTTCGAAATTGTCGCTGAATATCGCGGCGGACATCATAGGTTGGTCGACCGCTACCACGAGTAGCATTGCGCTTCTGCAGAAGCGAGGCTCCGCAACAGATCCTCCGGGATGCTGGTGTCGGGGCCTTCAGTCTTTTTGGGGTCAGGCAAACAGGTCGAACAGCGAGGAAGCGCCGCCCAGTTGTTCATCCTGCGTATAGAGCCGCACCAGTGCCTGCGCCTGCACCGTCAGCATTTGCGCCATCGCCGATTTGCGGGTTTGCAGGGTATCCACTTCGCGGTCGGCCTGCGCCAGCGCGCGCGAGACGACGCTGCGTTCCCCGCCCAGGCTTTCCAGGCGCGAACCGAGCGCATCGGCCAGTCCCCTGCCCTCGTTGGTGAATACCTTGGCCACTGCATCGGGACTGGCGGTAATCGCAGCATTCAGGATTCCGCTGTCCAGCTTGAGCCGGCCATTCGTGTCAATCGACAGGCCCACGTTGGCCAGCGCCTCGGTGCTGCCGCCGGCGGTACGCACGATCTGATCCAACTGGTTGCGCACCTGGCCCAGCGCTGGATTGCCGCGCAGCGGGCCTTTGCCTAGCACATCCAGGCGGTCTTGCAGCACATTGAAACCTTTGACGAAAGCTTCCACGTTCTTGGCGATCTGGCTGTTGTCGCGCGTAATGGTGACCGTGGCGTCGCCTTCATCACCCAGCTTGAGCGTCACGCCTTCGATGGCCGACTCCACCGTATTGTCGGCGCTCCGGATGGTCTTGCCGTCGACGGTCAGGACGGCATCCTGCGCTGCCTGGGTCTGGGTCGCGCCGCTGAACAGATTGCGGATCGCGGCGTCACCGCCGACCGTGATGTTGAGTTCGTTCGCCTCGCCACTGGCACTGCGCAGTTGCAGCGCGGTGCCGGTGCTCGAGCGCACCAGGCTGGCATCGAAACCCGCATCCTTGAGCGCATCGGCGATGCCCTGCAGGGAATTGTTGCGGCTATCGATAGTGATCGACTTGCTGCTATCGCCAGTGCCAATCCGGATCACGGTCGGCGAGCCCGTGCCAAGCCGCGTATCGGCGCTCTGCGCCTCGGGACTGACGAGGATTTGCTGCTGGGCCAGTTGGCTGACCTTGACTTCATGCGCGCCAATGGCCGCCGAGGCATTGGTGCTTACGCCCAGCACGCCAGCGGCTGAGCTGCTGCCACGGGTGCTGAGTCCGGTTCCCGCAAGGCTCTCGGCAAGATCCTGGAAGACCGACAATGCCGACTGCAATTGTCCCAGGCCCGAGAAGCGCGCCTGGGTGAGGCTGATGCTTGCGTTGAGTTTGGCGGCGGCACTGCGCTGCGGCGCCAGCGTCTGCTCGACCCGGGCCAGCACGGCTTCCGACGGCGTCCCCGTGACGCTGGCATTCCCCAAGCCCAGCGAGGTCCCGTACATTGTACTTAACAAGCTGCTCACATAGTCCATATGTCCAGTTTAGCGCATGAACTTGGTTATTGCTCCGGCTGCTTCGTTGTCGAGTGGTGCGAAGGTGAAACCGATCTTGAACTCGTTGCCACTGAAGATGCAATTGTTGACCTTGCCGCGCGTAGTAACGATCTGTGGCTTGCCATCGACAAGCATCTCGAACACGATCTGGCCATTGGCGCCGACTTGCACCTTTTGTTCGGAGGTCAGGGAAATGCCTGCCAGGCCCAGGTCGAAAGTCCGCGCAGCCATTGGCGCACCGCCGTCCATCACGATCATTGCCCGTACGCGCAGGATCTTGCGCGCGCCTTGCCTTGAGTCTACTAACAATTTCTGGTCCCGTATCTGGTTGGAATCGAGCCTGATATTGTAGCCAATATTTCGTAAAAATCTATATTACTGGAGCTCGCGCAAGCGGTTAAAGGCGTCATCGATACGCTCGACCGCGATGATGGTCATGCCCTCGATCGGCTGCTTGGGCGCATTCGCCTTCGGAATCATGGCGATCGAGAAGCCGAGCTTGGCGGCCTCGCGCAAACGCTCCTGGCCACGCGGCGCCGGACGGATCTCGCCGGCCAGGCCTACTTCGCCAAAGACCACGAAGCCGTTCGGCAGCGCCTTGTTGCGCATCGAGGAATTGATCGCCATCAGGACTGCCAGGTCGGCCGCCGGTTCGGTGATCTTCACGCCGCCCACCGCGTTGATGAACACGTCCTGGTCGAAGGCTGCAATGCCGGCATGCCGGTGCAGCACGGCCAGCAGCATCGCCAGGCGGTTCTGCTCCAGGCCGACCGAGAGGCGGCGCGCATTGGGCAGGTGGCTGGTATCGACCAGCGCCTGCACTTCGACCAGCAGCGGGCGCGTACCCTCCTGCGTGACCATGACGCAGGAACCGGGTACCTGGTTCTCATGCGAGGACAGGAACAGCGCCGATGGGTTCGACACGCCCTTCAGTCCTTTCTCCGTCATCGCGAACACGCCCAGCTCATTGACCGCGCCAAAGCGGTTCTTGATCGCGCGCACCAGGCGGAAGCTGGAGTGGTTGTCGCCTTCGAAGTACAGCACGCAGTCCACGATGTGTTCCAGCACGCGCGGACCAGCCAGCGAACCTTCCTTGGTGACGTGGCCGACCAGGATGATGGTGGTGCCGCTCATCTTGGCTACGCGGGTCAGTTGGGCCGCGCATTCGCGCACCTGCGCCACCGAGCCGGGCGCCGAGGCCAGTGCATCCGAATACAGGGTCTGGATAGAGTCGATTACCGCCACCTGCGGCTTCAGGTCGGCCAGCGTGCCGAGGATTTTCTCGAGCTGGATTTCAGCCTGCAGCTTGAGGTCCTTGGCGTCTACCGCCAGGCGCTTGGCGCGCAGTGCGATCTGGGCGCCGGATTCCTCGCCGCTGACATACAGAACGCTCTTGACCTTGGACATATTGGCCAGCGCCTGCAGCAGCAGGGTCGATTTGCCGATACCGGGGTCGCCGCCGATCAGCACCACGCCGCCAGCCACCAGGCCGCCGCCCAGCACGCGGTCGAATTCTTCAATGCCGGTGCCAAAGCGCGGCACGTCCAGCGCTTCGATATCCTGCAAGGACAGCACGGGGGCGGTCTGCGCCAGCGACTGGTGCTGCGCCTGCGAGAAGCGGTTGGCGCCGGCGGCTTCGATCACAGTCTCCACCATGGTGTTCCACTGCTGGCAGGACGCGCACTGGCCGGTCCATTTGCTGCTGATGCCCCCGCATTCGCTGCAGGTGTAATTGGTCTTAGCCTTGGCCATTGCTTAGGCCTCGACCACGTGCACGCGCGGCGCCAGCGCGCACATCAATTCATAGCCGATGGTGCCGGCGGCCGTTGCCACGTCATCGATCGGCATCCCTTCGCCCCACAACACGACTTTGCTGCCGACGCGGGCGCCCGGCACATTGGTCAGGTCGACGGTCAGCATGTCCATCGACACGCGGCCCACCAGCCGGGTACGCACGCCATCCACCAGGATGGGCGTATCGACCGGCGCGTGGCGCGGATAGCCGTCGGCATAGCCGCAAGCCACCACGCCGATACGCATGGCCTGCTCGGCCTTGAAGCGGCTGCCGTAGCCGACATAGTCGCCAGGGCCGATTTCCTGCACGCCGATCAATTCGCTGGACAGGGTCATGGTCGGCTTCAGGCCGAATTGCTCGGCCGTCTTGCCGCCAGGGGTGCCGCCGTACAGCATGATGCCGGGGCGAATCCAGTCGGTCGCCAACACCGCGCCGAGGTCCGGCATCTGCAGGACGCCGGCCGAATTGCACAAGCTGCGCGGGCCTGGCAGGCCAGCCGTGCCCTCGTTGAAGCGGCGCACCTGCTCCGCCAGCGGCATGCATGGGTGGTGCAGCTCGTCGGCGTTGGCGAAGTGGGTCATCAGCGTAATGGTGCCGACGTGCGGGATGGCGCGCAGGCGGGCATGGACGGCAGCATATTCGCTCGGCTTGAAGCCGAGGCGGTTCATGCCGGTATTCATTTTCAAGTGCACGTTGACGGGGCGTGCCAGCGGCGTGCGCTCCAGCATCTCAAGCTGCTCGATGCAGTGAACGGCGCCTTCGATACTATGTTCTGCCATCGACAGCAAGTCCGCAGAGTCGAACCAACCCTCTAAAAGAAGGATTGGCTTGGTCCAGCCCAATTCACGCAGGCGAACTGCATTGTCCGGCTCGATCAGCGCCAGGCCGTCCGCCGCGGCAAATCCGCGCATGCCGCGCTCCAGCCCATGGCCGTAAGCATTGGCTTTAACCACTCCCCAGGCTTTTGCGCCCGGTGCGCAGGCTTTGGCGCGCTCCAGATTATGTTGCATTGCGGCGAGATGAACGTGCGCGACGATGGGCCTTGGCATGGCGAAAAACCGGTGAAAAAGAATGCAGCATTTTACCTTTTACGCCAGCCAAGTGCAGGGTGAAATCTTTGGAAACCATACTTTCCATGGTATAAAGCATCCCGAGATAATTATCTGGCGTCCTGAATGAATCGTGGTTTCTATACCATCATGGCCGCGCAGTTCTTTTCGTCGCTGGCAGACAATGCGCTGCTTATTGTGGCGATCGACCTGCTGGTGACCATGCAAGCTCCGGCATGGGTGACCCCATTGCTGAAGCTGACTTTTGTGCTGTTTTACGTGCTGTTGGCAGCATTTGTAGGCGCATTCGCTGATGCCCTGCCTAAGGGCCGGGTCATGTTCATTTCCAACCTGATCAAGATTTTCGGCTGCGCGCTGATTTTCTATCACGTGCACCCGCTGGCTGCCTATGCCGTGGTCGGTTTTGGCGCCGCAGTCTATTCCCCGGCCAAGTACGGCATCCTGACCGAACTGCTGCCGCCGGAAAAGCTGGTGGTGGCCAATGGCTGGATCGAGGGCCTGACCGTCAGCTCCATCATCTTCGGCATTGCCATGGGCGGCGCATTGATCGGCGGGCCTGTCGCGGCCACCCTGCTCCAGATCGACATTCCCGGCATTGAGACAGGCCTGGACACGACGGCCGAAATTGCGCTGGCAGTGGTCGGCGTCACTTACCTGCTGGCGGCACTGTTCAACCTGCGCATTCCGGACACCGGCTATGTATACGATCATCAGGAACGCAACCCGCTGCGCCTGATCTCCGAGTTCGCCGGCTGCTGCAGCATCTTGTGGCGCGACAAGCTGGGCCAGATTTCGCTGGCCGTGACCACGCTGTTCTGGGGTGCCGGCGCGACCCTGCAGTTCATCGTGCTGGAATGGGCCAAGCAATCGCTGGGCATGCCGCTGAACAAGGCGACCAGCACCATCGCCATCGTTGCGGTGGGCGTGGCAGTCGGCGCCGGCATGTCGGCGCGCTTCATCACGCTGCGCAAATCACTGACCGTGATCCCGCTGGGAATCGCCATGGGCATCATCGTCATGGGCATGATCTTCGTGCACGACGTGCGCCTGGCCTATCCCCTGCTGTTGATCGTTGGCCTGCTGTCGGGCTTCTTCGTGGTGCCAATGAATGCACTGCTGCAGCACCGCGGCCACGTCCTGATGAGCGCGGGCCACTCCATCGCGGTACAGAACTTCAACGAAAACCTGTCGATCCTGACCATGCTGGCGATGTACTCGCTGATGGTGAAGCTGCACCTTAGCCTGAACACCATCATCGTGCTGTTTGGCTTGTTCGTTGCCGGCTCCATGCTTGGCATCATGCGGCTGCACGCAGCCAACCAGCGGGAGCACGACTCGCTCGGGCTGATCGGAGAGCATAAGCACTGACGCAATGAAACGAGGTTTTTACACCATTATGGCGGCGCAGTTCTTCTCGTCGCTAGCCGATTCTGCGTTGCTGATCGTCGCAATCTATATGTTGGGAACCATGAAAGCACCGGCGTGGATGACGCCGATGCTGAAGGAGACCTTCGTCCTGTTCTACGTGCTGCTGGCTGCTTTTGTCGGCGCCTTTGCCGATGCCCTGCCCAAGGGCCGCGTCATGTTGATCGGGAACATGATCAAGATTTTCGGGTGCGCCCTGTTCTTCTACAACGTGCACCCGTTGGCCGCCTATGCTGTCGCCGGCCTGGGCGCGGCGATCTATTCCCCCGCCAAGTACGGCATCCTCACGGAATTGCTGCCGCCTGAAAAGCTGGTAGCCGCCAACGGCTGGATCGAAGGCCTGACCGTCAGTTCGATCATCCTTGGCACCGCATTGGGCGGCGCCCTGATCGGCGGTCCCGTCTCGGCCGCGCTGCTGGCCCTTGACGTGCCAGGCATCGAGACCGGCTTCGACACGGTCAGCGAGCTTGCGCTGGCCTGGGTTGGCGCCGTCTACCTGCTGGCGACCGTGTTCAACCTGCGCATACCGGACACCGGCTATGTCTACGAGCGGCAGGAGCGTAATCCTTTCCTGCTGATCCGGGATTTCGCCGACTGCTGCGGCATCCTGTGGCGCGACAAGCTGGGGCAGATTTCCCTGGCCGTCACCACCCTGTTCTGGGGCGCCGGCGCGACTCTGCAATTTATCGTGCTGGAATGGGCCAGGCAATCGCTCGGCATGCCGCTGAATAAGGCCACCACCACCGTTGCCATCGTCGTGGTCGGGGTGGCGCTTGGCGCCGTGCTGTCCGCGCGCTACATTACCTTGCGCAAGGCGCTGTCGGTGATCCCGCTTGGAATTGCGATGGGCGTGATCGTCATGTCGATGATTTTCGTTCACGACCTGCGCATCGCCTATGTGCTGCTGCTGGTGGTCGGCGCCTTGTCCGGCTTCTTCGTGGTGCCGATGAATGCATTGCTGCAGCACCGGGGGCACGTGCTGATGAGCGCGGGGCACTCGATCGCGGTACAGAACTTCAATGAAAACCTGTCCATCCTGACCATGCTGGCCGTTTATGCCACGATGGTGAAGCTGGGCCTCGCTCTGAATACCATCATCGTGCTGTTCGGCTTGTTCCTGGCAGGATCGATGCTCGCCATCATGGCGCTGCACGCGGCCAACCAGCGCAAGCATGATTCGCTCGGCCTGATCGGCGAATACAAACATTGATCTAGGCGGGCAAGCTTCCGTCACTACGGCGCGCCTGGGCACGGGCGCGCCAGTCATCCGGCACGACAAAGCCGCGCTCCACTTCTTCCAGCCAGCCACCCTCTTCCTGCACCGTTGCGACCAGCACCGGGCTTGGATCGGTGACGAATTTTTCCGCCAGGCGTTCCAGCAGTTCGGCTCGCGCCAGCGGCGCAGGAGTTGGCGCGTTTTCGCTGCGCGCCACTGGCGTCCGCAAGGGAGCCAGCCATTGCAGGCGCGGCATCACGATGAATTGCTCGCCTTGTGCGGTGGCTTGTTCGCTGTGGGTCCGCCAATGGCCGCGGCAGTGGTCGGGCGAGATGCCTTCAATCCGCGGTGCGGGCTCGGTGGTGTGATAGAACAGCCAGCCCTTCACCAGGGCCTGGGCCTTTGTGACTGGCGCGGGGGCGACCTTTTGCGCGATGGGATGCTGGGAGAGTTGCAACTGGGCGTTGAAGATCTTGCGCATCTTCAGGCCCAGCGTGTCGGCCAGGTTGGGGCCTACCAGGCGGTTGTAATTTCCAGTGTCGGGATCGCCGTCCAGCAGGTAGAACTTGGTTGCGAACTCGATGTGGCGCAGGTTTTCGCTGCCCTCCTCGCGCAAAAGGAAGTCAAATTCGCCGATGGTGCCGTTCCTGCCGTCGCGGACTTGCAGGCCATGGGCGGCCAGTGCGCCATGCTGCGCGAAGTAGAAGGCCATCAGCTTTTCGGCGTACAGGCCAAGGCGCGAGTAGTAGCGGTTGCCAAGGGCCGCCTCCAGCGGCGCCGGGTCGGCGTCGAGGTCGTACAGCCAGTTGGCTACGGCAGGAGTGATAGGGCCAAGCGTGGCGATCTTGCCCTGCCAATGCGGGCTGGCCGGGTCGAGCAGGTCGGGCGAGTCGAGCAGCCAGGCCAGCGCGCGAACGTGGGGCCGCGCGAGGTGGCCCCATTTGCGGTGGAATGTCCTAGCGTCGGCCGGCATGGGCGGCTTTGGCCAGGCACAAGTCCTGCCATGCCTTGGCCTTCTCTTCCGGCTTTTTCAGCAGGTCGGCCGGGTGGTAAGTGGCGACGACCGGCACGCTGCCGTGCAGCATGATGCGGCCGCGCGCTGCGGCGCCCAGCAAGCCTTTGCCGGTAGTGTGGCCGAAGGCGACGATGACCTTTGCCTGCGTCAGTTCCAGCTCGCGCTGCAAGTATGGGCGGCAAGCTTGCAGTTCTTCGGCGCTTGGCGCGTGGGGGGCGTGGCATTTCACCAGGCTGGTGAGATACGCGCCCTTTTCCGTGCTTTGGCCGACGGCTTTCAGCATGTTGTCGAGCAGGTAGCCGGGGTCGCCGGCGAACTGGTAGCCTTCGGCGTCTTCTGCCTGGCCCGGCGCGGTGTCGAGGGCGATCCAGCTTGCCCGCTCGTCGCCGCGGCCAGGAATGGCTTGCTGGCGGGTTTCGCAGCGGCTGCAGCGGGTGCAGCTTGCGACGGCAGCCTGCAGCGCCGGCCAGTCCATCTGGGCGATTAGTTCGTCGCTGGCCTGGCCTGGGGATGCAAGACGGCCGCTGGTCGATTCTTCGCCGCGTGGGGCTGGCTCACTGCTGCGGGCGGTTGCATGTGCCTTGGCTGGGGCGGCCGGCTGGTCGTCGTCGAACCAGGATGGCGGTTCGTCCATCGGGATTTCGTCGTAAGCTGGCGCGTCGTAGCCCATCGCGGATGAGGGCGCGCTGGCGGCGGGCGGCTGCATTGCACCGGCGCGTGGCGGCATCCCCTCTGCGCGTGGTTGCATCGGCTGGCGGGCGGCAGGCGCTGGTGCGGCTTGGCCGAATTGCGCTGGGCGCGTTGGCGAGGCTGGCGTTGCGGCTGGGGCAGGACGCTGGGGCGGCGCTTCGGCGGGCTGCTCCGGGGCTGCCACTTTCTTGCGCTGCGGCTTGTATTCCGGCGTTGGAGCGTCGTCAAACCAGGACATATCCTCGCCGGTCGAGGCGATGCTTGGCGTGCCAGGCACGCGGGTTGGCGCAGCGGGGACCGCCGGGACGCTCGGCTCGGATGGCGGCGCCTGGCGCGCATCTGTTGCCGCTCCCGGACCGGCGGAAGCTGCACGTGCCGCGGCGGCTGCAGCCGCTGCGGGCGATTGGGCGTTGGCAGGAGCGCGCTGCGGCGCGGCGGAAGGTCTTTGTCCTGCGGCCTGTGCCGGGCCGGATACGTGATCGTCGCCTGCTGGAGCAAATTGCGCTGCCGTCGCAGCAGGCCGCGCGGCGGCGGACGCGTGCGGGACAGAGGACGAATGCTGCGGCGCGGCGGGCGCGGATTGCTGGGCGACGGGTGCAGCGTGCGGAACGGCGGCTTGAACGGGCGTCAGCGGCGCGTGAGAATACTCATCTGCGGATTCGGCGGCTGGCGCGTCAGCAAAGGCAGCACTGGCGGCATTGGCATCCGCCGAAACCGCGCGATTGCGCAGGCGCCACTGCGGCCCCACGCCCATCTCCTCCAGGAACACGGCAGACCGACGATCACTCATAGCCCAAAACGCATCACGATTGCGTCCTCGCGAGTTGAATTAGCAGCAGGATAGTAGCCTTTGCGGCGGCCGATCTCGGCAAATCCATAGCGCTGGTAGATCTCCAGCGCGCGCGCATTGGAAGGCCGCACTTCCAGCAGGACCGACTCCATGCCCAGTCCGCGCGACAAGGCAACGGCCTGGTTCACCAGCAGGCGCCCTACGCCGCGGCCCTGCCAGTTGCGCGACACGGCAACATTCAGCAGGTGCGCCTCGTCGACAATCCCCATCACCAGGAAATACCCCATCAACGGGCGGTCCTGCGCGCGCAGCACCCAGGCGTGATAGCCCTGCGCCAGCGAATCGGAAAAATTGGCGCGGCTCCATGGATAGGGGTAAACCTCCTGCTCCACTGCCACCACGTCATCGAGGTCACTTTCCTGCATCGGCTCGTAAATGAGACGAGCCAGATCCCATAACTGATGCATCATCCCTGCGACACCTTCATCTCTTCACGTTCCGCTTTGGTGTAGGCGACCTTGTTGCGTAGGTACAGCGGCTGCGCCTGGGCGGCCGGCACGGCATGGCCGGCGGCGAAAGCCGCGCGGCCCAATTGCGCGACCTGCACCGCGTGCGGCATGACGGCGCCATCGGCGCTTGGCGCAAAGTCCTTGCCGGCAAACGCCTCAACATAGGCGGCAAAACCGTTGCCGCAGGCACGCGCCGGCCCTGCCGGAGCGACAGCCGTTGGCGCCGACAAGGCTGGCGGCAGGATCGCGACCGGCAGCCCACCTTCAAAACGGTACTGCGCCCAATAGACTTCGTTCATGCGCGCATCGAGCACGGTCAGCACTTCGTCGGAACCGTGGCGCTCGCGGCAAGCGAGGGCCATGGCGTCCAGTGTCACGATCGGCAGCAGCGGCAAGCCGGCGCCAAAGCCCAGGCCCTGGGCGATGCCGCAGGCGGTGCGCACGCCGGTAAAGGAACCGGGGCCGGCGCCGTAGGCAATCGCATCGCAATCGCGCAGGACAATGCCTGCCTCCGCGAGCAATTCCTGGATCATGGGCAGCACTGCCTGCGAATGGGTGCGCACGCCGGACGATTCGCGGAAATACACGCGCTCCCCGCGCAGCAAGGCGCAGGAAGCCATTTCAGAGGATGTTTCGATTGCAAGAATGGTAGCCATGGCCGGTATTTTACCCTGTGGCCATGTACAATAGCACCCCATGCACAGCACTACCCTACATGCCGACAACCGCGCCGAAGTGGCCGCCGCGCTGGCGCAGGACCGCCTGGTGGTGGCCTGCCTGTGCGCCGCCTGGTGCGGCACCTGCGCCTCCTACCGCGCAGTTTTCGAGGAATTGGCCAGCCGCCACCCGGACAAATACTTCCTGTGGGTCGATATCGAGGACCACGCGGACCTGGTCGGCGACCTGGATGTCGAGAACTTCCCTACCCTGCTGATCCAGCGCCACGAGCACGTGGCCTTCTTCGGCACCATGCTGCCAGATCCGAACGTGGCGCACCGCCTGATCGAAACCCAGGCCGGGCTTTCGGACGAAGAACTGGCGCGCCAGGCGGCATCCACCCCGGAGCGCCGCCAATGGCAGCAGGAATGCAACCTGCGCGCCCTGTTAGGCCAGGCGTAAAGGCAGGCTGCGCAGGCGCTGCCCCGTCAGCGCGAACACCGCATTTGCCACGGCGGGAGCGATTGGCGGCGTAGCTGGCTCGCCAACGCCTTCCGGCGGCTCGGCGCTCAGCACGATCACCGTCTCCACCAGCGGCACCTCATTCATGCGCAGCACTGGGTAGTCGGCGAAATTGCTTTGCACGACCTTGCCGTCCTTGATGGTGATTTCGCCGCCCAGGGCCGCCGACAGGCCGTAGACCACACCCGATTCGACCTGCTGCGCGATGATGTTCGGATTGACGGCAATGCCGCAATCGATCGCGCATACCACGCGGTGCACGCGGATCTGTTTGTCCTGCACCGACACTTCCGCCACCTGCGCCACGATGGCGCCGAAGGATTGGTGCAGCGCCACGCCATGCGCACGCCCTTCCGGCGCCTTGCCCGCCTTGGAGACGGCAGCATTCAGCACCGCCAGGTGGCGCGGGTGGCTCAGCAGCATGGTGCGGCGGAATTCCACCGGATCCTTGCCGGCCGCGCTGGCCATTTCATCGACAAAGCTCTCCTTGAAGAAGGCGTTTTGCGAATGGCCTACCGAGCGCCAGTTACCCAGCGGGACAGCGCTGTCGACCACCACGTGGTTGATCTGCTGGTTCGGGATTTCGTACTGCATGTCGTAGACGCCTTCGGCGGTCGAGCGGTCCGGCCCGGCCCCCGGCATGCGCAGGTTGCGCCTGCTGAACTGGTGGGTCAGCGCGCCCCCGGCGGTCTTGGCTTCCCAGGCGATGATATTGCCGGCCGCGTCGAGGCCTGCCGTCATGCGTGCGACCGCGGCCGGGCGATAGACATCGTGCGTGGTGTCGTCTTCGCGCGTCCAGATCACCTGCACCGGCAGGCCCTTGGCTTCGCGCGCGATGGCAACCGCCTGCGCCACCATGTCCATTTCCAGGCGGCGGCCAAAGCCGCCACCCAGCAGGCATTCATGCAGGACCACGTCGGCCTCGCTGACGCCGCCAACGCGGGCGGCAGCAGCGCGGGCGAAGGTCGGCGCCTGGGTGCCGACCCATACCGTGACTTTGCCGCCCTTGACCTGGGCCGTGCAGTTGATCGGTTCCATGCAGGCGTGCGCCAGGTAGGGAACGCGGTACACCGACTTGATGGTGCGCAGCGCGCTCGCCGCCTGCGCCATGTCGCCGCGTGCGTGATAATTGCTGCCATCCTCGGACTCGAGCGCGTTCGCCAGCGACGCGTAGATTGCCTCGCTGGACAGCTTGGCATTGGCGCCATCGTCCCACCGGATCGGCAGCGCAGCGGCGGCCTGTTTGGCCTGCCAGTAGCTGCGCGCCAGCACCGCGACGCCAGCCCCGGCGCCATAATTTTCTTCGATCGCGTTGGAAAAATCGATCACCGACAGCACGCCCGGCATGTTCACCACTTCGCCCGGCGTTACCCCTGCAACCTTGCCGCCCACCACCGGCGACATGCGCACCGCCGCATACACCATGCCCTCCGGGCGCACGTCGATGCCGTACATCGCAGCGCCCTCCGACTTGATGCGCGAATCACGGCGCGGCACGCTGGTGCCGATCAGGCGGAAGCTGTGCGGGTCTTTCAAGGTCACCTTGCCCGGCTGGCCGAGCGCAGCGCGCGCAGCGACCACGCCATAGCCGACGGATTTTTTGCTGATGTCGTGATACAGCACGCCATTCTCGGCGCGCACCTGCTCCGGCGGCACCTTCCACTGCTGCGCAACTTCGGCAACCAGCATGGCGCGTGCGGTGGCGCCGGCCTCGCGCATCGAAGTCCAGGCATCCTTCACGCTGGACGAGCCGCCGGTAATCACAATCCCCATCTCGCGCGCCACCTTGCCCAGCATCCAGCTCGCGAACTCCCGCGAGCGGCCGGTATCGTCCGGATGGAACGGCAAGGTTTCGCGCATCACAGCCAGGTTGGCGTAGATCTTGTCGGCCGGAGCCTGGATCAACTTGATCGCATCCATGCTCACATCCAGTTCTTCCGCCACCAGCATGGACAGCGCGGTATGGATGCCCTGCCCCATTTCGGCACGCGGCATGGCCAGTTGCACGGTGCCGTCGGGAGCGATGGCGATCCAGCCGTTCAAGGCGACGGCGCCGTTTTCAAGCGGCAGCGGGGCCTGGCCGCGCACGCGCTGGCGCGGTGGCATCACGCCCCAGCCCACCACCATGGCCCCGGCGACGGCGACGCCGCTCAGCAGGAAATGGCGGCGCGATAATTTCTTCGGTTTGAGCATGGCTCTCTCGTTATGGCAGCCAGCGCTGCAGCAAATCGTCCGGCATCACCGGACGGCTGTAATAGAAACCCTGCGCCTGGTTGCAACCGTGGCGCAGCAGGAAGGCCGCCTGCTGTTCCGTCTCCACGCCTTCGGCGATGACGGACAGGTTCATGCTGCGGCCCAACTGGATAATGGCAATGGCGATGGCTTCATCGTTGACGTCGGTCGAGATGTCCTTGATGAAGGAGCGGTCGATCTTCAGGGTCTGCACCGGCATCTGCTTCAGGTAAGCCAGGGACGAGTAGCCGGTGCCGAAATCGTCGATGGCCAGCGAAACGCCCACCGCGTGCAGGTCGTTGATGAAGCCCAGCGCATCGCCGGTGTTCATGATCACCGATTCGGTGACCTCAAGCTGCAGGCGGTGCGGTTCCAGCCCGGTTTCGCGCAGGATGTCGGCTACCGTGTTGACCATGCTGCCGCGCTCGAACTGCTTGGCCGACAGGTTGACTGCAATCTTCGGCACGTGCAGCCCGGCTTCCTGCCAGCGCACCATCTGGCGGCAAGCCTCGTACAGCACCCACTGGCCCAGCTGGCTGATGAAGCCCGTATCTTCGGCCAATGGAATGAAGCGATGGGGCGGCACCAGGCCCAGTTCCGGATGATTCCAGCGCACCAGCGCTTCCACCCCCAGCAGCTTGCCGCTGTCGATTTCGACCTGCGGCTGGAAGTTCAGGAACACTTCCTCTTTCTCGATGGCGCGGCGCAAATAGGTTTCCAGGCGCAGGCGCTCGACGCCCTCGCCCGACATGGATGGTTGGTAGAAGCGGTAGCCGTTGCGGCCGCGCGCCTTGGCCTGGTACATGGCCACGTCGGCGTTTCGGATCAGCATATTCAGGTCGCTGGCATCGGTCGGGAAGACCGAAATGCCGACCGAGCAGGTCACGAACAGTTCGTGGCCCGCCACCATGAATGGATGCTCGAACATCGTCACCAGTTTTTCGGCCACCTGGCCGGCGCCGTACTGGCCTTCCACGTCTTCCAGCAGCACAATGAATTCATCGCCCCCCAGGCGTGCCAGGGTGTCGCCTTCACGCAGTTTTTCCGACAGCGCGTGCGCCACCTGCTTCAGCAGCTCGTCGCCAATGTGGTGGCCCAGCGTGTCGTTGACGTTCTTGAAGCGGTCCAGGTCGATGAACAGCAGCGCCAGCTGCTCGTTGCCGCGGGTAGCGCGCTGGATGGCGTGCTGCAGCCGGTCGTGGAACAGCAAGCGGTTCGGCAACTGGGTCAAGGCATCGTGGTGGGCCAGGTGATCCAGCTTTTCCTGCGATTGCTTGACCAGGGTGATGTCGCTGAACACGCCGACATAGTGGGTCGTCACGCCGCGCGTATCGCGCACGGCGGTTAATGTTAGCCACTCCAGGAACAACTCGCCGCTCTTGCGCATGCTCCAGATCTCGCCGCGCCAGTAGCCATGTTCCACCAGCTCTTTCCACAGTTCGGCATGAAAGCCTTCGTCGTGGCGGCCGGAACGGGTCAGGCCTACATCGTGCCCCAGGGCTTCGGCTTCAGTGTAGCCAGTGATCTGGGTGAAGGCCGGGTTGACAGCGACAATGGTGCCTTTGTTGTCGATCACCATCACGCCGTCGGCAATGTGTTCCAGCACGGTGGCCGACAGGCGCAGTTTTTCTTCCGCCTCTTTGCGGGCGCTGATGTCGGCATAGACCCAGATCGAGCCTTCGTTCGGGCGATTCTGGTCGATAGCGCAGCCGGACACCATACACCAGAACAAAGAGCCATCCTGGCGGCGGTAATTGCGCTCTTCGCTGAAGTACTCGCCGCTGCCCAGCGTGGAATACTGGCGCGCGCCGGCCGATTCGAAATCGAAAGTGGTCGGGAATACGATGGCGGTGGAAGCGCCGATCATCTGGCCCGGCTCATAGCCGAACAGCTCCTCGCAGCGGCGGTTGACCGAAACGATGGTCCGGTGGCGCACGAACATCACGCCGAACATCACGTTATCCAGGATCGCGCTCTGCTCGGCCAGCAGGGCCTCGATACGCATTTCATTGTGCTTGCGCTGGCTGATGTCGGAGATGATGCCATCCACCCATGGCGCGCCGCCCGCCTCCGCCGCCTGCGGCTGGCCATTCTCGGCCACCCAGCGCTCGGTGCCGGTGGAGTCCATGATGCGGTATTCGATCTCGTAAGGCTTGCCGTCCTGGATCGCCTGCACCACCACACGGCGCTGGCGTTTGCGGTCTTCCGGGCAAATCAGGTTGGCCCAGGCATGGGTGGTGCTGCGCATGAACTGGGCCGCCGAGTAGCCCGAGATTTCTTCGATGGCGTCCGACACGAAGTCAATCGGGCCGTCGGGCCGGAAGCGGAATACGGCGCCCGGCACCTGGGTCACGATGGTACGGAAGCGCTCCTCGCGCTGGGCGACGTCTTCGAACAGGTGCTTGATCGCCACGCGCATCTGGTCCAGCTGGCCGGCCAGGCGCCCCAGTTCGTCGTTGCCCCTCAACTCCATGTGGGTTTCGAAATCGCCGTGCGACAGGCGGTCGGAGAAACGCATCAGCTTGCGCAGCGGCTTGAGCAGGCGCTGGTTCAGGAACAGCACGATCAGCAGCAGCGACACGGTGAGCTGGGCCGCCAGCACGAAGACATAGGACAGCTGCTTCTCGCGCAATTCCTGCTGGCTGCGGGCGTCGTCCATCTCGACCATGATCTTGCCGATCTTTTCGCCGCGCACCATGATTTCGCGCTCGGCGCGCACCACGTTGCCGATGGCGCGCTTGGGCGCCTCGACGTGCATGAACTGGGTGTCGGCCTGGCCGGTGACCTGCACCTGCAGCACCGAACGGTCGCGCATCACGGATTCGACCAGCGAGTGGGCCGATTCCGCGTTCATATTCCACAGGGATTCCTGCATGCCGAGCGCCAGGATGTCGGCGTTGCGCTGCAGGGATTCGTTCAGGGCGGTCTGGGCGGACTTCTGTTCGTGCACCCCGATCAGCAGATAGGAGCCGATAATTGCCGGAATTACCAGGCCGCCGAATACCACCAGTAACAAAGCGCCATAAATGGACAAGCCATACAGTGCGCTCAGGCGGGACCTTAATTTGTTATATAAATTCCGAGCCATTCAGCGGGTCTGGTGGAAAAGATTATCCAGCAGCAATTATGCACGTAACGCGCTATCATCGCTACTCTATATCAGAGGAGTTTACCTATGTCGTTTTCCATGTATTCCGCATCGATTCCGGTGTTCCGCCAGATCCTAGGCAGCCTGCTGGCCATCCTCGACAAGACCGAGGCGCACATCGAAGAAAAGAAGATCGATCCGAATGCCTTGCTGCAGTTCCGTTTGTTCCCGGATATGCTGCCTTTTACCCGTCAAATCCAGATTGCTGCCGACTTCGCCAAGGGCGCGGGCGCGCGGCTGGCCGGGGCGGATGTGCCAGTTTACGAAGATACCGAAAAGACAATTGGCGAACTAAAACTGCGCATCCAGCGCACATTGACTTTTTTGGACTCGCTGCCGCGCCAGGCGATTGAGGATTCTGCGCAACGTTCGGTAACTACTGGTAGCGGGGAGAAGACCAAGCAATGGGTGGGGCAGGAGTATTTGATGCACTATGCGCTGCCGCATTTCACTTTCCATGCGACGACTGCTTACAACATCCTGCGCCATAATGGGCTGGAGATTGGGAAGAAGGACTTTATTGGGTCGTGGAAGGCTGAGTAAAACCGGTAAACCTGTGTCAGACCCAAGGGTCTGACACTGTCTACTCGACTGCCGCGGGGTTGGTTCGAGGCCTTTGACGTTCGTCGAAGATCAACATCGCACAACCGAAAACCCGGACCTGGAGACCGTTGGGGGTCTGACCCTGCGGGTCAGACCCCGGTTTACCGGTTTCAGGAATTCCGCCTTGGATACCCCTGCGCCAGAATCCTCTGCCAAACCTTCTCCTTCTCCTCCGCACTCATCGCCACCCAGTGTGCGACTTCGATATAAGTCCGGCCGCATCCCCGGCAAATCTCATCAAAGGTCGTCGAGCAAACCGCCACGCAAGGCGTATCCGGCCGCTCAGGTAATTTATCTTCTGTCATCACTTCACCTGCACGCCCAGCTTGTCCCAGCCCTCATGGCCGAGCTTTTCCATGGTTTCGATATTCTTCTCAAAGATATCGGCCGCCTCCGGGAAGGCCTCCACGGCACGGTCAATCGACGCCTCGCGCAGCAGGTGCAGGGTCGGATAAGGCGAGCGGTTGGTATAGTTCGAGATATCGTTTTTGTCAGTATCCGCAAACTGGTACTCAGGATGGAAACTGGCCACCTGCAGCTCGCCTTCCAGCTTCAGTTCTTCCAGGGCAGCATCGGCCACATCCAGGAATTCGTTGTAATCCTCAAAGTCCTGCAACACCAGCGGGTGGATCAGCAGGGTCGTATCGACCACCTCAGGATCTTCTTCCGCCAGGAATTCCAGCTCCTTGATCAGGTCTTCCAGCAATTCCTCAGGCGAAGAAGCCTCCGACACCACATAACGCACCTGCTTCTTCACATGCACGGCCTTGGCAAAGGGGCACAGGTTCAGGCCGATCACAGCCTTCTCCAGCCACTGCTCGGTTGCCGCGATAACGGCTTCGTAATCCACTGGGGTGTTGCTCATTTATACATCCAAAAATCGTTATCCAAGACATCAATTATATAGCTTGTTCGACATAATTATCCAAGAAAATCAGTCACATAGCGAATTTTTCCTTGACTCGACCGGGATTCAACCCTACACTCCGGCCTTAAGTAGTCCGCCCTTTGTTTCCTCACGTCAACTGCGAAACGCTATGCAAGAACGAATCAAAAGTGCTGTCCTGATCGCCCTGGCGCTGAGCGCCGCCGTCCCGGCAGCCTCTTCCCTCGCATCGACCGACGCCGCGAAATCCGTGGTGTTGCAGCCTGTCGTTGAAGAATACAAGGAAACCGACGTCTGGGGCCGCATCCGCTCCGGCTACTCGATTCCTGACGTAAACAACGCTCTGGTCGCCAAGCACGTCAAGTGGTATGCCGACCGCCAGGACTACCTCGACCGCACCACGGCACGCGCCTCGCTCTACCTTTACCACGTGGTGGAAGAACTAGAAAAGCGCGGCATGCCGACTGAACTGGCCCTGCTGCCCTTCATCGAATCCGCCTTCAACCCGCAAGCCCTGTCGACCGCCAACGCGGCCGGCCTGTGGCAATTCGTGCCGGGCACCGGCCGCGATTATGACCTGAAGCAGAACGCCTTCAAGGACGACCGCCGCTCCGTGCTGGCCTCGACCGACGCCGCGCTGAGCTACCTGCAGCGTCTGTACACCATGTTCGGCGACTGGCACCTGGCCCTGGCCGCCTACAACTGGGGCGAAGGCAATGTGCAGAAAGCCATCAAGCGCAACCAGGCCGCCGGCAAGCCGACCGATTTCGAAAGCCTGGCCGAACTGATGCCGGCCGAGACCCGCAACTACGTGCCGAAGCTGCAGGCGGTGAAGAATATCGTCGCCAACCCGTCGCAATACGCCGTGCACCTGCCGGTGATCGACAACGAGCCGTATTTCACCGCGATCGACAAGACCCGCGATATCGACCTGGCCCTGGCCGCCAAGCTGGCCGAAATCTCGGTCGACGAGTTCAAGGCCCTGAACCCGCAGTTCAAGAAGCCCGTCATTACCGGCAACGAGCAGACCAAGATCCTGCTGCCGACCGAAAACGCCGCCAAATTCGCCGCCAACCTGGCTTCGTGGACCCACGCCCTGTCGAGCTGGACCACCCACAAGATTTCCAGCGCCCGTGAAAGCATTGCGTCCCTGGCCCGCCGCTTCGGCACCACCCCGGATGCCATCCGCCAGGCCAACAACATCCCGCATAAGTCAGTGCTGAAGGCCGGCTCGACCATCCTGGTGCCGAACATCTCCGCCTCGGCGGCCGGCACCGATATCTCGACCGACGTGATTGAAAACGCCGTCATGGCCGTGGAAAACGAACGCACCGGCCCAAAACGCAGCAACTACCGTCAAGCTTCCTCATCTCGCGGCGAATCCAAGCCAGCGGTCAGCATGGTCAAGGCGCGCGTAAAGCGCGGCGAGGCCGGCAAATCGAAATCCCGCCGCAGCAATTGAGCACCTCAAACGCACGCCAGCCCTTGCTAAACTTGCAGGGCTGGCGTCGGCACGTTTACAATCCCGTTCTTGCGGTATAACCCCATTGGAGTAGATATGGCTTTCTTGCAAGGCAAAAAAATCCTGATTACTGGCGTCCTGTCCAACCGTTCCATCGCTTACGGCATTGCTAAGGCTGCCCACCGCGAAGGCGCCGAACTGGCTTTCACCTACGTTGGCGAGCGCTTCAAAGACCGCATTACTGAATTCGCGGCCGAATTCGGCAGCAATCTGGTCTTCGACTGCGACGTGACCAGCGACGAACAAATCGCCAACCTGTTCACCGACCTGGCCAAGAGCTGGGACCGCCTGGACGGTTTCGTACACGCCATCGGCTTCGCCCCACGCGAAGCGATCGCCGGCGAATTCCTGGACGGCCTGACCCGCGAAAACTTCCGCGTGGCCCACGACATTTCGGCATACAGCTTCCCGGCCATGGTGAAAGCCGCACTGCCGCTGCTGAAGCCAGGCTCCTCCGTGCTGACCCTGTCCTACCTGGGCGCGGTGCGTGCGATCCCTTACTACAACACCATGGGTCTGGCCAAGGCATCGCTGGAAGCCTCGGTGCGCTACCTGGCAGAGAACCTGGGCCAGCACGGCATCCGTTCCAACGGCATTTCCGCCGGCCCGATCAAGACCCTGGCTGCTTCCGGCATCAAGGACTTCAGCAAGCTGCTCGGCTTCGCCGCCGGCCACGCCCCGCTGCGCCGCAACGTGACCATCGAAGAAGTGGGTAACGCCGCAGCCTTCCTGCTGTCCGATCTGTCCTCCGGCATTACCGGCGACATCATGTACGTCGACGGCGGCTTCTCGCACGTGATGGGCCTGAACTCGAGCGATTACGAATAATCGCCCGCCTCAACAAGAAAGCCGCCTCCGGGCGGCTTTTTTTATTAAAGTCGGGGTCAGCTCCGGCAATCGGACACGGCCCCAGCCAAAAGCGACTTGCGCAGCGCCATCCAATTGAATAAAGTGGGCGCCTTGATTCGCTCACTTAGAAGCCGCCCTCCCCGCATGCCCATCGAGCAATCTGACGACGAATTGATGTTGCGCTACCGCGATGGCGAACTGTCCGCTTTCCAGGAGTTGTACCGGCGCCATAGCCGTGGCTTGTACCGTTTCCTGGCCTGGCGCAGCGGGCGCACCGAATGGGCTGATGAGGTAGCGCAGGAGACCTGGCTGGCGGTGCATCACGCCCGGACACGTTATGCTGCACAAGGCAGCTTCCGCAGCTACCTGTTCCAGATCGGCCGCAACCGCCTGGCCGACATGCAGCGCCAGCCCGATATCGACGATTGCGGCGACTGGGAACAGGTGCAGGATTCCGCTGAAGCGACTGCGCTGGACCGCCAGCAGAACCTTGCCCTGCATGCCGCCATCCGCCTGCTGCCATCGGAGCAGAAGGAAGCACTGGTGCTGCAGCATTTCAGCGGCTTGAGCATCGATGAAATTGCCCAGGTGGTCGCTGCGCCCGCGGAGACTGTGAAGAGCCGCCTGCGCTATGCCATGCGCAAGCTGCGCGAGCAATTCAAGCAGGAGGAGACGGCATGACGCCTGTCGACAAAGACGATTTCGAAGACGCTGATCTGGTGCGCCGCCTGGCGGCATTGCCGCAGCCCGAGCCGTCGGCGGAGCTCGATGCGGCCATCTTCGCGCACATCCAGAATGACCTGGCGCCCGGTCCTGCCGCCGCCAACGCCCCGGCCACCGAGCCGCCGCGCCCAAGCCTGCTGCGCCGCTATCGCGCGCCGCTGGCCTTCGCCGCCAGTCTGGCCGGGATTGCAATACTGCTGCCAGTCTGGCGCACCATGCAGCGCACTGAGACACAGAAGGTGGATGTGCAAATCATTAGGGAAGATGCGCCTTTGCTGCCCGTGCCTTCAGCGTCTGACGCCGAAGTTGCTGCGCCTGCCGCAGCACAGGAACACAAGCGCGAAGCAGGTATTGCGCTCGACAAGCCCGCAATACCTGCTCTCCCAGAACCATCGCGGACGCCGGAGGACGCTGCGCCGGTTCCACCACCGCCTCCAGTGCCAGATGCGGAGCTTTCGCGGGCACCAGTGCCCGCGCCTGCGGCCGTTCCAGCGCCAGCAGCGGCATTTTCACGGGCGCCCGCGCCCAAGCCCGTCACCGCGGCGCCGCCGGCGGCGGTGCCACAGTACGCGCCGCCAGCAGCACCGGCGCAAGCCCAGGAACCGGCGGCAACTGCGCCAAAAGCCGAAACCCGTGCACGCGTCAGCGGCAGCGGCATGGAGGCGCCGGCGGCAAAGGAATGGCTGAACGCTATCGAACACTTGCTGAATGAAGGTCAAAACTCCGCTGCCGCTGAACAATGGACGCGCTTCCGCCAGGCCTACCCGGACTACCCGGTGCCGGACGTCATGGCGGAGCGCCTGAAAGCGCTGGAATAGGCTACTTCGGCTTCACCTCGAATTCGCCAACCAGCACCGTGCTACCCTGCCCCGTCAAACGCAGGGTGACCAGCTTGTCGTCCGCTGCCGGCGTGCCGAACCCGGTCGTAAAGCGCAGTTGCAGCGTTGTGGCGCCGGTGACGATCTGCTGTGCGCTGCCGAAGTAATTGACCTCGACCCGGTAAATGCCTGGCTTTGCATAGCGCAGCATGAACTCCTCAGGTCCGTATCCCCCGGTGAAGTCGCGCGACATGTGACCACCCTGGTAGGTCAGTGGATGACCGAAATACGCGCGCTCGCCATCCGGATCGGTCACGTGCAAATCCATGTCGCTGTTGTCCGCATCCCAGCCCAGCACCACGCGCAAGTCCACCGGCAGGTTACGCAGCAGCCGTGAATCCATGCCGCTCGTATCCAGTTTGCGGCCTGCCGCCCGGGCCCGCGCCACGATCGCATTCAGTTCGCTCAGCGCAATCTGCTCGACGTCGGCAAAGCGCCCATCCCATGGACGCAGCACCACCTGGTACAGCTGCTCAATGGCGCGCTGCTCCTGCCCACTGGATGCCAGCGCGAGGCCCAGGTCGCGGAAGGACTGGGGCTCTTCTTCCGCCAATTCCTGCACGCGTTCGAGCAGCGGAATTGCCAGCGCCGGCTCGCCCGCTTCAACCAGGCGGTAGGCCAGCACACGCAGGACATGACGGTTTTCCAGGTCCATTTCGGCCAGGTTGGACAGTACACGCAAGCCCAGTTCCCTCTGTCCGCGCTGCAGCATCAACCCGGCCACGTCCAGCAGGAAGGCGCTGCTGCCCACATGGGATGGCCGTTCGTCGAGATAAATGCGGTACATATCGCTTGGCGCGGCCTTGCGCATGCGCGCCGCATAAGGCGCATCCGGCTGCCATGCTTTCAGCCGCACCGTGGCGCCACCGTTGATCGCTCTCGCGTCGGGCTTGGCGACACCGGTCACCCGCTCACGCGACGCGGCTGCGCGGGCGTAGACTGGCGCCGCTGCTGCGGCTTCAGCGATTGGCACCGGGGCGGGCGGTGGAGCAGGCATCATCATTTCCGCGTCCTGCTCGCGCTTGGCCTTCTTCGGCTCCGGTGGACGGGTCTTGGGGAAGCGCTTTTCCCACCACGCGACTTTTGCCTCAAACTGCCTGACCACGTCGTCCAGGTGCTTGCTGCGCTGGCCGGCGGCGACTGCAGTACGCTCGGCCTTCATTTTGTCGAAGGCATCACGATACTTTTCCGGTGGCGTCACGTCATGGCGGACATAGTCTTCCAGCCGCTCCAGCACCAGCAGCGATGTCTCCC
>DASWTB010000026.1:0-3218 GCA_036402315.1 Pseudoduganella sp. | reverse complement strand
TCGCCTCGCCCCGCCGCAGCAGGGGCGCGCTGCCGGTGGCCTCGGTGATCGAATGGCTCGGGCGGTCGAAGTCGCCATACAGGAAGCCGCCGCCGACTGAATACGACCACGGGCCCTTGCGGTCCGACATTTGCAGGTTGACGCTGACGCCAGGCTGGCCATTGTCGGCCTGCACGCCTGCCTTGATTTCCGTCTGGGCGGTGGAAATCGCTTTCTTCAGCACGATATTGATGCCGCCGGCGATCGCCTGGGTGCTGAATTCGGCGGTGGCCGCGCGCATCACTTCAATGCGCTCGATCATGTCCGGCGTCAGCGAATCGAGCGAAAAGCCGGGCGGCGCCGGTTCGCCATTGAGCATGATGGCGGTGTAGCCGCTGCCCAGGCCGCGCATGCGGATATTGCCGCCGCGCCCCTGCACCCCGTCCAGCGTCACGCCGGGCAAGCGCTTCAGCACTTCACCGATGCTGGTGTCGCCATTTTTCAGGATTTCCTCCTGCGTCACCACGATCTTGGTAGCGGTATCGTTACGGCGGATATCCATGGCTGCGCTGCCCTTGATTTCCACTTTCGGGGGCTCGGCGGCCGGCGCCGGCGCCGGCACCGGCGCTTGCTGGGCATAGGCGGTTTGCAGGGCTTGGACCAGCAGCAGGAGGGGCAGGGCAGGTAAAGCGATTTTCTTCATATTAATGGCGATAGATTCTGGCTAACTCAACAGGATACACTGCCCGAAGTCGTCCCCGGCCAGCCCAACCCGGCTGGAAACAAATGGGTAACAAATCTGGGCGATTAAAGGTAGCCATCACTCTAGCGGATGGCGCAGCCGCTAGAGTGGCTGATGTGACAGACGGCAAAATTGGTGGGGTGAGCGGCAATATGTGCGCTACCGGAAGAGTAACAACCGCGCCGTCAGCTCACCGGTGGAGCCGCCGTTACCATCCGGTCCCAGCTCCAGCCCACGCATCCTCCAGTTCCCTGTCGTTCAGGAGCTAAACAAAAATGGCTTGTTGGCTATCAGAATTTTTGACGTGCCGCCGCAAACGGCCGGGCCAGCACCCGGCAACGAGGGAAATTAGAGAAAATTACACTCATGGTGCTGCGCATCAATTCAGCAATATCCCGTAAAGGCCGAGATCGTGATACATCCGCGTGTTGCCATTACACCGCGCGATCTTGCGTTCAGACAGGCCGCAGCGCTGAAGGTATTCGCGTAATTCGATCGAGAGTTCGTTTGCCATATCCATCAATCACAAGAGAAGGCGTCGTAGCCTTCATAGACCGCGAAGGCCGCCCCGGCACATTAGGCTGCCTGGTCATCAACATAGCACCGATCACGCCGCCGGCTGGGCGGCTAAAGAAAAAAGCCACGTCATCCGGGTAAGCCGGAGGCAGTGGCTTTTTCAATTCAAGAAATACACTTTACTTTCCAAAACGGTGCGCCAGCCAAGAAATAAGGATCACGACGCATAGCATGGTGCCGGCAAATATTGCCCCACCACCGAGTGCTTCCTTGATACTTGGATATGCCAAACCAAGTCCAGCGATACCAAGCAAATAAATATACTGTTTCTTCATACCTACTTTGCGCCGACAATCGCGAGAATGGAAGAATCGTTGATGTGTTTGCCGGCTCCAGTCCGCTTTTGCTTCAGGTAAGGTTACCAAAAACAATCCCACCCCACCAAAGCAACGGAAATGCCAACGCGGGGACTAGCAAGCAAACGTTACCCAAAAGCTGGCCAATTGCGAACATTCGTCCATCCCGCAACTTCAAATCATCCAGATGTGCCCGAAGGGAGAATGTGACGTAGCAAGCAAAATAGGCTGATATCCACAACGGCACAATTCTCTCCTCGGATCTAATTTCAATGGCAATTCTTCATGGTCACTGAGAGATCGCGAAAGGAGTGGACACAACTATCGAGAAAAACCACGTTAATTCAGTGCGTGCATTTTAGTGAGTAATCGCAACGTGTGCGGCCACGATGGCGTTGCGGTGGGGTAACGCAGAAGTATGCCATGAAAATGCTAGTCGTCGATTCGGTGCAATTGCCGCGCTAAAGATGGCACCTGTAAGCCTTGTAGGTCTGGAAGTGCTAAGCTGGTATGTACGCTAGCGAACAGTCGCCTGTCGTGCGCCTGCATAACATTGCTTGGAACATACTGCCGGTCTGCGCGGCAGTTCTAAGAATAAGTGTGAGGCCAACCCTTGAAAGAGCATCCTTTTTTATGGCCGGCCGCAAGTGCCGGGTTCAAGGAGTCGGCATCGGGATCCCTGGAACGCGGGGCCGGTGACGAAGACGACCTGCCGTTGCGCGCGGAACTGTTCAGCGCGCAACAGATGGAACACCATGGCCGCGCCCTTGCGGCGGGCCATGAATTGAGCAAACGCGGCGGCGGCGACCGCCTGCTCGCGCGGCTGAGCGAGAACGCCGCCCTGATCGGCGCCACCTGCGAAGGCTTGACCGAGGCGGTCAAGGAAGGCCGCCAGATCACGCCCGCCTCCGAATGGCTGCTGGACAATTTCTACCTGATTGAAGACCAGATCCGCACCGCGCGGCGTCACTTGCCCAAGGATTACAGCAAGGAATTGCCGCGCCTGGCCAAGGGCGCGCCGGAAGGCACGCCGCGCGTGTACCAGATTGCGCTGGAAATCATCGCCCATGGCGATGGCCGCGTCGATCCGGAAAGCCTGTGCCGTTTCGTCGAAGCCTACCAGGAAGTGGCGACGCTGAAACTGGGCGAGTTGTGGGCCATCCCCATCATGCTGCGCCTGGCCTTGATCGAGAACTTGCGGCGCGTGGCGGCGCGCGTGGCCGACAACCGCTTCCAGCGCGACCTGGCCAACAGCTGGGCCGACCAGATGCTGGAAATCGCCGACAAGAACCCGAGCGGCTTGATCCTGCTGGTGGCCGACATGGCGCGCTCCGACCCGCCCATCACCAGCGCCTTTGTGGCCGAGCTGGCGCGCCGCCTGCAGGGCCAAAGCCCGGTGCTGACGTTGGCGCTCAACTGGATCACTTACCGCCTGGCCGAAACCGGGCACACCATCGAGCAGCAAATCCAGGCCGAAATCCACATGCAGGCGGCCGAGCAAGTCTCGATCGCCAACAGCATCGGCAGCCTGCGCTTCCTCGGCACCATGGATTGGCAGGAATTCGTCGAAACCATGAGCGTGGTCGAGCAGACCCTGCGTGGCGATCCGGCCGGCACCTACCCCG
>DASWTB010000025.1:0-5150 GCA_036402315.1 Pseudoduganella sp. | reverse complement strand
AAACCTTTGATGCGCTCGTTGATCGTGGCGATTTTCCTGCTCCATTCGAGCCGATCGACCTTGCTCATACAACCTCCCACTTTAATTTTGGTTCTCGAGAAGGTCAGTATCCGGCAGCCAGCCGATGGGCCACCGTGCGCTAGCGCACATACGCTGCCGCGCACGCTTAAGGTGCACTTAACGCTTGGCGACGCCGCGCAGGAACAGGTCGATGCCTTGCTCGATTTCTTCCGGCGTGGTGGCCACGCCGCAGCGTGAATCGAACAGGAAGCGGCGCAACTGGTCGCCCATCAGGCAGTTCATCAGGTGAATCGCCAGCCGCTCCGGCGGCGCGCTTGTATCGAGTTGGGACGCGATGTCCGGCCGCGCGAAATAGCGCGCCAGCAGCTCGCGTGTCTGCCGCGGGCCTGCATCCCAGAACGCTTCGGCCAGATCGGGGTTGGCATGGGACTCCGCCACGACGATCTGGTATAGCGCGGTCGCTTCGGGGGTGCTCACCAGGCGGTGGAAACGCAGGCCGAATTCCAGCAGCGTGTCGCGGATAGGGCGGTGCATGGTCTCCATGCCGGAAGGATCGAAAGCGCCGGCGCGGTAGCGCTGCAGGATGGCCTTCAGCAGGCCGGCCTTGCCGCCGAACTTCACATAGATGGTGCGCACGGCAACCCGTGCTTCCTTGGCAATCGCCTCCAGGCTGACCTTGCCGTACCCCTTCTCCAGGATCAGGCGCGCAGCCGTATCCAGCAGGTCATTCAGGCGGGCCTCGGCCTCGGCTGCCTTGGGGCGGCCGGCTTTGACTGGCTCAGGAACTTGTTCAACAGACATGATTGAAAACCGTACGTAATGCCCGAAGGCTATCAGATAGCCCTCACTTTATGCCAATTAAAAATGAAATGCAATCGTTTCATTTCTTGACTTTGTTCATTGATTGACCAATAATGCACACGACTCATTTCATTTTCAGGGAGTTTCCCACCATGTCCCAGCACAACCCAGCCGAACAAAAAGTGCTCAGCGCCGTGCCAGAAGCCGCGCCAACCGCCACTCCGGCAGCCACTCCTCCAAACCGTCGCGTGCTCGTCATCGCCGGCCTGATCGTCCTGGCAGCCCTGGCTGCAGGCGGCCGCATGTGGTACCGCAGCCATCATTACGTGGAGACGGAAAACGCCTACGTGGCCGGCCACGTGCATCCGGTGTCTTCGCGCATTTCGGGCGTGGTGACCAAGGTGCTGGTGGACGACAACCAGTTCGTGAAAGCAGGCGGCGTGATCGCCGAACTCGATCCATTCGACCAGCAGGTGAAGGTAGAACAGATCCAGGCGCAGATCGCCAGCGTGCAGCAGCAAGTCTTGCAGGCCGACGCCCAGATCGCGCAGGTGAACGCACAGGCCAGCGCCGCCGCCGCGCAAGTGGCCCAGGCCCAAGCCAACCAGCTGCGCGCCACGCAGGACGCCGAGCGTTACGGCCAGCTGTATACCAGCCAGATGAAGGCGGTATCGAAGGCCGAACTGGATGCCGCCAACGCAGCCCGCACCAGCGCCACCGCCGACGTCGCGGCACGCAAGGACAGCGCCGCCGCAGCGAAGGCGCAAATCGCTTCCGCCACCTCCGCACGAGAAGTGCTGAAGGCGCAAGTGAAGGTGCTGCAAGTGCAGTTGAAGGACGCGCAGCAGCAGCTGGCATACAACCGCATCGTCGCCCCGGTCGATGGCCGCGTCGGCAAGCGCTCCCTCGAAGTCGGCCAGCGCGTTCAGCCAGGCCAGCAACTGGTGGCCCTGGTGCAGGACAATGTGTGGGTGACGGCCAACTTCAAGGAAACCCAGCTCGCCGATATGCGCGTTGGCCAGGAAGTGAACCTGACCATCGATGCGCTGCCAGGCAAGGAACTGACCGGCCGTGTCGACTCGTTCTCGCCAGCCTCCGGTGCGCAGTTTGCGCTGCTGCCGGCCGATAACGCGACCGGCAACTTCACCAAGATCGTGCAGCGCGTGCCGGTCAAGATCACCTTCAAGCCGGAAGACCTGAAGGCTTACGAAGGCCGCCTGGTGCCGGGCATGTCCGCCATCGCTGAAGTCAGCATCAAATCCAACGCAAAATGAGCGCCCCAATGACGGTGCCTGAAGGCCGGGTATCCGGCCGCACCTGGATCGCAGTCGCCGCCGGCATGCTGGGTGCGTTCATGGCGGTGCTGGACATCCAGATCACCAACTCCTCGCTGCGCGACATCCTTGGCGCGCTGAACGCCACGCAGGAAGAGGGCTCCTGGATTTCGACTGCCTACCTGGTGGCCGAGATCATCGTGATCCCGCTGACCGCACTGCTGACGCGCACCTTCGGCATGCGCGGCTACATGATGGGCACCACCGCCTTGTTCCTGGTGTTCTCGACCCTGTGCGGCGCGGCCTGGAACCTGCAAAGCATGATCCTGTTCCGCATGATGCAGGGCTTCACCGGCGGCGCCCTGATCCCGATGGCGATGACGCTGGTGATGGCCAAGCTGCCGCCCTCCAAGCGCGCAATCGGCATGGCCATCTTCGGCCTGACCGCAACGCTGGCGCCTTCCATGGGCCCGACCTTGGGCGGCTACCTGAGCGAACTGTATGGCTGGCCTTCGATCTTCTACATCAACTGGGTGCCGGGCGTGCTGCTGATCGCCGGCGTGGCGTATGGCCTCGACCACGAAGAGCGCAAGCTCAGTGAATTGTTCAACGCCGACTGGCTGGGCATCGCCTTCATGGCGCTGGGCCTGGGCTGCCTGACCATCTTCCTGGAAGAGGGCAACAGCAAGGACTGGTTCGAGTCCGGCTTCATCATCGCGTTTGCCGGCATGGCGATCGTCGGTTTGCTCGGCTGGGTAGTGACCAGTGCGATGCGGCCGCATCCCTTTGTCAACCTGGGCTTGTTCGCACAGCGTAACTTCCTGGTGGCGTCGGCGCTGGCTGCCGTGATGGGCATGGGCCTGTACGGCTCGTCCTTCCTGCTGCCGCTGTACCTGGGCCAGATCGCCGGCTACTCGCCGATGCAGATCGGTGAAGTGATCATGTGGGCCGGCTTGCCGCAGCTGTTCATCATGCCGTTCGCGGCCAAGCTGTCGATGAAGGTGGACAACCGCATCCTGTGCTCGATTGGCCTGGGGCTGTTTGGCGTGTCCTGCATCATGAATGCCTATATGGACGCCAGCACCGGCTACGACCAGCTGCTGGTGTCGCAGGTGGTGCGCGCGCTGGGCCAGCCCTTCGTCATGTTGACGCTGTCGAACTTCGCGATGAACGGCATTGCACCGAAGGACACCGCATCGGCCTCGAGCCTGTTCAACATGATCCGTAACCTGGGCGGCTCGATCGGCATCGCCCTGCTGGCAACCCAGCTGACGCAGCGTGAACACTTCCACTCGGCCCGCCTGGGCGAGGCAGTGAACAGTTTCTCGGCCGCGACCCAGCTGCGCCTGGACCAGCTGACGCAGAACTTCATCAGCAAAGGCTTCGACCCGGTCACGGCGTCCGACAAGGCGCTGAAGGCGGTGGATGGCATCGTACGGCGCGAATCGTTCGTCATGGCCTACAACGACGGCTTTTTGATCGTGGGCGGCATCCTGCTGTCCTGCATCCTGATCCTGTGGCTGTCCGACAAAGTGAAGTCCCCCTCGGGCGGCGGCGCTGGTGCGCACTAAAAAGAATAGAGGTAAGAGTATGAACATCAAGATGATTGCAATGGCAGTTGGCGCAGCGGCGGTATTGGCCGGTTGCGGCACGGTAGGCAGCGACTTCAAAGCGCCTGCCGGAATGCAGGAACAGGCTTTCCGCCACGCGCCGCAAGGCGCAGCGAGCGAAGCCCAACTGCCGGCGCAGTGGTGGACCGTGTTCAGCGACGACACGCTGAACCGGCTTGAACACCAGGCCCTGCGCGACAGCCCGACCGTGAAGGCGGCGGCGCAGCGCCTGTTCCAGGCCGAAGCGCAACTGGGACTGGCGAAAGCCAGCCAACTGCCATCCCTGACGCTCAGCACCGGCGTATCGAATTCGCGCACCTCGGCCAATACCTCGCAAGGTATCGCGCTGGGCCACCGCTCGATCCACGGCAACAACTACTCGGTCGCCGCGGGCTTCTCGTATGAGCTGGACCTTTTCGGCCGCGTGCGCCGCGCGGTGGAATCGGCCGATGCCCAAGCGCTGGCGGCCAGCCATGACCGCGACGGCGTGCTGTTGCTGCTGTCGTCGCAGATCGCCACCACCTACTGGCAATTGCGCGGACTGGATGCCGAAATGGCGATCCTGCGCGGCGCCCTGGCCACCCGCAAGGAAACCGAGGAACTGGTGAACGCCCGCTTCAATGCCGGCCTGTCGAATGAACTGGACACCTCGCGTGCCCGCATCGAACGCGCCAACGCGGAAGCCGACCTGGAAGAAGTGCAACGCCAGCGCAACACGCTGGAACACGCGCTGGCAGTATTGGTCGGCGCCTCGCCATCGTCGATGCAGTTGGAGCCGGCAACGGCGACTGACTTGCCAGCGCCGCCAGCGATTCCAGCCGGCGTGCCCGCCAACCTGCTGGCCCACCGCCCCGACCTGGCCGCCAGCGTAGCCACCCTGCGCGCGACCAATGCCAACGTCGGCGTGGCCGAAGGCGCGTTCTACCCATCGGTCAGCCTGACCGGCAACTTCGGCTACGCATCGGAAAGCCTGAGCGACATCAGCAAAGGCGGCTCCCGCGTCTTCAGCTTCGGCCCGCTGGCGCTGTCGCTGCCGATCTTCGACGGCGGCCGCAACCAGTCCAACTTGACGGTTGCCAAAGCCCGCTACGAAGAAGCAGTCGCCAACCACGAAGGCAAGCTGCTGACCGCCCTGCGTGAGGTGGAAGACGCGTTGTCCGACGTGCAGCAGCGCACGCAGCAAGGCAAGGTCCAGGCGACATCCCGCGAAGCCGCCACCCGAGCCTACGACGTCGCCCGTGCCCGCTACGAGCGCGGCATCAGCACCTACCTCGACGTCACCGACGCCCAGCGCAGCGCCCTGGCCGCCGACCGCGCCGCCGTGCAAATCAACACCCAGCGCATGCTGGCCACCGTCAGCTTCGCCCGCGCCCTCGGCGGCGGCTGGCAAGCCCCTTAACGCATAAAAGTCGGGGTCAGCTCCGGCAATCGGACAAATCGCGCA
>DASWTB010000024.1:0-34363 GCA_036402315.1 Pseudoduganella sp. | reverse complement strand
TGGGAGGAAATCGCCGGCAGCCTGCTGGCCCACCTGCACAAGCTGGTCGCAACCGCGCCGAACGACGCCAAGGCGCGTGAACTGCTGGAAGAAACCCTTTCCTACCCAGGTGTACCGGAAAAATGGCGCCAGCGCGACCTGCGCGCCGTACCGGCGCCGCTGCTGCAAACCGTGTTCGAGCGCGACGGCCAACGCGTAGCGTTCTTCTCCACCGTTACCACCTTCGGCACGCCGCGCGACGTCACACTGGAAGAACTGCACATCGAATCGTGCTTCCCGGCCGACGAGGCCAGTGCCGCATTTTGCCGGTCACTCGAAAGGGAATCGTGAACGAGCACATCCTCTTCATGCATGACAACGCCGCCGACGCGGCCAATGTCAATGACTGTGCACGCTGGAGCATTGCACCTGGAGCGCGTCGCCAAGATTTTCTCGCTCGGCTGAAATACAATCGGCCCGACCGAATTACTGAAAGACCTGATGCAGCACCTGCGCCCCAAAATCCATTAGCAAAACGGTTGCAAATGCTTACACCGATTACATGGCGCGATGTTTTTCGCAGGGTTCGCCGGCCCTATACTGCAGCCACGCGACTTGCGGAATCCAACACATGAAAGGAAACGCCATGAAAACCACCAAGCTGTTTGCCGCCGTCCTGGTCTCGGCCTTTGTCCTGCCAGCCTTCGCCCAATCGACCCCGAACCTGGACAAACGCGAAGAGCGCCAGCAAGCCCGCATCGCCCAGGGCATCGAGTCCGGCCAGTTGACCGCCAAGGAAGCGCAGCACCTGGAAGCACGCGAAGCCAAGCTGGCCAACGACGAAGCAATGGCCAAGGCGGACGGCAAGGTGACCCGCAAAGAGCGCCACAAGCTGCAGCGCGAAGCCGACCGCAACAGCGCCGCCATCCACCACCAGAAGCACGACAAGCAAACCCGCTAACTCAGATGCTGACGCGCTATGACGCCATCGTTGTCGGCAGTGGCCCCGGTGGCGCCAGCGTCGCGCACACGCTTGCGCGGCATGGACAGCGCGTATTGGTACTGGAACAGGGCAGCGGCGCCCCCTTGCGCGGCACGCTGGCCCAGATGGCGGGCATCGGCGCCATTCCCGGCAAGGGAGCCTTTTTCCATCGCGATGCATCGCTGCTGGTGCGCGGGCTGGCTACCGGCGGCAGCTCCACCCTGAATTTCGCCACCGCGGCAGCGCCGCCGCTGGAACGCTTTGCGGCGCTTGGCATCGACCTGGCGCCTGCGCTGGCTGAATGCCGTGCCGAACTCCCGATCGGCCAATTGCCCGATGAACTGCTCGGTCCCATGGCGCAACGCATCATGCAGGCCGCGCAGTCCGCCGGCCTGCCCTGGCAAAAGCTCGACAAGATGATCCGCCCGGCCATCTGCCGCACCGGCTGCTGGCGATGCGTCTACGGCTGCCCGTTCGGCGCCAAGTGGACCGCGCGCGATCTGCTCGATGATGCGCGCTTACATGGAGCGCACATCCTGGACCAGGCACAGGCCAGGCGGGTGCTGCTCGACCAGGACCGCGCGGTCGGCATCGAATACACCCGCGCTGGTGCGGCCCACCAGGCCCACGCCAGTGTTGTCATGTTGGCGGGCGGCGGCATCGGCAGCCCGCGCCTGCTGCATGCCTCCGGCCTGGCGCCGCGCAGCCTGCCCTTCATCAGCGATCCCGTGGTGGCAGTGATGGGCGCGGTCGACGATATCGATGGCGGCGCCGAAGTGCCGATGGCCGCCGGCATGGCGCTGCCGGAGGAAGGGCTGTCCTTTGCCGACCTGACGTTGCCCAAGCCGATGTACCAGGCCCTCGCGCTGCAGGTCGGCCGCATCGACCGCCTGTTTGCGCACCGCCGCACGCTCAGCATCATGGTCAAGATCCGCGACCTGGCCGGCGGCGGGATCGGCCCGCACTGGGTCGACAAGACCCTGCAGCCAGCCGACCGCGAACGCTTCCGCAGCGGCACCTCGCTGGCGCGGCGCATCCTTTCCCAGGCCGGCGCCCGGCATGTGTTCCAGAGCTGGCATTTCGCCGCCCATCCGGGCGGTGCGCTGGCCGTGGGCGGCGCTGGCGCGGCCGCGGTCGACAGCGATTTGCGCACCGCCACCGCGGGGCTTTATGTCTGTGATGCCTCCGTCCTGCCGGCCCCCTGGGGCCTGCCTCCCACCCTCACGCTGCTTGCACTCGGCAAGCGTCTGGGACGCCGACTACAGGATTTTCTGTAGTCAGAATACTTCGCATTAATCGCAATTTCTGCTGCGTTTACGCCACAGGTCAAGCGCGTGCGTAGTAAAACTACTCCATACTTTGTCCACCAAAACAAAGAAAGGAAGGACTATGGAGACTCAACGCAACACCCTGGTTGCCGCCATGCTGGCCGCTTTTGCCATCACCACGCAGGCCGCGCCCGACACTTCGGTCGGCAACAAGCAAGGCTTCAACACGGACGTGATCTACCAGATCGTGACCGACCGCCTGGCCGACGGCAACAGCGCAAACAACCCCACCGGCAGCGCCTTCAGTTCCGGCTGCACCCAGAAGAAGCTGTTTTGCGGCGGCGACTGGAAAGGCATCCAGAACAAGATCGAAGACGGCTACCTGACCGGCATGGGCATCACCGCCATCTGGATCTCGCAGCCGGTGGAAAACATCACCGCAGTGCTGAACTACTCGGGCACCAACAGCACCGCCTACCACGGCTACTGGGCGCGCGACTTCAAACGCGCCAATCCGGCCTTCGGCACCATGACCGATTTCACCAACATGATCAACGCGGCCCACGCCCGCAACATCAAGGTGATCATCGACTTTGCGCCCAACCACACCTCGCCGGCTTCGGCCACCGACACCACCTTCGGCGAGAACGGCAAGCTGTATGACAACGGGGCCTTGATGGCCGGTTATGGCTCCGACCCGAACGGCTACTTCCACCACAATGGCGGCACTGACTTCTCCACGCTGGAAAGCGGCATTTACCGCAACCTGTTCGACCTGGCGGACCTGAACCACAACAACGCCACCGTGGACGCCTACATGAAGGCCGCCATCAAGGTGTGGCTGGACCTGGGCATCGACGGCATCCGCATGGACGCGGTCAAGCACATGCCCTTCGGCTGGCAAAAGAGCCTGATGTCCTATATCCACGGCTACAAGCCCGTGTTCACCTTCGGCGAGTGGTACCTGAGCGAGAACGAGGTCGATCCGGCCAACCATTACTTCGCCAACCGCAGCGGCATGAGCCTGCTGGACTTCCAGTTCGCGCAGAAAGTGCGCCAGGTCTTCAAGGATGGCTCGGCGAATATGACTGCGCTGAACCAGATGGTGAGCGATACCGCCGGCCAATACTCCCACGTGGGCGACCAGGTCACCTTCATCGACAACCACGACATGCCGCGCTTCCAGGTGGCAGGCGCCAGCGGTCGCAAGCTGGAACAGGCGCTGGCCTTTACCCTCACCTCGCGCGGCGTGCCGGCCATCTACTACGGCACCGAGCAATACATGCAGGGCACCGGCGATCCGGACAACCGCGCGATGATGACCTCCTTCGCTACCACCACGCCCGCCTATGGCCTGGTGAAACGCCTGGCGCCGCTGCGCAAGTCCAATCCGGCCATCGCCTACGGCAGCACGCAGCAGCGCTGGGTCAATAACGATGTGCTGATCTTCGAACGCAACTTCGGCAACAACGTGGCCGTGGTCGCAATCAACCGCAACCTGGCTACCGCGACCCCAATCAGCGGCTTTATCGCAGGCCTGCCGGCAGGCAGCTATACCGACGTGCTGAGTGGCCTGGGCTTCAATGGCAACAACATCACGGTCGGGGCTAACGGTGCGGTCAGCAACTTTACGCTGGCTGCCGGCGCCATTGCAGTGTGGCAGTACACGGCCACGGTAGCAGCGCCAAAACTGGGCCACGTGGGACCGAATATGTCAATGCCCGGCAAGACCGTCACCATCGATGGCCGCGGCTTTGGCGCCACCAAGGGCACGGTGAAGTTCGGCAGCACGGTAGTGAGTGGCGCCAACATCCTGTCGTGGGAAGACACCCAGATCAAGGTGCTGGTGCCAAGCGTGGCGGCGGGCATGAGCGGTGTGAGCATCGTCACAGCGGGCGCTGTGGCCAGCGATAGCTGGGATAACTTCGAAATCCTCAGCGGCCCGCAGGTAGCGGTGCGCTTCGTCGTGAGCAACGCCACCACGGTATCCGGCGAAAACGTCTACCTGACTGGGGACAAGTTCGAACTGACCAACTGGAGCGCCACCGCACCGCTTGGCCCGCTGTTCAACCAGGTGATGTACAGCTATCCGAACTGGTACACCGATGTCAGCGTCCCGGCCGGCACCACTGTCAGCTACAAGTTCCTGAAAAAGAGCGCCAATCCTACCGTGTGGGAAGGCGGCAGCAACCACACCTTCACCACGCCGGCCAGCGGCACGGCGACGGTGAACGTGAACTGGCAGCCTTGATTCAGGGCTTCAGCTTCAAAATCGTGCGCTGAGTAGCCACGTATAGCGCGCCCTTCCTGTCCACGGCAAGGGCGCGCAATTTCCCGATATCCGCAGGCAGGCCCCGCCCTTCTGTAGTGACGTCCCCCTTCGCCGACAACTTGCGCAACACCCCGTCGTCAATCAGATAGATATTGTTGCGGGCATCGGTCGCCGCATGCGTGATGTTCCGGAAGCGTGCCAGCAAGCCTGTACCGTCGTCGCTGCCTTTGCGGTCGCGGCTGCCGGCGGCCAGCCATTGATAGCCGTCTGCACCGACCCGGCTCACATAATGACCGTGCAGCATGAACACGTCGTCGCTTGGCGCCACCAGCACGTCGCCGCAACCGTCCGCGCCCTGCAGTTCGATCTTGCGCGCAACGCCGCGCGGGCGGATGCGCCACAGCACCTTGTCCGCGCAATACCAGGCCTGGCCGCCGGCATCCGCCGCAATGCGGTGCTGGCCCAGGCCCGGCAGCATGAAGGGTTCAGCATCCTGCGTGACATAGGCCCAGATGCGCTTCAGCGCCGGCACGAAGCCGGTCTGCTCCGGCGTCATGCCCGGCGGACCGCTCACCAGGGAGATCATGCCTTCCGTGCTGACGCCGGCCAGCCCGCCGTTGGCGGTCACGAATACACCGGTGCTCGGGCGCGCAGCCATCGAGCCGTGCAAATCGACCTGGGCTGCAGTATGCGACTCGCGCAGCTTGCGGAAGCTTCCTGCTTCCAGCAAGGTGCGCACCACGCCTTCCTTGTCAATGCGGCGCAGCTGGTCGCCGTCCAGCACATACAAACCGCCATCGCGGCCCACTGCAAGCTGGGTGATATCGCTGAAGCGTGCCTGCATTGCCGGTCCGTCGCGATTCAGCGAAGCTGCGTATTGCAGGGCAAAAGGTTGCGGCTTGCCGCTGGCATCCCAGCTCATTGCTGCCTGGCGTTCGGCCAGCAGCACGTGCAAGCTGCCCTCGCGGTCGCGCGCCACTCCGGACAGCTCGCCCGTAACGTCGCCTGCGCCCAGCAAAGGCACGATCATGCCGTTATGCTCGATGCGGTAGATGGTGCCGGTGGCAGGTACGGTCGCCAGCAGCCTGCCCTGGGAGTCGGCGGCCATTTGCCCGGCGGGCATGGCACGCGACTTTGCAACTGTCGGCATGCTCGGGGCCAGGTAGCGACGCAGGCATTTGCCGCGCTGGCACTCTTCCGCCGCTCCCGCAATGGCACTGGCGTCGCGCACCGCAGCGATCACGCTGGCGGGAATTCGCCCCGTAGTGCCGCTTGGCTGAGGCTCCGCCTGGCCCGGCGCTGGCGCCACGTTCGATTGCGGCTCGAGCGCTTGCAACTTGCCGGCCGCATCGACGCGCAGCGCGCTGGCGGCGTCGGACAAAATAACAGCGCCGCGTGCATCGAGCGCTACGCCTTGCGGTTGGATTGGCAAGCCCTGGGCCACCGTGCTGACGACGCCATCGGCCGAGATCCGCCGCAGCGCATTGTTGCCGGCATCGGCCACCAGAAGCCCGCCGTCGGTATCGAGCGCCAGCCCGGCAGGCTGGTCGAAACGCGCCGCGATGCCCTTGCCGTCGTTGCGCCCCGCAGTGCCGGCCTGGCCGGCAACCGTGCGCACCTGGCCCGCCGGCGAAATCGCTTTCACCGCATGGTTGCCGGCGTCGGCCACATACACCGTACCGTCCGCGGCAACGGCCAAGCCGGCCGGCGCAATGAAACGGCCCGGCAACGTCACCAGCCTGCCATCGGGCGTCAGCGACCGCACAGTCGCGCCATCGGTGAAGTAAAGGGCATCGTCCGGCCCCACCGCGATACCGCGCGGCGATTCCAGCCGCTCGCTGCGCAAGGACATGGGCGCCCCCGCGACGACCTCCCATTTGGCGGCAAAAGCGGCATGGGACAGCAGCAAAGCGGCTGCAGCGGCAATCAAATTTTTCTTATTCATCCAGCGGGCGGGAAGTGGGAAGGCGCAACAGATAGATTGTTACGCCGCAGGCAACCAGGAACAGCATGACTTTCAGCGACAGGAACGGCACCCTGTAAATCGAATAGGCCATGGATGGCCACATCATCGCCATGGCCAGTATCTTGCCGCGCCGGGGGATGCCGCGCCCGTCTTCGTAGTCGCGCAGGTAGCGGCCAAAGCGGCCGTGGTTGCGCAGCCAGTTATGCAGTTTGTCCGAACTGCGCGCGAAACAGGCCGACGCCAGCAGCAGGAAGGGCGTGGTCGGCAGCAGCGGCAGGAACACGCCCAGGACCGCAAGGACCATGAACAGGCAGCCGAAAGTGACCAGGACGATTTTCATCGCCCCATTATAGCGGCGGGCAGGCCCTCGTATGAGCGTGGTGCACTTCGCGGCAGTCGGCCGGGTCGCCGGTATCGAAACTGGCCTTCGGATAAGCGCAGAACAGCGGGAAGGACTCGCGCTGGCACAACTGCGTCCACATGTGCTCCAGCCGCATGGTGGCGCGATACAGTTTTTGCTCCCACAGCAAGGCCACCATTTCGCCGAAAGCGCGCACCGTCGGGTGTTTTTCACGCGCCTTGGCCAGCAGTTCTTCGATCATCGCATAGAATCGCGATTCGGCTGGCCAGCCATCGAACATGAAGCGCGCCAGGCAGGCGCGGGCATCGCGTACGATGTACTGTCCGCTCGACGCCGCAACGGCTACGTTGATGCCATTGCGTTCCAGCCGGCCGGCCAAAGCGGCCCTGTGCTCTGGCGTCGCGATGATGACCATGGCCTCATTCTTGCGGAATCCCTCCATCACGAAAGATTCCAGTGTATCGAGGAATGATCCCTCATGTTCATACACCTGCACCACGTGGTCGCAGTGCGAAATGTGCTGCCAGAATTCCTCTATCGCTTCTTGTTGCTGCGTCGACTGCATTCTGTTGGCTCCAATATCAAAGCAACCAAGAGTAGCAGATCAAGACAGCTGAAAGATGCGCGCATTGTCACGCCGAGCGGCCATGCAGGTGAACCGCGAGCCATAGCGCGCCATCCGAGACCCGCCGCACCGTATGTGGCGTGCGCGCAGGCAGGAACAGGTAGTCGCCTGCCTTCAACGGCACCTCGCTGCCCGCCACTTCGAGGGTGGCTTCCCCCGTCAGCAGCAGCACCCATTCGTCCTGCTCTTGCAGGTATTCCTGCGATTCGATTTTGGACGTGCTGACGATGCGCTCGATGACCAGCCCTTGATGCGACAGCAGCGTATCGAAACGTTCACCCTTTGCCGGCGGCAGTGCATCCTCGTACAGATTTCCCATTTCCTTTTCCCTGGTCAGCGCGCGCCATCATGGCAGGCGTAGCATACACCGCTCCCTGTGCGTCGATCAGCATGGCTTCTTTCAGGCCGAGCCGCTGCGCCATGTCGCACCAGCCTTGCGGGCCGACCACGAACAAGGGCTTGGAATTGCCGTCCGAGCGCAGGCCGGCATCGGCGCCGCCGGAAGTGACGATGGTGACGGAGGCTACCAGGTCGACCGTTTGCCCGGTACGGGCATCGATGATATGCGCGTGACGCTTGCCTTCCTTCATGAAATAGCGCTCATAGTCGCCGCTGGTGCCAATCGCCTCATTGTCGTGCAAAGCTACACGCGCCACCATTTGCGGCCCGCGAGGATTGCGGATGCCGACCATCCATGGCCGAGAACCCGGCTGGCCGAGCGCAATCGCATTGCCGCCAACGTTCACCAGCGCAGCCTTGACGCGGGCCTGGCGCAGGATCTGCGCCGCCCGATCCAGTGCGTAGCCCTTGGCATAGCCTCCGAGGTCCAGCATGACGGCTCGGTTGCTGCTGGTAATGCGGTTGCCGTCGAAATTCAGGTCGGCCATGCGCGGGTTCGCCTTCACCAGGCGCTCGATCTCGGCTGCCGGCGGGCCACTTGCAGTGATGTCATTTTTCTGGAACCCCCATAGCCGGATCAGGCGTCCAATAGCGGGGTTGAAAGTATCGCCCGAGCGCGCCGATAAATCGGCAGCGGAGCGCAGCAGCGCCACCATTTCCGCGTCTGCATCGAAAGGCTCGCCTCGGGAGATAGCGTCGTTCAGCGCCGTCAGCTGGCTTGGCTGCCAGGCATGGTACTTGTGGTGCAGACGGTCGAACTCTCGCAGCACGGCTGCGGCCTGCTCGCGCGCCTTGCTTTCGGAAGGCCCGTAGATGCTGATCTCCACCTGCGTGCCGAACACATGGCCCTGAACCTGATGCACTTCATCCCTCGCCGTGCATGCCGCCAGCAAAGGCGGCAACACGGCGCAAGCCAACAGCCGTCGGCGCAGCATCATCAGCTCTTGGACATGAAGTCGATGGCTGCCTTCACCTCATCGTCTTTCAGGCCAGGATTGCCGCCTTTTGGAGGCATCATCTTGAAACCATTGAGGCCGTGGGTGTACAGCACCTCCTTGCCCTGCTTGACGCGAGGCGCCCAAGCCGCCTTGTCGCCGGCTTTTGGTGCGCCCAGCACGCCGGCAGCATGGCAGGAGGCGCAGTTGGCGGAGTAGATTTTTTCGCCATTGATGCCGGCGCTTTTGGCTGGTGCCGCGGCCATCACATATGGCGCCAGGACGGCGGCGGCGATTGCGGCGGTCAGCTTGGTGAATGGTTTCATGCTTGTCTTCCTCTTGGTTGGTGGGTGAAAAAATACTCAACGCATGGAATCGTCATGCGCCTCGTGGGCCGGCCTGGTGCCCAGCTTGAGCACGTCCGGCTTGATCTGGCTGTAGTCGAGCACACGGCCGCCTTCACGCTCCGCGAAGGCCTGCGCGTCCTGCTTGCTGGCAAAGGCGCCGATGGCAGGGCCCATGGCGCCCTGCGCGCGGCTGTCAAGTACATAAAAAGCACTGCGCGCCTCGACCCAGTGTCCGCGCGGCTTGTTCCAGTCAGCCTTGCCCATATCCTGCACGTAGCTGGCGCCGATGCCGAGCTGGCCATCTTCGCTGAACAGGACCTCGAACAATTCCGCCAGGCTGCAGAAGAAATCGATGCGGCCGCCCTTGAACACGACTTGCGCCTTCGGGCCGGGATAATCCTTGAGGCTCATGCCATCCAGCGCGCAGGCCGCATCGTCAGCCGGCTCCCCTGCTGCCAGTGAGTGCGCGGCCTCGCCGCAGGCAGCCAGCAACAGCAGCGCGGCGACGACGGCGGTGCGTTTGATCCTCATTTGAACCTCCACGTGGCAATGGCAAAGGGAACGGCAATCCAGGCCAGCATCACGCCAGCCAGCAGGCCCGGGTTGGTCATATGCTCCGGCATCACGGTCGCCAGGCCATACAGCCCCTGCACCTGCCCGGAGCTGAAGATATTCAGAAGGCGGAACACGTCTGCGGGGTTCAGCATCAGCAATACGCCGAACACGCTGCTATCGAGGGCGCCCTGCGACAACACCAGGACGCCCATCAACACCATGTCGAACACCAGTACGAACAGGAACCACAGTCCGATCGCCAGCCCGCTGGCGCCGATGCGGTTGTGCGAAAGCACCGACAGGCAAAGCGACATGCTGAGGAAGGCCAGTCCCAACAGGATGGCGCTGCCGGCAAAGCCGAAGAAATGCAAGGCGTCGCGTGCATCGATCTGGCTGGAAAGCGCCAGCAAGGCCGCGCCGAAGCCCAACGCAGTCGACGCTGCCAATGCAGCTGCCAGGCCGGCGAACTTACCGAGCAGCAGTTCAAGCCGCGTAATCGGCAGCGAAAGCAGCAGGTCGAGCGAACCGCGCTCACGTTCGCCGACAATCGCGTCATAGCCTAGCAGCAGCGCAATCAGCGGCACCAGGTAGGTCACCAGGCTGGACAGGCTGACGATGGTGACATCGATGCCGCGATAACCGACGCTGCCTTGCTGCGCCATGCCGAACCAGGCAATGGCCAGCGCAAACACGGCAAACACCAGCGCCACCGCCAGCACCCAGCGGTTGCGCAAGCGGTCGCGGAATTCCCGCGCGGCGATGGTGGCCGCCGCCGACCAGTCAAGCCGCGCATGCATGACGGCCTCCCATGCCAAAGAACAGGTCTTCCAGCGACGGTTCGTGGATCGCCAGGTCGTCGATGGAGTCGCTGAGCGTGGAAATCAGCTGTAGCATCTCGATCTTCTGCCGCGGTGCGCAGGGCACGCGGATGCAATCGCGCTCGACGCGCACCTGGTGACCGCGCAGCGCCGCGACCACGCGGCCGGTCCCGCCTGCGCGCGCCACCAGCCGAAATTCCGCCGGCATGGCGGCCCCGGCACGCAACTGCGCCAGCGTGCCCTGTGCCGCAATGCGGCCGCCGCTCAGGATCACCAGCTCGTCGACCCGCTCTTGGATCTCAGCGAGGATGTGGGAGGTGACGACAATCGTTGCGCCATCCCCGCGTAGCTGGTGCAGGATGCGGTAGAAGTCGTGAATGCCGTCCGGGTCCAGGCCATTGGTCGGCTCGTCGAGGAACACCAGCTCCGGAGCGCCAAGCAGCAGTTGGGCGAAACCAAGCCGCTGCCGCATCCCTTTGGAATATACGCCGACACGGCGGTCCGCCGCCGCCGACAGGCCAACCCGCTCCAGCACGTTGCCGCAGGCACTGCGCGCGACTTTCTTTAAGTCCGCGAACAGGTGCAGCAGCTCCCTGCCGGTCAGGTTGTCGTAAGCGACGAAGCTTTCCGGCAGGTAGCCGATACGGCGCCGCACCTCGCGAAACGCTCCGTCATTGGTTCGCACACCGCAAATGCGTACCTCGCCGGAAGTTGGCTCCAACAAGCCAAGCATCATCTTGAACAGGGTGCTCTTGCCGGCTCCGTTATGCCCGATCAGGCCCACCATGCGGCCGCGCCCAACGGACAGGTCGATGCCATCGACCGCCTGCAGCGTTCCATAGCGCTTGCCCACGGCGCGCAAGTCAATCAGCTTGTCGTCCATGCCATTGTCTCCAATCAGTGTTCGAGGGCTGCATGCGGGCGTGCCTGTCGATCACGCTCGGCGCGCGCAGCAATGGGAATTGCCGCGACACGAAGCGCAGCGTTTGAACGGCGGGGCTGCTCAGCAGGAGCTTGAGCAGCGGGTATTGCCAATGCAGGCGGTCGACCACGTCGTTGGCCTGGTACAGCACGTCGCCGCTGCCGTCATTGTCCTGGTCCCAGCCGCTGTAATTGCTCCAGTAATTACCTTTGCTGCGGCCCCATTCGACGTCCTTCGACGCGACGAATTTGACCTGCTCCGCATTGTGGATAAAGTCGTTGCCATCCACAGCGTTATTGCTCGAGCCGGCAGTAAGGTGCACGCCGGTACGGTTTCCGATCACCAGGTTGCCGCGCAGCGTGTTGAATTCGGCGTCGTAGATGAAGAAGCCGCGCCCATTGCCGGCCACGATATTGTTCTCGATGACGGAATCCTGGATCGTGCGCAGCATGATGCCGTGGTCCTCGTTTCCCCAGGCGACGTTATTGCGCACCGTAAGGTTGCGCACTTCCATCAATGCCAGCCCGCCCCGGTTCTGGAACACCTTGTTGCCTTCCCAGGTGCTGTTGTGGGTGTTCATATAGTGCGTGCCATAGCGCACGTGATGCACGGTGTTGCCGCGGAATGTGGCACGGCGCGAGTAGTCGACATAGATCCCGTCGCGCACGTAGCTGATCGTGTTGTCGATCACCTGCGTGTCGTCCGTGTTGTAGACCTGGATACCATTGCCGCGCATTTGCGACATCAGGTCGCGGCGGCCGGTAACCAGGTTGCCTTGCAGGACAGCGTCGCGCGACTGTTCCAGCCAGATTCCGAACAGGTTGGTGACCAGGTCGCAGTTGGCGATGACGATACGGTCGGAGCCTGGCATCACGTAGATGCCGGCATTCTGCGATCCGAGGTCGGTCCCGCTATCGCGCACGATCAGGCCACGGATTGATACGTCGGCCGATTTGACGCGAATGACGTCCCCTTCGTAACCGGCGGCGATAGTCGGCTTGCCCATGCCTTCCAGTCGCAAAGGCTTGTCGATCAGGATGCGTTCCCTGTAGGTTCCGGCCATGACCTGGATGGTGTCGCCGGGATGTGCTTTGGCGACGGCAATAGCGATCGATTCGCCGGCGCGTACCTGCAGCACGGCCGCGTGTGCGCCTGCCGGGCCAAGGGCCAGCATCGCTGTGGACATTGTGGCCAGGACGGCCGCGCAAACCCTGAAGACACTCATGGTTTTACCCTGCCTTCCTTTTCAGCTCATTGCGCACAGCATCCAGCGAAATAAAGTAGCCGCGTTCATCGATAGGCGTCAGAGGCTGGCCGTTTTTCTCACGCGTCTTACGCTCCTTGGCCAGCGGCGGGCAGGCATGGTCGTCGTAATACATCACCATGCAGTCCAGGCAAAGCAGGCATTCCTTCTGGTCGATGCGGCCCTGTGCATCGATAGCGTGCGACCCGCAGCCTTTGGCGCATGCAGTGCAGGTCACGCATTCCTGCTTGCGCTTCAGGCCAAACAGGCGGAAGAAGCCCGGAACGGCCAGGCCGGCGCCCAGCGGGCAGATGTACTTGCAATATGGGCGTTCGCTCAGGATCGAGATGCCGAGGATGACCGCCACGAAGGCCGCGAATGGCCAGCTGCGATTCAGCACTCCCACCAGGAATGTGGTCTTGAACGGCTCAATCTCCGCCAAGTGCTCCGCCAGTTCCATCGAATAGAAGGACACGCCAACCAGAACAGCGAATACGCCGTACTTCACCCACTTCAGCCTGTCGTGCACACGCTTCGGCAGCAGCCCCTGGAAGCGCCCGAGGCCAACCAGAGTACCAAGCTTGTACGCCAAGTGCTGCAATGAGCCGAATGGGCACAGCCAGCCGCAAAACAACCCGCGTCCCCACAGCACCACGGTGACCACGATGAACCACCAGAAAATGAAGATGAACGGATCGGACAGGAACAGCTCCCACTTCCATTGGTAGATCAGGGAATGGAACCATGTCATCACCTGGGTGATCGAAGGTTGCGCCTTCAGGTACAGTCCAAAGAAGCCCACCGCGATTACCCACAGGAGGGTGCGCGGAATGCTGATCAGCGGCTTGCTCTTGCGGTTGGACGCGCGGACCAGGCGGTCCCGCTGCGAATACAGTGCGGCAGTCGCCAGCAACAACAGCACGAACACGGCGATTTCGGCCTTGCGCGCCAGCCAGGCTGATTTCCACGCCGGCATAGGACGTTCGACTTTTGGGCGGCCGCCTTCCAGGTAGCGCGCCGGCGTCCAGTACTCCTGGTCGAAGTGCACGAACACTTTTGCGTGCGTCTGCAAGTCCAGCTTGTTGGCCAGCAGGCTCAGTTGCCACGGCCACGCAGGATTGAAATTTGGGGAACGGACGATGAAAATCGCCGATTCCTTGTATTCCGGCGCATCGGCCGGCTCCAGGTGGTACAGGTTCAGATAATCGGTATCGCGGAAGGTAAAGCGGTCTGCATCCTGGCGAACCTGGATGCGGTCATAGATGCCGCCGCGCACAAAGCCGGAACCCTTGAACGACTCCAGCCCGGTGCCAATGATGAAGATCGCATGTTCGTCCTCCTTCAGGTCCAGCATCAGGCGCTGGTAATTGCGCTCGCCAAGCAGGCTGATGCCGACGGTCGGCACATTCAGGTAGCCGAAATGGAGATCCATATAAGGCTTGCCGCCGACGGGCAAGCCGACATCCGAGCTTTCGACCAGCAAGTGCTGGACCGCGCCCTCCCTGACGAGCGCGGTCCAATCCAGACGTTCGCGCAGCGGCGTGAAATGGGCGCGCGGTTTGACCATCCCCTTGAAGATGCCCACCTGCTTGCCAATCTCATACGCGCTTTGCGCAATGGTCTGGTTCTCGGCTATGGCAGTAACGGTGGCCCCGCTGATCGCATCAAGATCACCACCATCACGTCCAAGACCGAGTTCCAGCCTGGCGTCGCCGGGCTTTCCCAGGTACTGCCTGACGAACTTCGTCAACACAGTTTCAGGAATGCCAGCCAACAAAATCGGTTCGGAGTGCTTTAGAATGCGCACCCCGGTTATCAAGCCTTTGGCATCCATGCCGATCAGCGTGATGACCGGCTTGCCTGAGTAAGCCGGAATGTCCACCACGTCGGTGGACAAAAACACATAACCGACCACCTTCTGCATGCCCTGCTCCAGCGCGTAGCCTTCGACATAGGCCGGCGCGCCTTTGCGCCTGGAGAACGCCGTCGCGGCAGGCAGCACGTCGCTGCACGGCGCTTCGGCACACAAATCGGGACCACCCATCAACCCCGCGGAAAGCACGGTGTCGTACATCGAAGTGGCCGAGGCAGGCGCTGCACACACCATCACCAGCAGCGCTGCCCAAAGCAGGGAAATCAGTCGATACAGCATGGATAACCCACCCTTGCGGGCTTAAGCCTCCACCAGGAAGCGGCTGCGCATTTCCAGGTGCAGCGCGTGGCAGAAGTGGGTGCAATACATCCAGAACGCACCGGCATGGTCAGCCTTGAAGGTAACCGACTTGGTCTCCTGCGGGTTGACGATGAAGTTGATGTTGTAGGTTGGGATCGCGCAACCGTGCGTCAGGTCTTCCACCTTGTCGTAGTTGGTCAGCGTGATCGTCACCTCGTCGCCCTTCTTCACCTTGATAACCGGCATACTGAAGGCCGGCGCCTGGGACATCAGGCGTACGTGCACCTTGTTGCCGCTGCGCGTAATGCCTGCGTTTTCCGCAGTCACCTTGTTCGGGAAGTCGTCCATGTTGTAGATCTGGCGCGTCTTCACGATGTCGCGGCGCACGATGATCGCGTCGTGCGGCTCCGGATATGCAGTGTGGTCGGAGATGATCACCATCTTGTCGCCGGTAATGTCGATCAGCTGCTCGGTCTCACTGTGCAGCGGGCCGACCGGCAGGAAGCGGTCCTTCGAGAACTTGTTGCCGGAGTTGAAGTACTTGCCGTCTGCCTCCTTGGTCTCTCCCATCGACGCGTAGCCATGGCCAGGCTGGTAGTGCACGTCCACGCGGTCGACCACCGGTTTGGCGGACTTGTCGCCCTTGAACTGCGCAATGGCGGCAGCAACGTTCCACTTGACGATCTGGCTGTCCAGGAACAGCGTGGTAAAGGCATTGCCCTTGCCGTCGAAGGCGGTGTGCAACGGTCCCAAGCCGATTTCCGGTTCCGCCACGACTGCGTCGCGCTCGGTCTTCAGCTCCCCGTCGAACCACTTGGCCACCAGCGCTACTTCGATCACGGTTGCGGTCGGCGACAGCTTGCCGGAGCAAACCATGTACTTGCCGTCCGGCGAAGCGTTGACGCCGTGCGGGTTCTTTCCGACCGGAACATAGCAGGTTACCGCAGTCCTGGGATCGGCATTGGCGGCCTTGCGCCCATCAACCACAGGCACTTTCGAGGAACCGATGGTGGTGAACTTTCCGGCCTTGACCATCGCTTCCACACGCGCCACGTCGAAGAACACGCAGGCATCGCGTTCGGCGGCCATCATTCCCGCCTGGTCCGGTGCGTTTTCGGTGTTGTACTGGTTGGAGCAGGCAAAGCGGCCATCGTAGGACGTCGCAGTCAGGTCCATATTGCCATCCACGCGTACCTGCCAGCGCACTTCCATGGTTTCCGCATCCACGCAGGTGAACAGCGAGCCCCACTTGGAAGGGTCATCCAGGTCTCGGCCGTCGTTCGGGAACGGAATGGCGAACTCGGCGCCGCAGAAAACGCGGGTGGTGTGGTTGATCGACTTGTCGACCGGGTCGCACTTGTCCGGGAAGATGCCGTGGAAGCCCTGCACGTTCGGCAGTTCAGTGATCTTGTCGCATTCCATGGTGTCCATGCGAATGCGGGCCAGGCGCGAATGGATCTTGTCGTTGACCCACAGGTAGCGGCCATCGTAGGTGCCGTCCTTGTAGCTGCCGTGCACGTGGTGGGTATCGCCGGTAGTGTATTTCAGGCTGCCGTCAGGCTTGGTGCCGATGATCGCCTTGGACTCGTTGGTGATACCCCAGCCAACCATAGGATCGATATTGAAAACAGGGATACGCCGCAGCGTACGCCCGGAAGGTACGCCCATGATGCGCGCTTCGCCGGAGTGGCCGCCGCTGGAGAACAGGTAATAATCATCGAGTTGGCCGGGTTCCACATGCGCCTTGCTTGCGCCATGTGACTTGCCCGCTGCTGCCGCCGATGCCGAAGCAGAACCGGGCGCCCCCGCACCGTTCTCCTTGCAGCCTGCCAGCACGCCAGCGCCGGCCAGGCCTAATGCAGCACTCTTACCCAGGAATCGACGACGGCTGTTCGCTTGCACGTCGTTTACCTCATTGTCGCTACCCATGTTTCAATACTCCTACTCTGTGTTATTCCAGTGCAGGACTGTACGGAGTTCGCCAATTAATTAAATTGATTCAGGTCAAGCGCTTTCAAATTGAGAGGATCTGCCCATGAAATCATTCCTGTCGTTTCTCGCAGCCCTGCTGGCCGCGGGCACTGCCACCGCAGCACAGCTGCCCTCCCTGCAAGTGATCGACACCTCGGCACAGGGCCAAGCCGGCGTGCCCGTCACTGTCGGCCACGTTTTCGCAAAAGGTGACGTCAAGCCCAGCGAAACCATCGCCGCTACATTCAGGGGCATCGCGCTGCCGCTGCAAGCCGACGTCAAGGCCAGCCATGCCGATGGCTCGGTGCGCCATGCCGTGCTCACCGCCGTGCTGCCGCAGCTGGCAGGCGGCGAAACCGCAAGCCTGGCGCTGGCCACGACACCGGCAACCACTCCTCCCGTCGGGGCGAGTCCCGATGCGCTGCTGGCCAGTGGCTTCAATGCCGTGGTCCGGCTCAACATCGGAGGCGTCACCTACAGTGCGGACGCAGCCCAGCTACTGGCAAGCAAGCCTTATAGAAGCTGGCTTGCCGGGCCGCTGGTCAATGAATGGCAGGTCGCCGGTCCGGTGACGGCGAATGGCGCCGCCCACCCTCACCTCACGGTACGCTTCGCGATCCGCAACTATCCTTTGCCTGGCACCGGCAGCCCTGGTAGCACGCGCGTCGACGTCACGGTCGAAAACAACTGGGCCTACGAACCCGATCCGAAGAACGTGACTTACGATGCCGAAGTGCTGGTCAACAACCAGGTGGTGTACAGCAAGGCCGCGCTCACGCATTTCCATCACGCTCGCTGGCGCAAGCTGTTCTGGGCTGGTGCAGAACCGAAAGTGCACGTGAAGCACGACACAGCCTACCTGCTTGGCACACGCGCCCTGCCCAATTACGACCAGAACGTGATCCCGTCGCAAACGGCGCTGGCAAAGATGAAGACTGATTGGGAAGCTGCCGACAGTGGCCCGATGGCGATGCCTTTTGTGAACAAGTACATGCCTTCGACCGGCGGCCGCCCCGATATCGGGCTGCAGCACGCCTGGGCCGCCATGTACATACTCAGCATGGATGCGCGGGCCCGGCAGGTGGCCGTCGGACTGGGCGACCTGGCGGGAAGCTGGCCTGTCCACTTCCGCGACAAGAACACCGACCAGGTGGTATCCATCATCGAATACCCTTACGTACGCGACCTGCGCATCGGTTCCGACAGCTACAATCCGCTCACGAAAAAGCATGAAGACATGCCGCGCTGCACCTCGACCGAAGCCGGCGCATGCGCCACACCATACACGCCCGATACCGCCCACCAGCCGTCGTTCGCCTACCTGCCTTATCTCCTCACCGGCGACACCTACCATCTCGACGAATTGCAGTTCTGGGCGAACTGGAACCTGGTCACGATGAATCCCCACTACCGCTCGCTGTCCAAAGGGCTGGTAAAGGGCAACCAGGTGCGGGGCCAGGCGTGGTCGCTGCGGACGCTGGGACATGCGGCTTACATCACGCCTGACGCGCATCCGATGAAGGCCTATTTCAACCAGGTCCTGAAAGACAACCTGGACTTCTACAACACCACCTTCGCCGGCAGTGCAACCAACCAGTTGGGCTTCATCGACAACACGGCCACCAGCTACGCCGTGGCCTACAGCGGCCCAACCGGAGCGAACACCGGCGTCGCGCCATGGATGGATGACTTTTTCACATCAGTCGTCGGCCATTTGAACGAAATGGGATTTACCGCAGCGGAGCCGATCCTGACGTGGAAGGCGCGCTTCCCGATCGGCCGCATGATGGCCAGCGGCTACTGCTGGATCGACGGCGCGGTCTACGCACTCATGGTCCGGCCGAGCGCCACTTCCGGCTACTTCACCAGCTTCGCCGAAGCCTACCAGGCGACCATGCGTAACAAAGACGGATCGCCGATGGTCAACAGCACCGGTGCACGCTACCTGGACCAGCCCTGTGGCAGCCAGGCCCAAGCCGACTGGCGCACCCAGGCCGACAAGGACGCCAAGGTCTGGCGCACCCCATGGCTGGCCGGCGAGATGACCGGCTATTCAGCCTCACAGGAAGGCTATCCTTCGAATATGCAGCCGGCCCTGGCGATGGCCGCCGCCACCGGCGTACCCAATGCGCGCGAGGCGTGGACCCGTTTTATCAACCGCAGCGTCAAACCGAACTACGGCGAGCGGCCGCAGTTCGCGATCGTGCCGCGCTGACGGAGCTCAGGCAGCTTCCTTCGCCCGGGTGTAAAGCTCCACCTGGGCCGCCAGCGCTTTCTGGTAGGCCGGACGCGCGATGCATCGCTGCTGGTATGCTTCGACCGCAGCGAACTGCTCGCGCAGCCCGGTGCCGTCAAGCAGGCGCAGGACGGTAGACAGCATGATATCGGCAACGCTGAAGCTGCCGGCCAGGTACTCGCAGCCCGACAGCCATTCCTCCAGGTCACCGAGGCGACGCTGCGCCATGGCTTCCAGCGCTGGTCGGCGTTCAACCGTCCAGGCCTCGCCCGCGTGGAATACCGCCAGTTCGACAAAGCTGCCGAAGTAGGGCTCGACCGAATTCAAGGCCGCATACAGCCACATCTCGGCCAATTGCCGCTCGCGCTCTGCGGCGGGCATCAATCCCAGCTTGTCGCCCAGGTGGCGCAGGATCGCCCCCGACTCGAAGATCGACTGCTCGCCATCCAGCAGCACTGGCACCTGCCCGAAAGGCTGCTGCTGGCGGTAGGTGGACGACTTCTGCTCTTCAGGGCCGATGGTTGTGACGGCATACGGCTGGCCCGCCTCTTCCATCGCCCAGCGCACGCGCAAGTCGCGCACATAACCAACAGCGAAATCTGGAACGGAACGCAAAGTAACCAGGGTGTACATGTTTATCTCCTCAGGGTTGGGGGGGAACATGCGGCCAGATTACGGAGATACATAATATGTTCAAGAACATATTTTGAAACGGACGCATAATGCGAGCCAAGGAGGAGACAGCCCATGCCTTACACCGCAGAGCACAAGGAACGCACGCGCGCCAAGATCGTTGAATCGGCCCGCAGACTGTTCAACCGCCATGGCTTCGAACAGGTATCGATCGACACCATCATGTCGGAGGCAGGCCTGACGCGTGGCGGCTTCTACAACCATTTCGAAAGCAAGGATGAATTGTATGCGGCAGCCGTGGCCAGCTTCGCCACATGCAACCCATTTCGCAAGGAGATCGCCAAGACCCCAATGACCGGCCAGCGTGACATGGCGCGCCGTCTGGTCAACCTCTACCTGAGCGACGAAGTGCTGGAAGATATCGAAAACCACTGCCCGCTGTACGCACTGCCCGGCGATGTGGCCCGCGCCGGGTTGCTGCCGCAGCGCGCCTACACGGACCTGATCAGAAAACTGACGCGCATCTACGCGCACGCGCTGCAGGACTTCAGTGACAGCGAACAGCGCGCACAAACCATTGTGGCGCTGTGCGTCGGCGGCATGGTGCTGGCCCGCACCACCGACGATCCCGCGCTGCGTAAATCGCTGCGCGCATCTGCGCGCCAGCAGGCCTTGATGCTGCTGGGCGCGAATTAAGGCTTGATTTCGGTACCCAGAACTTTCAGGAACTGCGCTATCCATTGCGGATGCGCAGGCCACGCCGGCGCTGTCACAAAATTGCCGTCGGTGACCGCCTGGTCCATCTCGACCGAAACATACTCGCCGCCAACCGCACGCACCTCCGGCGCGCAGGCTGGATAAGCCGAGATGCGCTTGCCCTTGATGACATTCGCCGCCGTCAGGATCTGCGCAGCATGGCAGATCGCGGCAATCGGCTTGCCAGCCTTGGCGAATTCCTGCACCGTTTCCAGCACGCGCGGGTTGAGACGCAAATACTCCGGCGCCCGTCCGCCTGCAATCGCCAATGCATCGTACGCCGACACATGGACCTCATCAAAGCTTGCATTCAGCGTGAACTGGTGGCCCGGCTTTTCGGTGTAAGTCTGGTCGCCTTCGAAATCGTGGATCGCGGTCTTGATCTTCTCGCCCGCCTTCTTGCCGGGGCAGACCGCGTGCACGGTGTGGCCAACCATCTGCAGCGCCTGGAACGGCACCATGGTTTCATAGTCTTCCGCAAAATCGCCCGTCAAAAACAGGATCTTCTTGATTGCCATTCCGATCTCCTTTTTAACAAATCAACAGGGAAATGCACTGTACACCGTTTTCCGGATTTGCTTGCAAATGCGATTGATTCTCATTTATAATTGAAAATCTATTAATTCGGCCTCTCGCAGCCACAGGGAAATCCATGACCGCAGTCCAGCTCATCGGCCAGCCGGATGACTTGCATCGCCAAGTGCAACAGCTGTACAGCAACCACCATCGTTGGCTGCAAAGCTGGCTGCGCAAAAAGCTTGGCTGCGGCTTCCGCGCCGAAGACCTGGCCCATGACACCTTCATGCGCCTGCTCGCACGCGACGAAGCGGTCGACATCAACGAACCACGCGCTTTCCTGACCACGGTTGCGCAGCGCGTGCTGTTCAATCACTACCGCCGCGAACAGGTCGAGCGCGCCTACTTCGAAGCCCTTGCCGCCATGCCGGAAGCGGCAGCGCCCTCGCCCGAAGAGCGCGTCCTGCTGCTGGAAACCCTGTGCGAAATCGACTGCCTGCTCGACGGATTGCCGGTACCGGTGCGGCGCGCCTTCCTGCACGCACAGCTGGACGGCATGGGCCATGCCGAAATCGCCGAGCGGCTGGCGATCTCCGTTTCGACGGTCAAGCGCTACCTGGTGCGTGCGATGGCGCAGTGCTATTTCGCGCTCAAGCTCGAATGACGGAGCAGGAAGCGGTGCGGCCACTGGACGTGCCGCCGGAAGTCGCGCAGCGCGCCGTCGAATGGCTGGTCGAGCTGCAGTCCGGCGAGGCCGGTGCGCATACCCGCGCCGCATGGCAGCAATGGCGCGACGCCCACCCCGACCATGAGCGGGCCTGGCGCCATATCGAAACCCTGAACGCCCGCTGGCGCAGCCTGGCTTCCCCGCTGGCCTCGGCCACGGCCCATGCCGCCCTGGCGCCGGCCGGGTCGCCGCAACGCCGGCAAACGGTCAAGACGCTGGCCGTCGTGCTGTTTGCCGGCGGCGCCGCCTGGCTGGGAGAGCAACACGCGCCCTGGCGCGCCTGGACCGCCGACGAAAGCAGCGCCGTCGGCCAGCGCCGCCGGCTGCAACTGGCCGACGGGACTGCCGTCACGCTGAATACCGCCAGCGCCGTGTCGATCGATTACAGTGCGGAAGCCCGCCGCCTGCAGCTGGCCGCTGGCGAAATTTTCGTCGCCACCGGCCAGCGCGGCAATGCAGCCCAGCGCGCCCGTCCTTTCCTCGTCGAGACTGCGCATGGCGTGTTGCGCGCGCTGGGCACGCGCTTTAACGTAAGGCTGCTGGAGACCGGCTGCCGCGTAGCGGTATTCGAAGGCGCGGTGGAAGTGAGCGTGGCCGGCGCCAGTCCGCTTGTACTGCCGGCAGGGCAGGCGCTGGAGTTTTCCCGCCGTGGTATCGGTTCCCCCCAGCCGGCAAACGACAGCGAAAACGCCTGGACCGATGGCATGCTCATTGCCAGCGGCATGCGCCTGCAGGACTTTGCGGCCGAACTGGCGCGCTACCGCCGCGGCGTCCTTTCCTGCGACCCGGCAATCGCCGAACTGCGCATCTCGGGCTCCTATCCGCTTGACGACACCGACCGCGTCCTGCAAACGGTCAGCGCCGCCCTGCCCGTCAAGGTGCAATACTTCACGCGCTACTGGGCCATGCTGCGGCCGGTGAGCTGATTTTCGATCTCGCGGGACATACAGTGAAGAACGCACTTTTTTCACTTATCAGTCCAAGGCATTTCGCATGAACCAGTCTGACCGCAACAACTACACCGCTTTCCGTCCCCAACTGCGCCGCGGCGCGCTTGCCGTAGCCCATGCCCTGGCCCTCGGCCTGCTGGCCGCTGCCGGCAGTGCGCAGGCCGCCGAAACGCCGCCCCAGGCCCAGGCAGCAGCCCGCAAGACCTACGCGATTCCGGCCGGCGAGCTGGAAGCTGTCCTCAACCGTTTCGGCCGCGAATCCGGCACCCTGCTGTCCTTCCCCGCTGCCTTGACGGCCGGCCTGCAAAGCGAAGGGCTGAGCGGCGCCTACACCGTGCCGGAAGCCCTGCAGCAGCTGTTGCGCGGCACTGGCCTGGCGCCGGCCGCGCAGGCTAACGGCAGCTACACGCTGGTCAAACGCAGCGAGGCCTCGAACGCTGCCCCGGAAGCCACGCTGCCCCAAGTCACGGTCAACGGCGTGGCCGAATCCGCCACCGGCCCCGCCGGCGGCTACCTGGCAAGGCGCAGCGCAAGCGCCACCAAAACCGATACCCCGATCATCGAAACCCCGCAGGCCATCGCCATCATCACTGCGGAACAACTGGCCGTTCTCAAGCCGACCAGCCTGGGCGCGGCCGTTGCCTACACGCCCGGCATCGTAGCCGATGCCGGTTACAGCAATTCCTTCGACGTTTTCTACAGCCGCGGCTTTCGCCTGTCCGACAGCAGCGGCGGTATCTACCGCGACGGCCTGAAGTTCGGCGGCGCCGGCTGGGCGTCCGGCCAGCAGGAAACTTACGGCCTGGAGCGCATTGAGCTGATCAAGGGTGCCGCATCCGTGCTGTACGGCGCCGCCGCTCCGGGCGGCGTGCTGAATACCGTCACCAAACGCCCGGGCGCCGACATGGTCAACGAAGTCCGCGCCTCCACCGGCACCCTCGGCCGGCGCGAACTGGCGGCCGACCTGGGTGGCGCCATGGGCGCCGAGTGGAGCTGGCGCGTAACCGGCGTGGCGCGCAACGACGGCACCCATATCGACCACATCCCCAACAATGCACGCTACTTCGCCCCGGCCCTGAAATGGCAGCCCTCCGCAGGTACCTCGCTCACCCTGATGGCCTACCTGCACGAGCGCCGCACTGCGTACCAATACCCGCTGCCGGCCGAAGGAACGCTGCTGGCCAGCCCTTACGGCAAGCTGCCGCGCGGCCGCTTCATTGGCGAACCCGGTTTCGACCGCCAGGACGCGCGCCAGCACGGCCTGTCCTACCTGTTCGAGCACGCATTCTCCGGCCAGACCCGCCTGCGCCACGGCGTGCGCTACCTGGCCTCAAAGAACCACGTTCAGTTCACCGGCCTGGAAGGTGCGGACGAGAACAACCCGCGCCTGCAGTTGCGCGCCGCCTATGACGAATGGGAGCGCACCTCGGGCATCAGCAGCGATACCTCGCTTGAGCACCGCTGGAACGCCGGCGGCCTGGCGCACACCACGCTGGCCGGCATCGATTACGCCCGCCACAAGCCCGAAAGCCAATGGTCGCTCGCCAGCATCGGCGCGCTCGACATCTTCGCGCCAGCCTTTGGCGCCAAGCCCAGCGAGATGACGCTGGTTGCGCCGTATTCGACGCGCGCGAAAGCCACGCGTACCGGCCTGTATGTGCAGGACCAGATGAAGCAAGGCGAGCGCTGGGTCTTCCTGCTTGGCGGCCGCCACGACTGGGCGCGCGACGCCAAGTCGCCGCTGATCGGCGCGCCGAAATGGTCGAGCGAATCGAGCGAAGCGTTCACCGGCCGCGCCGGCGTCGTATATCTTGCCGACCACGGCATCGCACCGTTTGCCAGCTTCAGCCAGTCCTTCGAGCCGCAAAGCGGCACCGACGCCGCCGGCGCGCGTTTCAAGCCGACTCGCGGCGAACAGCTGGAGCTCGGCCTGCGCTGGCAAGTCCCCGACACCGGCCTGCTGCTGTCGGCTAGCGCCTACCGCCTGACCCAGCAGAACGTGGTCACCAGCGACCCGCGCCAGCCTGCCCTGCGGCTGCAGACCGGCGAAGTGCGCTCGGAAGGCGTGGAGCTGGAAGCCAAGGGCCGCTTGACCAAGCATGTGAACGTAATCGCCTCCTATGCCTACACCGATGCCCGCACCACGAAAAGCCTGCGCCCGAACGAGATCGGCATGCGCCAGCCATCCGTGCCGAAGCACCAGGCAGCGTTGTGGACCGACGTCTCGCTGGCGGGAGTGGGGCTGAACGGCATGAAGGCCGGCCTTGGCGCGCGCTACACCGGCACTACCATCGACGTGCGCGGAACCGACGCGAAAGTGCCCGCCAATACCGTGCTCGACGCGCTGCTTGGCTATGAATCCGGCAACTGGCACGCTTCGCTCAACTTTTCCAACCTGGCCAACCGCAGCACGCTGTCCTGCAACTATGGAAGCTGCGCCTACGGCGAAGGCCGCCGCGTGACGGCCACTGTCGGCTATCTCTGGTAAGCCGCCATGCGTTCCAGGCTTCTGATCGTGCACCGGTACTTCGGGCTGGTGCTGGCGGGCTTCCTCTTGCTGGCCGGCGCCACTGGCAGCCTGCTGGCCTGGTATGAGGAACTCGACGCTGCCGTCAACCCGGCGCTGCTCCGGGCTGCGCCGCCGGCGCCTGGGGCGCGGCCGCTCGAGCCGCTACAGCTGCGTGCTGCGGTGGCGGCGCATTATCCCGATGCGCGCGTGGATTTCGTGCCGCTCATGCATGTGCCGGGGCATGCGCCGTACTTCCAGCTCTCGCCCGAACCCGGTGCCGAGCTTCCCAACGACCAGGTCTTCGTCAACCCTTACGACGGCACAGTGCTCGGAGCGCGCAAGTGGGGTGACATCGGCCAGGGCATGACGAACCTGCTGCCCTTTATCTACCGCCTGCACTATTCACTTGCCATGGATACGGCCGGCCCACTCCTGCTTGGCGTAATCGCCCTGATCTGGACCGTGGACTGCTTCATCGGCGCCTACCTGACCTTTCCGGTGCGGCGCCGCGGTACGCCACAGGCAGCGGGCAAGACCTGGCTGTCCCGCTGGTGGCCCGCCTGGAAAGTCCGCTGGACGAGCGGCAGCTACAAACTCAATTTCGACCTGCACCGCGCCGGCGGATTGTGGCCGTGGGCCATGCTGTTTATCCTGGCATGGAGCAGCGTCGGTTTCAACCTGACCGAGGTTTACCAGCCGGTCATGCGCACCCTGTTCGCGCACCAGCAGGGCGAAGATGCCATGCCGCGCCGAACGGCGCCGCAAGCGCAGCCGGGCATGTCCTGGGAAGCGGCTCTCGAGACGGGCCGCGGGCTGATGCAGGCCGAGGCGCGGTCTCGCGGCGTCAGCGTGGTCGAAGAAACGCTGCTGCGCTACGACCCGCGCAGCGCCACGTTCCGCTACATGGTCAAAAGCAGCGCCGATATCCGCGACCGTATCGGCAGCACCTCCGTGGTATTCGATGCCAACACCGGCCACCCTTACTTCTTCTGGTGGCCGACCGGCGCCGCATCCGGTGACACTATCCGCACCTGGCTCACCAGCCTGCACCTTGCGGCACTTTGGGGCGTGCCCTTCAAAATCTTCATGTGCCTGCTCGGCCTGGCGGTGGCGACGCTATCGGTAACCGGAATCGTGATCTGGTGGCGCAAACGCGCCGCACGCTATGCCGCGGCACCCGCTGGATACCGCAGGTTTGCAGGGAATTGAGCTTTGCATCTAAGATGTACCTGCTATGCTCAAGATCGGATTCGTCCTGCCGCAAGGCTTTCAAATCATGGGGCTGGCCGCCGCATCCGCCTTCGAACTGGCGAATACGACCGCCGGCACCCCTCTGTACGACATCGGCTTCTTCTCGGAAGCCGGCGGCCGCGTCACGAATTCGTTCGGCGCAGCGGTCGACACGCTCCCGTTGGCCCGGCGCCGGCTCGACACCCTGATCGTCTGCGGATTGGTCGCGCCGGCGCAGACCAGCCCGCAGCTTCTGGCCCGGCTGCGCGCCGCCTCCAGGCTATCCCGCCGCACTGCTTCCGTGTGTACCGGCGCCTTCCTGCTTGGCGAAGCCGGCCTGCTGGACGGTCGCCACGTCACGACACATTGGATGTTCGCGCACCAGTTGCAAGAACAGTTCCCCGCTGCGCAGGTTGACGCTGACCGCATCTTCATCAATGACGGCCCGATCTGGACTTCCGCCGGCATGAGCACCGGCATCGATCTTGCGCTTGGCCTGATAGAAGCCGATTACGGCGCCGAACTCGCAGCGGCCGTCGCGAAAAAGCTGGTGGTCTACCATCGCCGCGCGGGCGGCCAGTCCCAACATTCGGCATTGCTGGAACTTGGCGCAAAATCCGACCGCATCCAGAGCGTACTGGAATACGCACGCAGCAACCTGGGTGCGGAGTTGTCTGTGCCGGAACTGGCGGCAGTTGCCCACCTCAGCCCGCGCCAGTTCAGCCGCGCCTTCACTGCCGAAACCGGGCAGTCGCCCGCCAAGGCAATCGAGCACCTGCGCCTGGAAGCCGCACGCCTGATGCTCGAACAAAGCCGCCACACCATCGATGAAATCGCCGCAGAAACCGGCTTCCTCGATACGGAGCGCATGCGGCGCGCCTTCCTGCGCGCCTACGGGCAGCCCCCGCAAGCATTGCGCCGCATGGCACGCACGTCCTGAAAGGAGGGAAATACGACATTTACGCCATCTGATGCAGATCCTATATTGAAGGCATCTCGAACCGTTCGCCAAGGATCAGCAATATGTCCACCCTCAAGAAATCAATCGCCGCTGCCGCAAGCACCCTTGCCCTGGCCGGCGCCACCGCCCAGGAAATCGACCAGGTCAAGCTCAGCCCCGATATCACATTGCGCCGGATGATCGTCAGGAATCCCGCCGCAAAAGGCACGGTGCTTCTTCTGCATGGTTTCCCTGAAACGATACTCACCTGGCGCGATCTCGCTCTCGACCTGGGCCGCGACTATGAGGTCCACGCTTTCGACTGGCCGGGCTATGGCCAATCCTCGCGCCCCGCAATCGACAGGTTCTCTTACGCGCCACGCGACTATGCCCGGATTGTGAAGGCTTACATCGACAAGGCTGGCATCGACAGATCCGGGCTGGTGATCTACGCCAGCGATATCGGCGGCCTGCCCCCTTTGCTGGCCGCGCTGGAGCAGCCGGATATCGCAAGGAAAATCATCGTTGGCGACTTTGCCCCGCTCGACCGGCCGCAATACATGTCCGACCGCCTGCGCAGCCTGAAAGCGCCGCAAACCGCCGAAGCGACCCGTGTCGCGATCAACCAGAACCGCGACGAGATCATCGAGAACACCTTCCGCCGCGGACTGGACGCCAGCGAGCAATTCAACGTGCCCGCAGATTTCAAGGCAGACATGCTGGCCGGCTGGACGCAAGGCAGCCTGAGTACGGGCGACGCCTTCTACCACTACTACTCGCACTTCACCCGCGACCAGCAATACTTCGAGGCCAACCTGGCGCGGCTGAAGACGCCGATCCAAGTCGTTTGGGGCGAGAAAGACATCTACATCGACAAGAAGATGGGCGAAGAACTCGCAGCCAGCTCGGGCAATCCGTTCGCCATCCTGCCCAAGCTTGGCCACTATCCCCACCTGCAAGCGCCGCAACAAGCCGGACGTGAAATCCGCGCCGCGTTTGACTGAACCGGCGGCTACTTCAGCACTTCGGCAGCATCTACAATCTCTACGCCCTGCAGCTGCGCAAGCCATTGGTCGAACCAGGGCTTATGTGCGGCACCGACGATGGACAGAACGCGGGCGCCGGGACGCTCGCGGAAAGTCTCGCGGATATTAGCCACCATGCGCAGGTTGCGGATCTCCCAGCCGCCAACCCAGATTTGCGGATAGCCTTCCGCCGACTTCGCCCGCATGGGCCCGACGACATTGGATTCGGCATGGATGCGCATGCTCTCCGGGGCGTTGATGAAGCGGTACAAGGGCAGTATATCGTCTGCCTGCGACAAGACTTCTTCTTGCTTGCGGTGCAGCTTCATTTCGGCATTGCTTGAAGCCCACGCAGCCTCCAGCTGCTTCACGAACGCCTTGATGTCGGGCAGATCGATACGGTCGCCAGTGTGGTTATCGACTGAATAGACGCGCTGCAGGCCAAGCCTCGCAGCCAGCGGTGCAGCAATCAGATAGTCTTCATTCTTGCGCTTCTCAAGCTTGCCCAGCATCGCCACCAGGGCTGCATCCAATCCGTCGCCCGCGCGGCGTTCGGCCGCCGGCAATTGCAGCCATTGCACCAGGGCCGACGCCGGTTCGTTCGCCGCCAGGAACACTGCAGCCAGTTGGCGGCGCTGTGAAGGCGACGGCTGCGCAGGCCAGGCCTTGAGTAGCTGGTCCATTTTCGCCAGCGCAGCCGGCATGTCGAGTCCTGTCGCCGCCCGCGCCGCGTCAGTCTTGGGACACCAGTCCGGCCCGTACTTTGCGGGATGCCGCGCCGCCAGGTCACAATCCTCGCCCGGCTCGCTCTCGATGGTAATGATGTCTGGCTTGAACTGTGCGAGGCGATCGATGACACCAGCCAGCGATGCGGCCTTGAAGTCGGCCGGCATGCCGCTCAGGTGCACTGTGCCGAGCACCATCACTTGCGACTTCGGTCCGACCATGTCGCGATCGAGCGTCGTCAAATCCACCTGCGCTTGCGCCATCAATGGCGATGCCACAGCCAGTCCCCACACCATTTTTTTCCAGAGGCCCATTCCATTCTCCTGCCGGTTGATAGGAGGACTGATTTTAGAATCGCGCGCGCGCCAACGCCTTCACCATCCGACAGGCTGCAGGATTAAGCGGATAGATGGATTTTATTGGCGAGTGCCTGGCGCGGTGAACGTCAGTGAAAGCTTGCCGCCATTCTTGTTGCCGCAGCTGCGCTTTGCCTGCTCGGGCGAGAGGATACCGTCGAAGGAAGCCTTGCGAAGCGGTCCGTCCAATGGCAGCGTAAGAGTAATACCGTCGCTTTCGTACATGACGATCTGCGGCAGCTCCTTGCCATCCGCTCCTTGAGGATTGAAGACATCCACTTCAACAGCATGTCCATTCATACTGAAGCGGCATTCGCCGGCGCGTTGCTCATAGACGTATTCGAAGGAGCGCCCGCCCTTTTTGTCGACGTTGATGCGGCCAACGCTCAACGAATGCTCAACGCCCGCAGCAGTCTGGCTGAAGCGCGCGTCGCTGCCTATCGCCCCCGAATACCAAGCCAGCTTTCCGGCAGCGTCCTTGGAGATCACGAACCACTGCCCCGAATTGGTAGCCGCGAACACTGGCTCGCCTGGCGCCAGCTGCAAAGTGCTTTCCTTTCCGTTGGCCGGTGAGATGAGCATGAGCGCCGACGTCTTGCGCTTCTCATCGCAAGGCTTGCGCAAGGCCAGCACGTCAGCGCCATACTCGGCAAGCGAACTCGTGGAGTGAACTTCTTGCCACTAAGTGGGAGAGCTGCAGCCATCGCACTGGAAAATGCGAGACCAAAGAGGATGGTTCCAGAAATTCTGATGATATGCATGACAAAGCTTATGGAGTTGCCGAATGGTACAAGCAAGAAAGATTACCATAATAGCAACAGCCTCTGAAGCACGATTTGCCAACCAGTGTGGGGTTATCAGATAAATAAGGCCTATAATCCGCGGCCAGCAATTATCAGGAGGTTTGATTGGATCTGTTTGCGAAATTCGGTGTCGTGCTCGGGGGCTTGCTTCTAAGCCTGATTGCCGGCGCAGTTGGCACATTCCTGTTCATCCAGATGCCGTGCAACTGGTTCGGCCCGGTGTACGGAAACGGTTGTGGCTATGAGTGGCTGGCTAAAGGAGTGATCGCGGGGGTGATCACAGCTGCCATCGCCTTCGTTGTGTTCCTCACCTGGTACTTCCGGCGGAAAGCAGCATGAAAATAAAAAGGGGTTACGAAGATCGTAACCCCTTTTTTATTCTACGCAATTTGGTAGGCCCTCGCGGAGTCGAACCGCGCACCAAAGGATTATGAGTCCTCTGCTCTAACCAAGCATGAGCTAAGGGCCCTGAGAACCCGGCAGGATAGGGCCAGCGGCCCTATTCGTCAAGTTTAGTTACCTTCCAGGAAACTCTTCAGCTTGTCGGAGCGCGATGGGTGGCGCAGCTTGCGCAGTGCCTTGGCTTCGATCTGGCGAATACGTTCACGGGTCACATCGAACTGTTTGCCGACCTCTTCCAGCGTGTGGTCGGTGGACATTTCGATACCGAAACGCATGCGCAGCACCTTGGCTTCGCGCGGCGTCAGCGAATCCAGCACATCCTTCACGACACCGCGCATCGAGGCATGCAGTGCTGCGTCCGACGGCGCCAACGTGTTGTTGTCCTCGATGAAGTCGCCCAGATGCGAATCGTCGTCGTCGCCGATCGGCGTTTCCATCGAGATCGGCTCTTTCGCGATCTTCATGATCTTGCGGATCTTATCCTCTGGCATTTCCATCTTGATCGCCAGGGTGGCCGGATCAGGCTCGGCGCCAGTCTCCTGCAGGATCTGGCGCGAGATCCGGTTCATCTTGTTGATCGTCTCGATCATGTGCACCGGAATACGGATGGTGCGCGCCTGGTCGGCAATGGAACGCGTGATCGCCTGGCGGATCCACCACGTTGCGTACGTGGAGAACTTGTAGCCGCGGCGGTACTCGAACTTGTCGACCGCCTTCATCAGGCCGATATTGCCTTCCTGGATCAGGTCCAGGAACTGCAGGCCGCGGTTGGTGTACTTCTTCGCGATCGAGATCACCAGGCGCAGGTTGGCCTCGGTCATTTCACGCTTGGCCTTGCGCGCCTTCATTTCACCGGCCGCCATCTGGCGGTTGATGTTGCGCAGGTCCGGCAGCGGCAGCACGACGCGCGCTTGCAGGTCGATCAGGCGCTGCTGCAGTTCCTTGATGGTCGGGATGTTGCGGCCCAGGATCGCGCTGTAAGCGTGGCCTGCGGCGACTTCGCCATCCACCCATTCCAGGTTGGTTTCGTTACCCGGGAAGACCTTGATGAAGTGGGCGCGCGGCATACCGCACTTGTTCACCGCCACGTCGAGGATCTGCTTCTCGATATGGCGCACTTCATCGACCTGGCCGCGCAGGGTGTCGCACAGCTTCTCCACCACCTTGGCAGTGAAGCGGATGCCCAGCAGCTCGGCGGAAATCGATTCCTGCGCCTTCAGGTAGGCTTTCGAGTTGTAGCCATCCTTCTCGAACGCCTTGCGCATGCGCTCGAACTGGTTGGCGATGTTGTCGAATTTTTCGAGGGAGGCCTGCTTCATGGCTTCCAGCTGCTCGGCGGTATAGCCGGCTGCCGCGCCGCCTGGGCTGGCTGCTTCTTCCTCTTCTTCTTCGTCCTCTTCTTCCTCGTCCTCTTCCTCGTCTTCCTCATCGGAAGCGGCGGGGGCAGCGGCGGCGGCTTCGCCTTCCTCGTCGACCAGGCCGTCGACGATTTCGTCGATCTTGATCTCGTCGATGCGGATGCGTTCGGAGGTGGCGAGGATCTCGGCGATCGTCACCGGGCAGGCGGAAATCGCCTGGATCATGTCGCGCAGGCCGTCTTCGATACGCTTGGCGATTTCGATCTCGCCCTCGCGGGTCAGCAGCTCGACCGAACCCATTTCGCGCATGTACATGCGGACCGGGTCGGTGGTGCGGCCGAAATCGGAATCGACGGTGGACAGTGCGGCTTCCGCAGCGGCTTCGGCTTCGTCGTCGCTGGTGACAGTGGCGACGTTATCCGACAGCAGCAGGGTCTCGGCATCGGGCGCGTGCTCGTACACGGCGATGCCCATGTCGTTGAAGGTGCCGATAATGCCTTCGATCGCTTCCGGATCGACGATATTTTCAGGCAGGTGGTCGTTGATTTCAGCGTACGTGAGGAAGCCGCGCTCCTTGCCGAACTTGATCAGCGTTTTGAGCTTCTGGCGGCGGCGTTCGAGTTCCTCTTCCGTCGCTTCGGTGTCGGACGAGAACGCATCTTTCAGCAGTGCCTTTTCCTTGGCCTTGCGGTCTTTGGCTTTCGCCTTGTCCGCAGCCTTCATCTCGGCACGCTCAACAGCGTTCAGTGCTGCAACCTCGTCGTTTTCCGGCGTGAATTCCTTCGGCTTGCGGCCACGGCGTCCCGGTACCTTGACGGTTGGCAGCACATATCCGGAGGTATCAATGGCAGCCAGGGCGGCTGCGTCCGTTGTCTGACTAACCACCGGCGGTGCCTTGGTGACGCGAGTAGCCGGCTTATCAGCCGACTTCGTCGCAGGCTTGGCGGTCACTTTGCGAGGCTTTTCAGCCGCTTTGGTTTCAGGTTTCTTTGCTGGCACAGGCGCTTTCGGGAATAGTTAAGTCCACTACAAACCGCAACTACTACTACTGTAACTTACTGAAAACAAACGAAAAAACAGACCCGCTAAATATTGCAATATTTAGCATTTTATTATAGCACGCCACTTTACAATTACCAGACGGGAAGGTTTGCGTGCGTGCCGGCAATTACCTCGGGCTTAAATCAGCTTCAGCTTCCTTCCTCAATTGGTCTTGCTTGGCAGTAATTTCGCGGTAGCGTACACCAATCTCTTCAGAAGACAAACCGGCCGTAAACAGCTGGTCCAGCTCCTGTTTTAATGCATCCATCTTCAGGTGGCGCACGGTAGCCAGCAGCCACAGGCGCTCGCCTTCGATGTCCGGCTCGGGCGCGGCGGCGATCTCGCCGATGAGCGCATCATAATCGCTGCCCGTTTCTTTCACCAACTGGCAGAAGGCAGCGAAACTGCCCTGCTCTCCCAGCGATTGCGCCTGCACCATCAGCCAGACCAGGCGCTCGGCGGCTTCCTGGCCAAAGTGGCTGAAGGCCAGCAAAGCCTCATCATCCAGTTCCAGCGCCAGCGATGGGTGCGTCAGCACGACGCGGATCAGCTTCAGCTCCAACCCAACCGGCTGTTCGCGCCGGCTTTTCGCTGGCGCCTTCTTGTTTGCCGCCACCGGCTTGGCCAGCTCGAACAGTTGCTCAATCTCACCCGGCGTGCTCTGCGTCATCGTGGCCAGGCCGCGCACGATTTGCAAGCGCAGCGAGGTCGGCGGCATCGCCTGCAGCAGCGGCTTGGCGTCGAACTGGACACGGGCGCGGCCTTCAGGCGAGGCCAAATCATGCTCGCCGGCAGCTTCGCGCAGCAGGAACTGGGACAGCGGCATCGCTTCATGCACCTGCTGCTCGAAAGCCTGGGCGCCGTACTCGCGGATGTAGCTGTCCGGGTCGTGCTCAGCCGGCAGGAACAGGAACTTGATCGTCTTATCGTCCGACACATGCGGCAGGCAGGCTTCCAGCGCACGCCGTGCGGCGCGGCGGCCGGCCTTGTCGCCGTCGAAACTGAAGATCACGTTGTCGGTTTGACGCAACAACTTCTGGACGTGGGTCGTGGTGCAGGCGGTCCCCAGCGTCGCAACCGCCTGGGGGAAGCCCATCTGGGCCAGCGCCACCACGTCCATATAGCCTTCCGTCACCAGCACATAACCCGCATCGCGGATTGCCTGGCGCGCTTCGAACAAGCCATACAGCTCCGAGCCCTTTGAAAATAAAGGCGTTTCCGGAGAATTCAAGTACTTCGGTTCGCCCTGGTCCATGATGCGGCCGCCGAAGGCAATCACCTGGCCCTTGGTATTGCGAATAGGGAACATTACCCGCTCGCGGAAGCGGTCGTAGCGCTT
>DASWTB010000023.1:0-4665 GCA_036402315.1 Pseudoduganella sp. | reverse complement strand
GGCAATCTGCCACTTTTTTCGCCATGCGAAAAAAGTGGCAGATTGCCGGAGCTGACCCCGACTTTCATTGCTTAACCGTTCTTGTGGGTGCAGCCGTTCTGGCCGGCGCCGAGGTTCAGGTTCTGGTAGCGGATTTCGTATTTGCCGTTCGATAGCTGGTCGACCACCAGCTTGTCGTGCGGCTGCACGTAGGCGTAGCGCACATTCGAACGGCGCTCGAGGTCGTACACCTTGATGAAGACCGGCGAGGCGTTGGAACTGTTGTCCAGCGTGAGCTGCATGTCTTCACCCTTGTTCCCGACCGGGAAGCCTTCCACATAGCCGGACTGTGCCGGCCACGGTTCGCCGTTCGGGGCGACTGCCGGGGCCACCTCGGCTTCGCAGTCGACGGCGGCGCCCGGCAGCACCACTTGGGACAGTGCGAGCACCTTGATCGGTGGCGCCGCGGCGGCGGACACCGATGGCTCCGGCGAGTACGGCTTGGCGACGGCCCAGCCATCATCGGGGGTGACTTTTTCCACGCGCGGCGGGTGGATTTTCGGGGTGGCGGCGGCAGTGGCGGTCAGCTCGGCGGGTGGCTTGCCGCCCCAGGCGCCAGCCAGCACGCTCGACATGGCGCGCGGCTCGGTCACCGTCAGCACCCCGCCCAGCCAGCCGGCTGCGGCAGCGCCACTGACAGTGCCCCAGAAGCGCCAGGATTTCAGCACCCGGGGCCGGCGCGGCAGGTCGAGCTGGTCGGACCAGCCCGGCTCATGCGCCGGCTCGTGCTTGGTACTCTCCAGCCATTCGATTTCCCATTCTTCCTGGGTGATCCACTCATCGTGCTCCTTGCGCCGCTGCGGATCGGACAGCGTGCCATAGGCCGTGTTGACGATCGCCATAATGCGGGCCGCCTTTTCATCCCCAGGGTTCTTGTCAGGATGATATTTCTGGCTCAGCGCTTTGTAAGCAGCACGTATGACTTCCTGTGGCGCGCCGCGCGCTACCTTCAGGTTGTCATAGTGAGTATGTATCTTTCCCATCTCTCAATCATATTACAAACGGTGGCTGCGGTCGCTACGCAGCAATTGCTCAGGCAATTCAATGCCATGGCCAATCACCAGCACCTTGAATAATTCTCCCATTTCGGCAGGAGAAAGCAATTTCTGCAGTGCGTTGGCGTGCGGAAGGTAGTTCAGCGCGTCGGCCGGGTCGAAGCGCTGGATCAGCTCGCCAATGCCGGCGCCGATCAGGAAGCCGGCCTGGCTGTTATACGCCATGACGTCCGCGCCCGCGTCCTGCGCCGCCAGCGCCATCGCTGTGAAGTCGACGTGGGCGGTGATGTCCTGCAGCCCCGGCAGGTAGAATGGTTCCGGGTGGGCGTGGTGGCGATAGTGGCACATCAGGGTGCCGGTGGCGCGGTCGCCCAGGTAATACTCGCGCGCCGGGAAGCCGTAATCGAACAGGAAGGCTGCGCCTTTGCCTTTTGCCAGCATGGTGGCCAGCGTGGCCATGAAGCCGCAGCCGGCGCCGTGCACTTCGGTCACGTAGCCAGCCGGCAGTTGATCGGCATCCGGCACCTGGCGCTCGATTTGCGCCAGCAGCGCTGCATCGGCAGCGCTCGGGCGCCAGGCGAAACGCGCATGGCCCTCCTGGCCAGCCTCGGCGGCGACGTGCAGCGATTGCCAGCCGTCTTCGCTGCGGGTGACCACGTCGACCGGCATCGCATCCAGCACCTCATTGCCGAAGACCGCGCCTTCAAACGCCTCGGGCAGCGCGTCGAGCCAGCGCACCTGCGGAAAGCCGCGCAGCAGCTCCTGCTGGCGGGCGCGCAGTTCTCCGGACAGTTCGACGATGGAATAACTCTCGACCACAATGCCGGCGGCGGCCGCCTCGGTCAGGATATCCTTGGCCAGCTTGCCGGTGCCGGCGCCGAATTCGAGGATATGGGGCGCGCTTTGGTCCATAATAGCGGCTGCGACATGCGCCAGCGACTGTCCGAACAGGACGCTCAGTTCGGGCGCAGTTGTAAAATCGCCATCCTTGCCCAGCTTGGCGGCGCCGCCGCTGTAGTAGCCCAGGCCGGGCGCGTACAGCGCCAGCTCCATGAAGCGGGAGAACGGGATGGCGCCACCTTGCCGCGCAATGTCGTCGGCAATCAGGCGCTGCAAGGCTTGGGACGCGGCCAGCGCGTCGGGGGAAGGTGCTGGTAAAGACATGCCGGCATTGTAGCGGTTCAGCGCCGCCCGGCGCCATTTTGCTCTATTAGACTATGAATACTTCAACTCCTACGCCCGAACAGACGCCGCGCGTGGCTTTGGTGACGGGCGCTGGCCGCCGCCTGGGACGCGAAATCGCGCTGGGCCTGGCGCGCGCCGGCTGGAATATCGCCGTGCATTACCGCAACTCGCACGATGAAGCGCGCGAAGTGGCGCAAGCCGTTGCCGCCCTGGGCCGGCGCGCCATTACGCTGCAATGCGACCTGTCCGACGAAGAAGCTGTCCGTGGCCTGCTGCCGGCGGCGCTGAAGGCGCTGGAGCGGGTCGATTGCGTCGTCAATAACGCTTCCCTGTTCGATTACGACAGCGATTTGAATTTCAGCCACGCCCGGCTGGACGCCCACATGCATGCCAATGTCGCGGCGCCAATCCAGCTGGCGCGCGCCCTGTACGACGCCACGCCCGAAGGCGGCCAGTCCGTGGTAGTGAACCTGCTGGACCAGAAGCTTTATAATCTCAACCCTGATTTCCTGTCCTACACCCTGTCCAAGGCGGCGCTGCAGGCGGCCAACACCATGCTGGCCCAGTCGCTGGCGCCCAAGGTCCGGGTGGTAGGTGTGGCGCCCGGCATCACCATGGTGTCGGGCGACCAGAGCGAGGAAGGCTTCGCCAAGGCGCACACCCGGACGCCGCTGGGCCGTTCCAGTACTCCCGAGGACATTGCCGCCGCCGTGGTCTATGCGGCGGGCGCGCGTGCGGTGACCGGCACTACCCTGCTGGTCGATGGCGGCCAGCATCTGCTGCCGTCGCCGCGCGATGTGATGTTCCTGGCTAAGTAAAGAATTTTCACTATTAAGGTTTAAGCACCATGCTGTCCGCCCTGATTCACCCGCAACTGCAAGACTGCCGCCGGCTGTTCCTGCGCAACTATGAAGTGCTGATCAACATCGGCGTGCACGATTTCGAGAAGAAAGGCGAGCAGCGCGTACTGATCAACGTTGACCTGTACATCCCGCTGGCCGTGTCGACCCCGAAGGCCGACGAGCTGCACGAAGTGGTCGACTACGACTTCATGCGCGAAACCATCGCCCGCCGCATGGCCGAAGGCCACGTGCACCTGCAGGAAACCCTGGTGGACGACGTGGTCAAGGCGATGCTGGCGCATCCAAGCGTGCGCGCCGCCCGCGTGTCGACCATGAAGCCTGACGTGTATCCGGATTGCGAAGGCGTGGGCGTGGAAGTATTCAAGATCAAGGACGCAGAATGAACGCGGTAGTGGACACCAAGGCGGAAGACAAGATCGCCTACGAAAACAACAAGCTGCACAAGCGCCTGTGCCGCCTGGTCGGCCAGGCCATCGGCGACTTCAACATGATTGAAGACGGCGACAAGGTGATGGTCTGCCTGTCCGGCGGCAAGGACTCTTACGCCCTGCTGGATATCCTGATGACGCTGCGCGAACGCGCGCCGATCAACTTCGAGATCGTGGCCGTCAACCTGGACCAGAAGCAGCCGAACTTCCCGGCCGACGTGCTGCCGGCCTACCTGGAAAAACTGGGCGTGCCGTTCCACATCGAGAACCAGGATACCTACTCGATCGTCAAGCGCCTGATCCCGGAAGGTAAAACCACCTGCTCGCTCTGTTCCCGGCTGCGGCGCGGCATCCTGTACCGCGTGGCCGATGAACTGGGCTGCAACAAGATCGCCCTGGGCCACCATCGCGACGACATCCTCGAGACCTTCTTCCTGAACATGTTCTTCGGCGGGAAGATCAAGGGCATGCCGGCCAAGCTGGTATCCGATGACGGCAAGCACATGGTGATCCGTCCGCTGGCCTATGTGAAGGAAGAAGACACCGAGCGCTACGCCGAGGTGAAGAACTTCCCGATCATCCCGTGCACCCTGTGCGGCAGCCAACCCAACCTGCAACGCGCGCAGATCAAGCAAATGCTGCGCGAGTGGGAGCGCCGCCATCCGGGTCGCATCGACAACATGGCTGCGGCCATGGGCCGCATCACGCTGTCGCACCTGATGGACCGGAACCTGTTCCCCTTTGCCATGCTCCAAGCCACAGGCGTCGCCGACGCGCAGGGCGACAAGGCGTTCGACGACGAGGACGGTTGCGTCGAAGCGCGCGCCGAGCGGCCGTTGCGACTGGTGCGCGACCGCTCCGACTGACCGCAGCCGAGCCGACGGAGGCCTCCATGCACATCGCCGCGCGAATCCTGGCAGCTCTTGTGGTCGGCAGCCTGCTCGCAGGGTGTGCATCGCTCAACACCTTGCAGGCCCAGGTGGCCAGCTACGGTACCTGGCCGGCGCAACGGAAGCCCGGCACCTATGCGTTCGAGCGGCTGCCCTCGCAGCAAGCGCGTGCCGATGCACAGCAGCGGCTCGAGGACGCCGCCCGCCCGGCGATCGAGGCCGCCGGCTTCACGGCCGCCGCACCTGGTGAGGCGCCCGACGTGCT
>DASWTB010000022.1:0-2836 GCA_036402315.1 Pseudoduganella sp. | reverse complement strand
GGTTTGATGATCGACAGGGTGCGTTCGATTGCCATTATGAAAAACTCCAATAAAAAGAAAGGTTTAAAACAAGAAATTAGATTCTCGATCAACCCTAGATTTTAACATAGTTCACTCTATATGCCCAAAGAAACACTCCTTAAACACTCCCGCACCGTCCATAAGGGCTTCCCCTAAGCGTTTTTAAGTATTTCCTAAGCCAGAAAGTCCCCATCCAGTCTGCGGCATGCTATGCTTTTTGGTAAAGGAGGCATTTAAATATGCAAAACGTACATCATTTTGGTAGCGCAGTCGCCACCGACAATGCGCTGATTCGCAACCGCGTGCTGCGCAACACCTACTGGCTGCTGGCCCTGTCGATGATCCCGACCGTGCTGGGCGCCGTGGTTGGCGTGACTTTCGGCATCCCGTTCCCGCGCGGCTTCATGGGCGCGATCCTGTTCATGGCGATCGCTTTTGGTTTCTTCTGGGCAATTGAGAAGAACAAGGATTCCGGCGTAGGCGTTGCCCTGCTGTTGGGCTTCACCTTCTTCATGGGCCTGATGATGACCCCGCTGCTCACCCGCACGCTGGGCTTCTCGAATGGCGGCACCCTGATCATGACTGCCTTCGGCGGCACCGCATCCATCTTCGCCGCACTGGCCAGCTACGCCACCGTGACCAAGCGCGACTTCTCGATGATGGGCAAGTGGCTGTTCGCCGGCGTGATCGTACTGCTGCTGGCTTCGGTCGCCAACATCTTCCTGGGCATGAGCGCGCTGTCGATCGTGATCTCGGTGCTGGTGATTGCCGTGTTCTCGGCTTACATCTTGTTTGACGTGCAGCGCATCGTCAACGGCGGCGAAACCAACTATGTTTCCGCCACCCTGGCCCTGTACCTCGACGTGTACAACATCTTCACCAGCCTGCTGAACCTGCTGGGCCTGGCCGGCGACCGCGAATAAGCGCTACCCTGCCCCATCAAAAAGCCGGCCTTGGTGCCGGCTTTTTGTTTCCCCGCTCGCCCAGAACGCCGACTTCAAATCGGCGGAACAAGCATGCGCTGCCCCGCCCGACAAGCGCCGCCATGGAACCAGGCCGGCACAGCCACGCTCGTCTTCCCGCCGCACCTTTGTGCCACATCAAAACTAGGGCCCCGCCACAGGCGAACACTTATGGCATCGCCCACGCGGGGAGCCTATCATGGAAGCGGAACCGGTTGATCACGAAGTGCGAATTCGCGAACTGGAGCAGAAAGTGCCTGACCTCGCCTGCGAACTCAAGTTGCTGGGCGCCGAACTGCGAGCGGAGATTACTGCCGCCATCACGCAATCCGAGGCGCGTATGCGGGTTTATGTAGATGCCCGCCTGACTGAACTCGAACAACGGCTGACGGCGCGCATTGTAGCCCTAGAGCAAGACCAGCGCTGGATCATTGGATTGCTGGTCGCCATCCTGCTCGGCATGGCCGGCCTCGCAAGCGGCATGGCAACCCTCTTGTCGAGGCTTGCCTGACGCCATTCGAGCGTACTCAGGCCAAGTCGAACACTGCCATCGACTCCACGTGAGAGGTGTGCGGGAACATGTTCATCACGCCGGCTTGGGACATGCGGTAGCCGGCACGGTGCACCAGCACGCCGGCGTCGCGCGCCAGGGTCGATGGCGAGCAGGAGACGTAGACGATGCGTTTCGGCAGCATGTCCGGATGCGACTCCTTCAGCTCGGCCAGCGCCAGCGACAGGGCCATGGCGCCATCGCGCGGCGGGTCGATCAGCATGCGGTCGAATTTACCGAGGGCGATCAGGTCGTCCTTGGTGATCTCGAACAGGTTGCGGCACTGGAAGGTGGTGTGGCCGTCTACGCCGTTCACCTTGGCGTTGGACAGCGCGCGCTCGGTCAGCGCGGTCGAACCTTCGATGCCCACCACTTCGCGCGCCTGGGTCGCCAGCGGCAGCGTGAAGTTGCCCAGGCCGCAGAACAGGTCGGCGACGCGGTCTTCCTTCTGCACTTCCAGCAGGCGCAGCGCCTTGTGCACCAGCACGCGGTTGATGTGGTGGTTCACCTGGGTGAAGTCGGTCGGCTTGAACGGCATCTTGATGCCGAACTCCGGCAGCGTGTAATACAGCTCCTTGCCGGCCGGGTAGAACGGGTAAGCCGTGTCCGGGCCCTTAGGCTGCAACCACCACTGGATCTTGTACTGGTCGGCGAAGGCCTTCAGCTTTTCTTCGTCGCCCTCGCCCAGCGGCACCATATTGCGCATCACCAGCACGGTGTTGTCTTCGCCCACCGCCAGCTCGATTTGCGGCACCTTGTCGAAGATGGTCAGCGAGTGGATCAGGGCGCGCAGCGGCATCATCATGTCCGACACGTGCTTCGGCAGGATCTGGCAGCTCTGGATGTCGGCCACGAACACCGATTTCTTTTCATGGAAGCCGACCAGCACAGTGCCCTTCTTGGCAACGTAGCGCGAGGACAGGCGCGCGCGGTAGCGGTAGCCCCAGGTCGGGCCGTACATCGGGCGCATCATCGTGTCGGACTTGACCTTGGACAAGTGCCACAGGTTGTCTTCCAGGACGCGCTGCTTGATCGCCACCTGGGCCGAAGCTTCCAGGTGCTGCATGGAGCAGCCGCCGCAAATGTCGAAGTGCTCGCACTTGGGCTTGACGCGCATCGACGATTCCTTGTGCAGCACGGTCATGCGGCCCTGCTCCCAGTTCTTCTTCTTGCGCAGCAGCTCGAAGCTGACTTTTTCACCCGGCAGCGCGCCTTCGATGAACACGACCTTGCCCGGCGAGCCGTCTTCGTTCTCGATGTGGCCTACGCCACGGGCGTCCATGTCCAGGGATTTGATTTCGAC
>DASWTB010000021.1:0-1510 GCA_036402315.1 Pseudoduganella sp. | reverse complement strand
GCAATATTGGCCAGGTGGGAGAAGTAGGAGAAGGCGCGCACCACCGTAATGGTTTGTTCGCGTGTCAGGATCTTCAGCATGCCGTCCAGTTCCTTGGCGGCGCCGGCGTCGGCTTCACGGCGGAAGCGGACAGCGGTCTGGCGAATGGTTTCTACGACGGCGAATACTTCCTCTCCTTCCTGTTCCCGCAGGACGTCGCCCAACAGGCGGCCCAGCAGGCGGATATCTTCTTTCAACGGCGCGTCTTTATCGGCGCTCTGGTTTGCTTCGTCTGTTGCACTTACTTGATTTGCCATAGTTAATCAGTCAAAAGATAAGAATGGTCGTGCAAAAGGCTTGTGGCCGCAGTCTGCATAGGGGCGCGCATGCTAGAATTTGTGGTCCCGATCATGCGCAATAAACTGGTGAACGCCGGTTTGGCGCTAGCAACAGCGAAAGAACTGGTTTTGAATACTCCTGAAATGGCCCAACAGCTCCCTTCCAAATTGGTGATCGCTTCGCGCGAAAGCCGCCTCGCCATGTGGCAGGCCGAACATGTCCGCGCGCGCTTGTCTCAATTATATCCGCAGTGCAGCATTGAGATCCTGGGCATGACGACCCGCGGCGACCAGATCCTCGATCGCGCCTTGTCGAAGGTGGGCGGCAAGGGGCTGTTCGTGAAGGAACTGGAAGTGGCGATGGAGGAGGGGCGCGCCGACCTGGCCGTCCATTCGCTGAAGGATGTGCCGATGGAACTGCCGCAAGGTTTCGCGCTGGCAGCCGTGCTGGAGCGCGAAGACCCGCGCGATGCCTTCGTCTCCAACGATTACGCCTCGCTGGCGGACCTGCCCGCCGGCGCCGTAGTAGGCACCAGCAGCCTGCGCCGCCAGGCACTGATTGCGGCGCGCTACCCGCACCTGGTCGTCAAGCCTTTGCGCGGCAACCTGGATACCCGGTTGGGCAAGCTGGATCGCGGCGATTACGCGGCCATCATCCTGGCCGCCGCCGGCCTGAAACGTCTTGGCCTGCCGCAGCGCATCAAATCGCTGCTGGCGCCGGAAGATTCGCTGCCGGCCGCAGGGCAGGGCGCGATGGCGATTGAAATCGCCGAACGTAACGATGGCGTGGACCTGAAAGCCATCCTGGCGCCGCTGAACGACCTGCCGACCGCGCAGGCGGTAGCGGCCGAACGCAAAGTGTCGAAAGTGTTTGGCGGTTCCTGCCAGGTACCGCTGGCCGCTTTCGCCACCGTTGACGGCGGCCGGATGCACCTGCGCGCCATGGTCGCCACGCCGGATGGCACCCGCGTCGCCCGCGCCGAAGTCACCGGCGCAGCGACCGACGCCGAAGCGCTGGGCGCCGACGTCGCCGAGCAGCTGCGTGCCCAGGACGCCGAGGCCATCCTCGCCGTCTGCATGGCCGAACAAGCGGAGGCCATGAACCCCAACGCCGCCCCGAACGCAGGTGCCTGACCCTGCGGGTCAGGCACCGGTTTACCGGTTTTGATGCCACGTCCAGTCATCCTCACCCG
>DASWTB010000020.1:0-2711 GCA_036402315.1 Pseudoduganella sp. | reverse complement strand
AAGCTGCAGCCGGGCCGTTACTACTACTCTTCTTTTTCTTACTTTTTGCCCTTCCGCTTCGGGGCCGCTTGCGCTGCCTTGAACACGGTAGTGCGGGCGGAGGCGTCCCACGCGCTGGCCGCCTTGCCTGGGGTGGCGGAGGGCACTGCACGCAGGGTCAACGCGGTCAGGTGCTCGCAGCCACTGGGGCCACTAAGCGCCATGCCCGGCACCAGCGGCATTTGATAGCCGCCGGAGAAATGGGCGCTGCCTTCCAGGCGCCATGCTTTTGCCTGAGGTCCCACCAGGTCAAAGCGCACTTCAGTAATACGGCGCGCCTCATTGCGCGTGCCGCAGAATTTTCCGCTCAATACGTTGGCTGTCGGGGCCATGCCTTCCAGCGTTACGCCGTAGCTCAGGTCTACGCCCTCGGGGCGGTCCGGCCATGCGGCCTGGAAGCCCTCCAGGCGGAGGTTGGCGTTCGGGTCGCCGAGGAATTCGCCCATGGCGGCAACCTTGTCGCCGACGGCCTGGATATGGCCGATCAGGGAAATGCCGTGCGGGCCGATGGTGATCGGGCGAGAAGTCGTCACTGGTGCTGGCTGCGGTGCAGCTGGTGCAAGCGCGGCTGGCGCTGCGGTAGGTGCGGGTGCAGGTGTCGCCGCTGCGGCGGCCGGCAAGGCTTCAAGTGCGATGCGGTCGAGACGCAGTTTCGGCATCGGGCTGTCGGCGCGCTCGAGGTAGGCGCTCACCAGCAGTTCCACTGGTCCGCGCGCGACCAGCAGCATCACGCAGTCGCTGGCATCGCGCAGCATCAGGCCGAGGTCGCCGGCGGTGGCAATGGTTTGCAACGTGCCATGGTTATTGGCGACCGCGGGCGAACGCGCCAGGGCGAGCGGGGCCAGGCCGTTGCCGGGGTGGCGCAGGACGTAAGCGCCGGGATTCAGGCTGATGGATGAGCTGCTGATGTGGGGCATATCTTGCAAGAAAGTTACATAGTGGCTATTTTTTCACGCAGGTAATATTACATTAACATCCGCTGATAAGCAATTCCCTTAATGTCCTACTGTATTAATGTGGATTATCGATGAAATCGTTGTTAATCAATGACTTGCGATTATTGTGGATGTTATTTTGAAAATTCTCACCAATTATCACGGGTTATTTTCACTATTAACTTCGATTGCGAAAGTGTCAATTCTGCTTAAATAATGTGCAGTGCAACATGTTGCAATCTGGTGGGGGAAACCGGTCCTGTTCCCGGTTTTGGCTGTTCCGATGGGCTGAGATAATTCTCTTCAGCAAACAGGAGCAGAAATGGCTGAAGACAGCGAAGCCGAAAAGACAGAACCCGCGTCACAGAGGCGCCTCGAGCAGGCGCGTGAAGAAGGGGACGTACCCAGGTCGCGGGAAGTCGCGACCTTTACCGTTCTGATGGCGGCAGGTGCCGGCCTGTGGATGACCGGTTCCAGCCTGGTGCGCGAATTGAGCCGCAGCCTGGCGTCCGGGCTGTCGCTGACGCGCGAGCAAGTCTTCAATCCGGACGTGCTGATTACCCGCATCCTGGTCGATGTGGTGCACGTCATGCTGGCTTGCCTGCCGGTGGGCGTGGCTGTCATGGTGGTCGCCCTGGCATCGCCGCTGCTGGTGGGCGGCTGGCTGTTTTCGACCAAGGCCTTTACCCCGAATTTCATGAAGCTGAACCCCATCACGGGCTTCGGCAATATGTTTTCCACCAATTCGCTGGTGGAGCTGGTCAAGGCCATCATCAAGTCCATCATCGTGGGCGTGGTGGCCTGGATGGTCATTTCGCGCCAGCAGCAGGAAGCGATCGGGCTGATGAACGAGCCGCTGCACATGGGCAGCGTGCACGTGATGGACATGCTGGGCTTCAGCTTTATCGTGATCGTTGGCGCGCTGGGCTTCATCGCGCTGATCGATGCGCCGTACCAGATGTGGCATTACGCGAACAAGCTGAAGATGACGCGCCAGGAGCTGATCCAGGAATCCAAGGAGTCGGACGGCAACCCGCAGATCAAGGGCAAGATCCGCCAACTGCAGCAGCAGATGGCGAAGAAACGCATGATGCAGGAAGTGCCGACCGCGGACGTGGTGGTGACCAACCCGACCCACTACGCGGTGGCGCTGAAGTACGCCGACGGTTCGAAAGGCGCGCCGCGCGTGGTGGCCAAGGGTACCGACGAAGTGGCGGCCAAGATCCGCGAGCTGGCCAAGGAGCACCGCGTGGCGATCCTGGAAGCGCCGCCGCTGGCGCGTGCGCTGCACAAGCATACCGACATCGGCGACGAAATCCCGCCGCGCCTGTACGCCGCCGTGGCGGAAGTGCTGGCTTATGTGTACCAGATCAAGGCCTATCGTCCAGGCCTGCGTTATCCGGACCGTCCGACCAAGCTGGATGTGCCGGACGATATGGATCCACTGAACAAAAAACACTAGAACTAGTATTGGAGTAGAGAGATGAACGCGCTGAACATGCCGCCATGGATGAAGGGTATTGCCGGTAACGGGCAAGCCCTGGCCGCACCGATCCTGATCGTCATGCTGCTGGCAATGATGATCCTGCCCTTGCCGGCGTTCGTGCTCGACTTGTTCTTCAGCTTCAATATCGCGCTGTCGATCATTGTGCTGCTCACCAGCCTGTACACGGTCAAGCCGCTGGATTTCATGGCTTTCCCGACCGTGCTGCTGGTGTCCACCATGCTGCGCCTGTC
>DASWTB010000019.1:0-4825 GCA_036402315.1 Pseudoduganella sp. | reverse complement strand
AAAGCGGTGGCCGTTTGACGGCAAGTCCGCTATTTTAGCATTTTTACCCCGTATTTTCTCTTGTTATCCGCCGCTTTTCAGCCCCCGGAGCGGCAATCTGCCCCAAATCCAGGGCGCGCGCCAAGCTTCAGCAGGCGTTCGGCCAGCTCTTCGTTCTTCTTTTCCAGCGCCACGTCGTAGGGCGTCAGGCACTCGTTGTCAGGGCTGGCCTTGCCGTTCGGGTCGGCGCCCTGCTCGATGGCGAAGCTGACGCGGGTTGTGACCGCGGCCACGCATTTTTGCCATTCAGCCTCGAAGCGCTCGGGCGCAGCCAGCTTGCGCGTCATGTCCTGGTCGCACTCGCTGACCAGGCGCACCAGCATGCTGCGCTTGCCCCAGGTGCTGCCGTTGGGGTCGGCGCCCAGGGCGACCAGGCGCTTGGCGGCGTCGAACTGGTCCTTGCGGATAAAGCGGTTCAGCAAGGCCGAATAGGTGGTGGACTGGACGTTCGGATTGGCGCCGGCCTGGATCAGCAGGGCCAGGAATTCATTGTCGGTTTCACAATGGTCGCAGGTCGACAGGTTGATGCCTTTGGCGCTGGCGCCGTGGTCGACCAGCAGGTGGGCCAGCGCCAGGCGGCGCGGCCAGCTTTCCTGCGGGGCGTTGCGGGCGAAGTAGGCCTGGTTGACGGTTTCCTGCAGCAGCACAGCGCCCAGTTCGCCGGAGATGTCGGCCTTCTCGACCAGGTATTCGAGCACGGCGAAGCGCTTGGCGTCCTTGGCAGGGTCGGGCTTGGTCAAGTAGGTATTGACCGCCACGCCCAGCATGTTTTCCGGCGCGAAGCTCGGGTCCTTCTTCTGGTCGAAGCGCTTGATGCGGGCCAGGTCGCCTTCGTCCGTTGCGTCGATGACCTTGGAAGATGGCTTCTTGAAGTTCACCGCCTCGGCGACGTTGGCTGCTGCGTCAGCCACGGTGGCTCCGACGGTGGCAGCGGCGGCAAGCGGCATGCACAGCAGGCGGTTGAAGCCTTCGCATTTTTCGCCACTATCGGCTGCCATGGCGGGGGCATGCGCGGCAATGGCCAGGGACAACACCGCTACGGCGGCAGGGGTACGGACAGACAGCATGACATCACATCTAAGTTTATTTATGGAAATATTAAACTACCGGTAGGTGCCGCGCATGGTGTTTTTAACAGCAGAGGCGTTAGAATAGCCCTTCCTTCGTCCCGACAATGCCCGCGCAGATGCCCCTTCCCCTCTCGGCAGAACAAAAAGAAACGCTATTCTGGGTGTCGGTCTGGGCCGCCTTCTTCTTCCTGCTCTGGATACTGGGGCCGGTGCTGACGCCGTTCCTGGCGGCCGCCATTTTCGCTTATGCGCTGAATCCCGCTGTCGACAAGCTGTGCCGCATGCGCGTTTTGCGGCGCTGGAAGATGCCGCGGGCGCTGGCCGTGTCCATCGTGATCACCCTGTTTGGCGCGGCCGTGCTGGCGCTGCTGCTGATCGTGGTGCCGGTGCTGCAAAAGGAAATTCCGCTGCTGCAGGCGGCCATCCCCGCTGCGCTCGCCAAGCTGAATGACACGCTGGGCCCGCGCCTGCAGCAGCTGGGCGTGGAATTCACCCTCGACGGCGCCAGCATCAAAGCCCTGGTGGCCGAGAAGATGGCGGAAAGCGGCAACCAGATCTGGACCGCCGTGCTGAACTCGGTGCGCACCGGCGGCAGCGCGGTGCTGGGCTGGCTGGCGACGCTGGTGCTGATCCCGGTCGTGCTGTTCTACCTGCTGCTGGACTGGCACCAGCTGCTGGCGCGCATTGCCGGCGCCGTGCCGCGCCGCTACATCGGCACCACCATGGAAATGGCGCGCGAATCGGACCTGCTGCTGGCCCAGTACCTGCGCGGCCAGCTGCTGGTGATGCTGGTGTTGTCGGTGTATTACTCCACCGCGCTGGCGGTGGCGGGCTTCGACGTGGCGCTGCCGGTCGGTATCCTGTCCGGCGTGCTGGTCTTCATTCCCTACCTCGGCTTCGGCCTTGGCCTGCTGCTGGCGCTGATGGCGGCGGTGCTGCAGTTCTCCGACTGGAGCGGGCTGGTGGCGGTGGCCATCATCTACGGCCTGGGCCAGGTCATCGAGGGTTTCATCCTGACGCCGCGCCTGGTGGGCGAGCGTATCGGCCTCGATCCGCTGGCCGTGATCTTTGCCTTGCTGGCCTTCGGCCAGCTGTTCGGCTTCGTCGGCGTGCTGCTGGCCTTGCCCGCTTCCGCCCTCCTGATGGTGGGTTTCCGGCACCTCCGCCGCCACTACCTGCGCAGCAGCTTTTATAATGCGTAGTGTGAAGATCGATTACGTTAGCAAAAAGTCCACAATACCGGGACAAGTCCAATGAAACAGCTGGTGCTTGACCTGGGTGCGGAGCCGGTGTGCACCCTCGAATCCTTCGAGGTGGGCCGCAATGCGGAGGTGGCGGCGCTGATGCGCCAGTTCGCCGAACGCAGCTCCCGCGAGCATTTCGCCTACCTGTGGGGGGAAATTGGCGCAGGCAAGTCGCACCTGCTGAAGGCGCTCGCCTCGAGCGAACGTGCGCGCTATATTTCGCCGTTTTCGATTGAAACCGAGTTCCTGTATTCGCCGGACGTGGACCTGTACCTGCTGGACGACTGCGAAAAGCTGTCGCCGGTGGCCCAGATCGATGCCTTTGCCCTGTTCAACGAGATTCGCGCCAATAACGCCTTCATGGTGAGCGCGGGCTCGGTCGCCCCGGCCGTGCTGCCGGTGCGCGAGGACCTGCGCACGCGCATGGGCTGGGGCCTGGTGTACCAGATCCATGGCCTGACCGACGAGGAAAAACTGGCAACGCTGACGCAAATGGCGGAAGCGCGCGGTTTGACCCTCTCGCCCGGTGTGCTACCTTACCTGCTGTCGCACTTCCAGCGCGACATGGTATCGCTGTCCTCGATGCTCGACTCGCTCGACCAGTATTCCCTGGAAACCAAACGCCCGATCACCCTGCCCCTGCTGCGCGAATGGCTGCAGGAGGAAGCGAAGGAATGATGAAACTCGCCCTGTTCGACCTTGACCATACCCTGCTGCCGATCGATTCCGATTTCGAGTGGGGCCAGTTCCTGTGCCGCGTGGGCGCCGTCGATGCCGCGCAATTCAAGCGCCGCAACGAAGAGTTCTTCGCCCAATACCAGGCGGGCACCCTGGACCCGGTGGAATACCTGGAATTTTCGCTCGGAACCCTGGCTTCCTTCGAGCCTGAACGCCTGGCCGAACTGCAGCAGCAGTACATGACCGAAGTGGTGATGCCGAACATCCTGCCAGCCGCCCGCGCGCTGCTGCAAAAGCACCTCGACGCCGGCGACCTGGTGGCGATCGTGACGGCGACCAACCACTTCGTGGTGGCGCCGATCGCCCAGGCCTTTGGCGTGGAGCACCTGATTGCCGCGATGCCGGAGCGCGATGCCGCCGGCCGCATCACCGGCAAGCTGCTCGGCACTCCTACCCAGGGCGAAGGCAAGATTGTGCACACCAAGGCATGGCTCGAGAAACTGGGACATTCGCTGGACAGCTTCGAAAGCGTCCACTTCTACAGCGATTCCCACAACGACCTGCCGCTGCTGTCGATCGTCAGCCATCCGATTGCGACCAACCCGAACGCCAAGCTGTCCGAACACGCGACCGCGCAAGGCTGGCCACTAATTCACCTGTTCAATGATTAAGAAATTCATCCGCAAGATCCTGGGCGTCAAGAACGCGAGACCCCGCAACGAACCGCTCGTGCTGGGCCCCAAGGACCATGGCATCGACCCGCGCATGGTGTCGAACAACGCGATCCGCGTCACCAGCACGCTGCAGGAAGCCGGCTTTGAAGCCTTCGTGGTCGGCGGCGCCGTGCGCGACCTGCTGCTGGGCGTAAAGCCAAACGACTTCGACGTCGCCACCAATGCCACGCCGGAGCAGGTGAAGCGCCTGTTCCGCCGCGCCTTCATCATCGGCCGCCGTTTCCAGATCGTGCACGTGATGTTCGGCCAGGACCTGCTGGAAGTAACCACCTTCCGCGGCACCGCCACCGACAATGCACCTAAGGACGAGCACGGCCGCGTGCTGCGCGATAACACCTTCGGTTCCCAGGCGGAAGACGCGGAGCGCCGCGACTTCACCATCAACGCCATGTACTACAACCCTGCCACGCAGGAAGTGCTGGACTACCACGGCGGCATCGACGACATCCGCGCCAAGACGCTGCGCATCATCGGCCAGCCGGAAGCGCGCTACCGCGAAGACCCGGTGCGCATGCTGCGCGTGGTGCGCTTTGCGGCCAAGCTGAAGTTCTCCATCGAGCGTTCGACCGCCGAGCCGATTGGCGTGATGGCGCCCTTGATCAACAATGTGCCTGCGGCGCGCGTGTTCGACGAGATGCTCAAGCTGCTGACTTCCGGCCAGGCGCTGGCCTGCCTGCAGCAGTTGCGCAAGGAAGGCTTGCACCACGGCCTGCTGCCGATGCTGGACGTGGTGCTGGAGCAGCCGCTCGGGACCAAGTTCGTGACGCTGGCGCTGGACTCCACCGACAAGCGCGTGATGGCCGGCAAGACTGTGTCGCCGGGCTTCCTGTTCGCTTCCCTGCTGTGGCACCAGGTGCTGGAGAAGTGGCAGGCTTACCAGGCTGCGGGCGAGTTCCCGATACCTGCGCTGCACCTGGCTGCGGACGAAGTGCTGGAGTCGCAGACCGAGAAGCTGGCGATCCAGCGCAAGATCGGTTCCGACATGCGCGATATCTGGGCCATGCAGCCGCGCTTCGAGCGCCGCAATGGCAAGAATCCTTACAAGCTGCTGGAACACCTG
>DASWTB010000018.1:0-10166 GCA_036402315.1 Pseudoduganella sp. | reverse complement strand
TGCGCAATTCCAGCACCAGCGTGTCGCCTTGCTGCACGCGCACCGTTGGTGACGGATTGGCAATGCGCTGCTGCTTTACTTCGAAGCTGGCGCTCTGTTGCGCGGCCCACACAGGCGCCCCTGCCAACAGGGTTAGCGTAGCGAAAAGCCAGTGGGAGCAGGGCAGGCGCATATGGAGATTCTAGTCCAGCAGGCGTAATATTCAACGACTGACCCTGCAAAAGAAGGAGTGGACCATGCGTATCCGTTTCCTGCTTCCCCTCGCGGTCGCCCTGGGCATCCCCGCCCTGGCCAGCGCCGAAATCCTGGCGATGATGAATTATGAAAGCAAGTCCGCCGAGTCGCTGAAAGCGCTCAAGAATCCCGTGGCGCCGGCGGCGCGCAAGGAAGGCATCGCGATTGTCGATGTCGATCCCAACTCCAGGACGTTCGGCAAGATCGTCAAGGACATCCCGCTGCCGGCCGACCTGGTGGCGCACCATATCTTCTACAACCACGACATGAGCAAGGCCTACATCACGGCGCTGGGCAAGACCGAGTTGCGCGTGATGGACATGAAGTCCAGGGACTATGCCATGACTACCGTGAGCATTCCCGATTGCAGCGTGGGCGAGGATGTGGTGTTCTCGCCGGACCACAAGCGCTGGTATGTAAGCTGCATGGGCAGCCAGGCCATGGTGGTGGGTGACGCCAGGAGCGACAAGGTGCTGTCCACCATCAAGGTGGCGGCACCGTACCCGCATGGGCTGGCGATCTCCGGCGCCGCCGACCGCATCCTGCTCACGTCGACCGTGCGCGCCTCCGACCTGGGCGACCCTGGGGAGGTGATCAGCGCGGTGGAGGCCAGCACCGGCAAGGTGCTTGGCACCTACAAGGTCTCAAAAAAACCTTCGCCGGCCGGCGAGGCGCCGGTGGAAATCCTGTTCGTGCCGAATGCAAAACCGGCGGTAGCCTATATCACCAATATGTATGGCGGCACGCTGTGGACGGCAAGCTGGAACAAGGGCAAGAAGGACTTTGAAGTGGCCCAGGTGTACGACTTTGCCGATGCCAAGGCAGGCGTGCCGCTGGAGATCTACTTCAATAAGGCGGCCACGCGCATGTACGTGACCAGCGCCAAGCCGGGGCAACTGCATGTCTTCGATATTTCGGCCAAGGTGGGCGAGCCGAAGCTGCTCAAGTCCATCCCTACAGCGGAAGGGGCGCACCACGTGGCGTTCACCAAGGACGGCAAGTACGCCTTCGTGCAGAATGCCTTGCTCAATCTGCCGGGCATGAGCGACGGTTCGGTCACCGTGGTCGACCTGCCGTCCGGCACGGTGGTCGGCAGCATGGATACGCTGAAGAACGCCGGCCTCAATCCCAATAGCATCGTGCTGCTGCCGCAGTGGAACGAGATGATGGGGCATTGAGGCCCGCCAGCCGCGTCATGCCGCATGATAGACTCGCGGCATGACACCGCTGGTCCTGATTCCCGGCTATATGCTGGACGACGCCCTGTGGGATGGCATGTTGCCATTGCTGCCGCCCGAACTCCCGCTGCATTTCGCCAGCCTGGCCGAAGGCGATTCCATTGCCGCCATGGCGCAAGCCGTGCTGGCGAAATGCCCGCCGCAATTCAGCTTGCTTGGCTTTTCGATGGGCGGCTACGTCGCGCGGCAAATCGTGCGGCTCGCGCCGGGCCGCGTGCAGTCGCTGGCGCTGGTCGCCACGTCCAGCCGCGCCGACCTGCCGCTGCAGGTCGAGCAGCGTACCAAGGCCGCCCGCGCCACGCCGCTTGGTCCCTTCCGCGGCCTGGGCCGGGCCGCCATCGCGCAATCCCTGCATCCCGACAACGCCGCCAGCGAAGCGCTGGTGGCGCAAGTGCGCGCAATGGGCGAGCGCCTTGGCCGTGACGTCTTCGTACGCCAGTCGCTGATCGTGCGCGACGCCGATACTGGCCGCCTGGCTGATATCCGGTGTCCCACCCTGGTGGTTGCGGCAGCCGGCGACCAGTTGCGCAGCCCGGAGGAAGCGCGCGAGCTGGCCGACGGCATTCCCGGCGCCCAGCTGGTGACAGTGCCCAATGCCGGGCACCTGATTCCCCTCGAGCAGCCGCAGGCGCTGGCCAGCGCCATCGCCGTGATATTCCGATAGCAAATTGCCTGGACATTAACGCTATACTCGGCCGACTTTCACAGGAGGCTAGGTATGCGCAGCTTGATGGGCGGGGTGCTGGCGGCAGGGTTGATGTTTGTGTCGGGTGCGCAGGCAAGCTGCCATGCAGCGTTGAAGCAGCGCCTGCCGCATTCAGGGACAGTCATATTCGGCGAGGTGCATGGCACGAACGAGATTCCTGCATTCTTCTCGGCTTGCGTCCGGGAGTTTATCGAGCGTGGCGAGAAGGTGAGGGTGTTTCTGGAGTTCGACGCCGCCGACACGGAACATACGGCAAAGTACCTGCAAGGCGAAATCGATGAAGCAGCCTTGCTGTCGTCGCCGCGCTGGCAACTGCGTGACGGCCGCACCAGCCTGGCCATGCTGGAACTGCACCGTGCGCTGAAAGGCGTTCAGGTGTTCGGCTTCGCACCGGGCCGGGGTGTAGCCGACAGCAACGCTGCGATGGGCGAGAACTTCCTCAAGCATCAGCTGAAAAACGGCTACAACCTGGTTCTGGTAGGCGGAACTCATGCGCAGTTGGCGGCGGGGAGAGGGGATAGTTTTGCTTCGGTCCCATTCGGCCAATATGTCCAGGCCAGGTCAAAGAATGTCCTCAGCCTGAGCGCCCGCTACACTGGCGGTGAGGCATGGGCTTGCACGCCATATTGCGATGCCAACCCGCTCGACAATAATGAACCTGCCGGCGCCATGCCGGCCCAGCGCGTCGGTTTCGGCGGCAAGGACCGCCGCTTCAACGGTTACTTCAGCGTGGGCAAAGCCACGGCTTCGCCGCCGGCGCTGGAAAAGTAATCTGCCCTGGGGGCATATTTCAGACCGGACCCCCGACCTTTACATCAGGATCACGTCGTACTGTTCCTGGTGGTAGCTGGTTTCGACTTGCAGCGAGATCTTCTTGCCGATGAAGTCGCCCAGCATCGCCAGGTGCTGCGATTCTTCCTCGAGGAACAGGTCGACCCCTTCCTGAGAGGCGAGGAGGCGGAATTCGCGCGGGTTGAACTGCTTGGCTGCGTGCAGCAGCTCGCGCAGGATTTCGTAGCAGATGGTGCGCGAGGTCTTGACCTGGCCCTTGCCTTCGCAGGCGGGGCAGGGCTCGCACAGGATGTGGGCCAGCGATTCGCGCGTGCGCTTACGGGTCATTTCCACCAGGCCCAGCGCGGAGAAGCCGGATATCGACACCTTGGTGCGGTCGCGCGCCAGGGCCTTCTTCAGTTCCGCGAGCACGGCGTTGCGGTGCTCGTTGTTCTCCATGTCGATGAAGTCGAGGATGATGATGCCGCCCAGGTTGCGCAGGCGCAGCTGGCGCGCGATGGCGTGCGCCGCTTCCAGGTTGGTCTTGAAAATGGTGTCGGCAAAATTGCGGCCGCCGACGAAACCGCCGGTATTGACGTCGATGGTCGTCATGGCCTCGGTCTGGTCCACGATCAGGTAGCCGCCGGACTTCAGGTCGACGCGGCGGCCCAGTGCGCGGTGGATCTCTTCTTCCACGCCGTACAGGTCGAACAGCGGGCGCTCGCCGGTGTAGTGCTGCAGGCGCGGCAGGACCGACGGGGTGTAGATGCGGCCGAATTCCGTCAGTGACAGGAAGTTTTCGCGCGAATCGACCTGGATGGTGGCCGTTTCGTCGTGCACGAAGTCGCGCAGCACGCGCTGGGCCAGGCTCAAGTCCTGGTGCAGCAGGGAGGTCGGCGGGCGGGTGCGCGCGCCGTGGCAGATCGCACCCCAGGTCTTGCGCAGGTATTCGATGTCGGCCTGCAGGTCGCTGTCCGAGGCGTCTTCGGCCTGGGTGCGCACGATGTAGCCGCCTTTTTCATCTTCCGGCAGCAGGCCTTGCATGCGCGCGCGCAGGGCTTCGCGGTCGGCTTCCTTCTCGATCTTCTGCGAGATGCCGATGTGGCCGTCCTGCGGCAGGTAGACCAGCATGCGGCCGGCGATCGAAATCTGGGTCGACAGGCGCGCGCCCTTGGTGCCGATCGGGTCCTTGATGACCTGCACGGTCAGCACCTGGCCGTCGAACAGCAGTTTTTCGATCGGGGTCGGGGTGGCGTTCTGGGCGCCGTCATGCGGGCGGGCTTCCCAGATATCGGCTACGTGCAGGAAGGCTGCGCGTTCCAGGCCGATGTCGATGAAGGCCGACTGCATGCCGGGCAGCACCCGCACCACTTTACCGGAATAGACATTGCCCGCCAGGCCGCGCGTCAGGGTGCGCTCGATATGCAGTTCCTGCACGGCGCCCTGCACGATGAGGGCGACGCGGGTTTCCTGGGGGGTGATATTAATGAGGATATCTTCGTTCATCAGGGGAGTTTCAATCCTGCCTGGCGCAACAGCTGCGCCGTTTCGTACAACGGCAGGCCCACGATGCCGGAGTGGCTGCCTTCGATGTGTTCAACGAACAGGGCGGCCAGCCCCTGGATGCCATAGCCGCCGGCCTTGTCGTAAGGCTCGGTGGTGGCGCAGTAAGTCTTGATCTCGGCCTCCGTCAGCTTGCCGAAGCGCACGTCGGAGACCTGGGTGATATGGCCGGAAAAGTCCTGCGAATGGACGGCAACCGAAGTCAGTACCTGGTGGGTGCGGCCGGACAGCTTGTGCAGCATATCGGTGGCTTCGCGCACGTTGGCCGGCTTGCCGAGGATTTCGCCGTCGATGGTGACGGTGGTGTCGGCGGCCAGGATGGGGCGCAGGATCAGGCGGCGGCGCTGGATCATGTCCCAGGCGAAATCGGCTTTTTCCTGGGCCACGCGGCCGACGTAGGCCAGCGGCTCTTCGCCGGCATGCACTTCTTCGCTCACGTCCGGCCCGCGCGGGCCGTCGTTGCGCAGCAAAAGCAACTCAAAGTCCACGCCGATCTGGCGCAACAACTCGCGCCGGCGTGGACTCTTGGAAGCCAGGTAGATCTTCTTTTCGACCAGTTTCATCGGATGCCTTAAGGGTTAGACACGATGATAAGGGTGGTTTTGCGTTATTGTCCACGCCCGGTACAACTGTTCGGCCAGCATGACGCGCACCATGCCATGCGGGAGGGTCAGGCTGGACAGGCGAATCATGCCTTCCGCCTTGGCCTTCAGCCCCGGATCGAGGCCGTCGGCGCCGCCGATCAGGAAGGCCGTATCGCGGCCATCCTGCTGCCAGGCTTCCAGCTGCTGGGACAGGCCCACGCTGGTCAGGTCCTTGCCGCGTTCATCGAGGGCGATGATGCGCACCGATTTCGGCAAAGCCGCTTCGATGCGCTCCCTTTCCAGGGCCATGGCGGTGGCGGCGGTCTTGCTGCCGGAACGCTCAACGGGCTTGATTTCCTTCAGCACGATGCGCAGTTCCGGCGGCATGCGTTTCACGTATTCGGTGAAACCGCTTTCGATCCAGGCCGGCATTTTATGGCCGACCGCAGCGATGATCAGCTGCACGAATTACTCAGCCGCAGGCTTCTTGATACGCTTGATCACGGTCTTGGCTGGCGCTGCGGCTGCAGCGGCGGCTTTCTTCTCCTTGGCGGCCTTGGCGGATGCCTCGGCGGTCTTGGTGGAAGCGACCTTCACTTTCTTGCCTTCCGGCGCGACGACCTTCGGCGCGGCTTTCTTGGCGGCGGCCTTCTTGGCCACGGCGCCGGCAGCGGCGGTTGCCTTCACGGTGCCTGGCTTCTTGGCCGCCGGCTTCTTCTCAACCACGGCTTCGGCAGCTTTGGCAGCCTTGGTGGCAGCCAGGTGGCCCGATTTCTTCGGCGCGGCCTCTTTTTCCGCGGCAGCCTTGCCTTCGGCGGTCGACTTGCGCTTGGCGGCGCCAAGTTTCACCGGCTTTTCGCCCCAGATCTCTTCCAGGCGGTAGTAAGCGCGGATCGGCGCCTGCATGATGTGGACGATCATGTCGCCCAGGTCCACCAGCACCCATTCGCCGGTATCTTCACCTTCGATGCCGATCACGTCGCCGCCGGCTTCCTTGACCTTGTCGCGCACCGACGCAGCCAAGGCCTTGGTCTGGCGGTTGGAGGTGCCGGAAGCGATGGCGATGCGGTCGAAGAGGCTGGTCAAGCCGGTGGTGTCGAACAGGACGATTTCCTGGCCCTTGACGTCTTCCAGGGCGTCCACGACGATGGATTGCAGTTTTTTGATATCCATTATTTAGTTCTTATACAAATTATGTTGTTCAATATAGTCTAGCACTACCGGTGGCAGAAGCGAGTTCGCCCCATTTCCCCGTTGTAATGCAGCACGAATGGCAGTGGCCGAGATGTCGACGGCTAAATCAGCCGCCAGCATGGTCATGCCCGCCGGGGTGTTCCTGACCTGATCCGGCGTGGCCAGGCGGCGCTGGAATTCAGCGGCCACCTCGGCCGGCACGTGGGCGTCGTCCAGCTCGAAGCCGGGCCTGGCCGCCACGCAGAAGTGGGCCAGGTCGAACAGGTTGCGCCATTCGTGCCAGGTGTTCAGTCGCTGCAGCTGGTCGGCGCCCATCAGGAAGGCCAGCGATACATCGGGCCCCACGTCGGCGCGGATTGCCCGCAGCGTTTCGATCGTATAAGTGGCGCTGCCGCGCGCCAGTTCCTGCCAGTCGATCGTGACGGGGCAGGGCAGGCCGGTAAAGGCCAGTGTCAGCATGTCGACCCGCTGCTGCGGCGTCGCGACCAGCGCGCCCTTTTGCCAAGGCAGGGCTGGAATCACGAGCAGTGCATCGGCCTTGAGCAGTTGGACAAATTGTTTGCCAAGCGCGACGTGACCGTTGTGCACCGGATCGAAACTGCCTCCCAGCAGTGCGATGCAGCGTCTCACTCGGCCAGCCAGTCGCGGTGCGGGAGGAAGTCGGTGTACAGCGCCGCTTCCGCGCTGCCGTCTTCCGGATGCCAGTCGTAGCGCCATTTGACGACCGGCGGCATGGACATCAGGATCGCTTCCGTGCGGCCGCCGGACTGCAGGCCGAACAGGGTGCCGCGGTCGAACACCAGGTTGAATTCGACGTAACGTCCGCGGCGGTAAGCCTGGAAGTCGCGCTCGCGTTCACCGTAGGGCGTGTCCTTGCGGGCTTTCACGATCGGCAGGTAGGCGGCCAGGAATGCGTCGCCTACGCTGCGGGTCATGGCAAAACTCTGGTCGAAGCCGAGTGCGTTGAAGTCATCGAAGAAGATGCCTCCCACGCCGCGTGCTTCCTTGCGGTGCTTCAGGTAGAAGTACTCGTCGCACCATTTCTTGAATTTCGGATGCAGCTCGTCACCGAAAGGCTGCAGCGCATCGCGGCAGGTGCGGTGGAAGTGGCGCGCATCTTCGGCATTGCCATAGTAGGGCGTCAGGTCCATGCCGCCGCCGAACCACCATACGGGCTTGCCGTCGGCCGTGGTGGTGCTGAAAAAGCGCACGTTCATGTGCACCGTTGGCGCGTACGGATTGCGCGGGTGCAGCACCAGGCTGACGCCCATGGCCTCCCATGGCTGGCCGCCCAGCTCCGGGCGGTGCGCCGAGGCTGACGGCGGGAGCTTGGCGCCGGTCACGTGGCTGAAGTTGCAGCCGCCGCGCTCGAACACGTTGCCTTCTTCGATCAGGCGCGAAATGCCGCCGCCGCCTTCCGGGCGCTCCCACGCATCGCGCAGGAATGGCTTGCCGTCCACATCTTCCAGGGCGGAGATGATGCGGTCTTGCAGGCCAAGCAGCCAGGCTTTGACGTCTTGTGGGGTGGGGGCGGTCATTTCTTCTTTTTGCTCTCTACTTTAAACCGGTAAACCTGTGTCAGACCCACAGGGGCTGACACCGATACGCGGCGGTCGCGGGCCACGGTGTCTGACCCTGCGGGTCAGACCGGACGGCGCCCCGGCCGGGGTACCGGTTCTAGTGCTTCAACCCGCGCCAGCCGATATCGCGGCGGAACTGCACGCCTTCGAAGCCGATCTTGTCGACCGCGTCGTAAGCCTGCTTCTGCGCCATCTTGACGTTGTCGCCCAGGCCCACCACGCACAGCACGCGGCCGCCGGAGGTGACCAGCTTGCCGTCCGCATCGTCGGTGGTACCGGCGTGGAAGGTGACGGAATCAGGCGTTTCAGCCGGGATGCCGTGGATATGGTCACCCTTGCGTGGCGCGTCAGGGTAGCCGGCGGCTGCCAGCACCACGCCAACGGCGGTGCGGCGGTCCCATTCCAGCTCCACCTGGTCCAGGTTGCCGTTCACGGCGTGTTCCATCACGCCCAGCAGGTCGGTCTTCAAGCGCGCCATGATCGGCTGCGTCTCAGGGTCGCCCATGCGGCAATTGAACTCCAGCGTCTTCGGATTGCCGGCAGCATCGATCATCAGGCCCGCGTACAGGAAGCCGGTGAACTGGATGCCGTCTTTCGACATGCCCTGGATGGTAGGCATGATGATCTCGCGCATCACGCGCGCATGCATGGCCGGGGTCACGATCGGGGCAGGGGAGTAGGCACCCATGCCGCCGGTGTTCGGGCCCTGGTCGTTGTCCAGCAGGCGCTTGTGGTCTTGCGAGGTGGCCAGCGGCAGCACGTTCTTGCCGTCGCACATGACGATGAAGGAGGCTTCCTCGCCGGCCAGGAATTCTTCGATCACGATGCGTGCACCGGCGTCGCCGAAGGCGTTATCGGACAGCATGTGGTCCACGGCGCTATGGGCTTCTTCCAGGGTCATGGCAACCACCACGCCCTTGCCTGCAGCCAAGCCGTCGGCCTTGATGACGATCGGCGCGCCTTTGGCGTCGACGTAGGCGTGGGCAGCCTTGGCATCGGCGAAGGTCTCGTACTCGGCGGTCGGGATGCCGTGGCGCTTCATGAAGGCCTTGGCGAAGTCCTTGGACGATTCGAGCTGCGCTGCTTCCCTGGTCGGGCCGAACACTTTCAGGCCGCGCGCGCGGAACAGGTTGACGATACCGGCAGCCAGCGGCACTTCAGGGCCGACCACGGTCAGGCCGATGTGCTCCTGCTCGACGAAGTTGGCCAGTTGCTCCAGGTCGGTGATCGGCACGTTTTCCAGGCGCACATCGCGCGCGGTACCGCCGTTGCCAGGTGCAACATAGACCATCTGTACGCGTTCCGACTGCGCCAGTTTCCAAGCCAAAGCGTGTTCACGGCCGCCCGAGCCGACTACCAGGATCTTCATAAGGATTATTCTTCGATGACAGCGTTGGTATAGATTTCCTGGACGTCGTCCAGGTTTTCCAGTGCATCCAGCAGCTTTTGCATCTTGGCCGCGTCTTCACCGGTGAATACGGTTTCGGTGGCTGGCTTCATGATCACTTCCGCCACTTCCGCCTTGAAGCCGGCCGCTTCCAGCGCATCCTTCACGCTGGCGAAATCATGCGGTCCGCACAGTACTTCGATGCCGCCTTCATCGTCGGTCACCACGTCTTCCGCGCCGGCTTCCAGCGCAGCGTCCATCAGCTTGGCTTCGTCGGTGCCCGGCGCGAACAGGAACTGGCCGGTGTGCTGGAACATGAAGGCGACGGAGCCTTCGGTGCCCATATTGCCGCCGTACTTGTTGAAGGCATGGCGCACTTCAGCCACGGTACGCACGCGGTTGTCGGTCATGCAGTCCACGATGATGGCTGCGCCGCCGATGCCGTAGCCTTCGTAGCGGACTTCTTCATAGTTGGCGCCGTCGCCGCCGCCGGTGCCGCGCAGGATGGCGCGGTTCACGTTGTCCTTCGGCATATTGGCGTCAGCGGCCTTGTCGACTGCCAGTCGCAGGCGCGGATTGGAGTTCAGGTCGCCGCCGCCCATGCGTGCAGCCACCGTGATTTCCTTGATCAGGCGCGTCCAGATTTTGCCGCGTTTCGCGTCCGTTGCAGCCTTTTTGTGCTTAATATTGGCCCATTTGCTGTGTCCAGCCATGTTCAAATTTCCTTATACGGTATGCAATCGAGGGCGACATTCTAGCATACCGGTATCTCCCGGAAATTGTCGCGCCGGCGCGACCAAAAGTGCATCCGCAACCCCTGCACGAGTGTTTAGTAGCCTTCCTCGGGGTTAATTCATCGGCTTGTAAAGTTAATATCGTAAAACAATAATTTTTATCATCAAGGAGACC
>DASWTB010000017.1:0-2622 GCA_036402315.1 Pseudoduganella sp. | reverse complement strand
CGGCGCCGGAACGCATGGAAAAGCGGATTGAAATGGCGAAGGCCCGCCTGGCCCGCATGGAAAGCAACCTGGCAGCGACCAAGACTTTCTACGCGACGCTGACGCCTGAACAGCAAAAAGTGTTCGACGAAAAAGCAGGCCGCTTCGGACATCATCGCCATGGCCGTATGATGCGCCACCACGGCTAAAAGCAAAGGGCGCCATGTTTGGCGCCCTTTTTCTTAATTCAGCTTTTGCAGGGACCGCAGGAATTTCTCGGTGTCCTGGAAGCCAATGACCCGTGAACCGGGAATTTCCTGACCTGCGGCATCGAACATGATGATGCCCGGTGGGCCAAAGAGCGTGAACCTCTGCAGCATGGCTTTATCGGCCTCGTTATTCTCCGTGACATCGACCTGCAGCAGGATCGTGTTGGCCAGTTTTTGCTGCACTGCCGGGTCGATGAAGGTCAGCTTCTCCATTTCCTTGCAGGACACGCACCAATCAGCATAGAAGTCCAGCAGCACAGTCTTGCCGCCGGTTTGCGCCAGCACCTGATCGAGGTCCGCCACCGTTTTGATGCGGGTGAATTGCAGGTGGCGGTCGGCGCGGCCGGCCAATCGTTCGATCGGGTGCAGCGGATCGGCGCTGCCGGTCGCCAACCCTGCGATCTGGATCAGGCCCAGTAACGCAAAGAAGGTGGCGATGACTTTCGGCAGCCACTTGCCCCGTTCACGGGTCAGCAGGAAGAACGCATACCCCACGCCCAGGATCGCCCAGCCGATCATCTGCAGCTTGCCCGGCAATACCGGCGCTACCAGCCACAAGGCCATCGCCAGCATCAGCACGCCGAAGAAGCGCTTCACGGCCTGCATCCAGATGCCGGCGCGCGGCACCAGGGCCCCAGCCGAAAGACCGACCAGCAGCAACGGAATACTCATGCCGACAGCCATCGAGAACAGCGCGCTGCCGCCGACCACGACGTCGCGGGTCTGGCTGATGTACACCAGCGCGCCAGCCAGCGGAGCTGCGACGCAAGGGCCGACGATCAGGGCCGAAATGGCGCCCATGGCGAACACGCCGGCCAGCTTGCCGCCGGACTGGCGGTTCGAAGCACCGGCCAGGCGCGATTGCATCGCTGCGGGGACTTGCAGGTCGTAGACGCCAAACATGGAGAGCGCCATGCCCGCCATCAGCAGGCCGAAGGCGCCCAGCACCCAGGGATTCTGCAGCGCGGCCGACAGGCCCTGACCGATCAGGCCCGCCGCGACGCCCAGGGCGGTATAGACGATCGCCATGCCGAGCGAATAGCTGACCGACAGCACGAAGCCGCGCGAACGATTGCCGGCGGATCCGTCGCCCACGATGATCGAGGATAGGATAGGAACCATTGGCAGTACGCAAGGCGTGAAGGAGAGGCCCAGGCCAAGCAGGATGAAGAGGGGCGCGATGACCAGCAGGCTGCCGCCTTTCAGGGCCGATTCGATTTTGCCCATTTCACTCTCGCTCGGCGCGGAGGCGGCCGGCACGGCGCCGGCCACTGCGGGATCTGCCGCGGCGCTACCGGCCGCCGGCGTATCGATGCCGGGCGGCGCGTTCGCGCCTGGCATGCTCTGTTGAGCACTTGCGGCTGCGCCCTGCTTGGCGCCGATGCCGAACACGCTACCGCCGGCCGGCGCACTGCTGCCGCCCACCACCATCAGGCGCGCCGACGATTCCATTGGCGAATAGCACAGCCCCTTCTCCGAGCAGCCCTGGCTGGTGGCCTTCAGCGTGAACGGGCCCGGCGCCTCGACCGGTATCACGATTGTCACCTGGTGGCGGTAGGTCTCGACATTCTTGGCAAAGGTTTCATCGTATTTCACCTTGCCCGGCGGGATTTGCGGCTCACCCAAGGTTGCGCCATCGGCAACGAATTTGAAACGCTCGCGGTACATGTAATAGCCGTCTGCGATCTCATACGTCACCGCAATGGCCTTGCCCTCCACCACCTTGGCGGAAAACTTGAAGGCGACCTTGGGATCGAGGAATTCCTCGTCGGCCCGCGCCGCGCCGGCAAACAGGAGAACAAAGAGCGAGAGCGCGGCGAACAGCCACGCCTGGAAAGGGGACGCTTGTCGGTGCATGGTCTTGGGCGGTGAATCGATCGGGCCCGCCCATGTTACACCGGGCGGCTTAACGCTGCTTTAAGCGACTAGCAGCTGGAAATAAAAAAAGCCGGGCAATGCCCGGCTTTTCAATAAACCTGACTGAGATTACTCAGCGGTTGGTGCCTCGTCTGCGGAGGTGACTTCTGGACGGTCCACCAGCTCAACGAAAGCCATTGGAGCGTTGTCGCCATGACGGAAACCCATTTTCAGGATACGCAGGTAGCCGCCGTTGCGGTTGGCGTAGCGTGGGCCCAGTTCAGCGAACAGCTTCAGAACCATCTCGCGGTCGCGCAGACGGGAGAAAGCCAGACGCTTGTTGGCCAGGGTGTCGGTCTTGCCCAGGGTCAGGATTGGTTCCACAACGCGACGCAGTTCCTTTGCCTTTGGCAGGGTGGTCTTGATCGCTTCGTGACGCAGCAGCGAAACAGTCATGTTGCGCAGCATTGCCAGACGGTGGGACGAGGTACGGTTCAGTTTACGGAGGCCGTGACGG
>DASWTB010000016.1:0-13542 GCA_036402315.1 Pseudoduganella sp. | reverse complement strand
CTCGCGCCCAGGGCGCCACCAAACGACCACGATGCTGACATTTCAACAAATTATCCTGACCCTGCAAACCTACTGGGACAAGCAGGGCTGCGCACTGCTCCAGCCGTACGACATGGAAGTCGGCGCGGGCACTTTCCACACCGGCACCTTCCTGCGCGCCATCGGCCCTGAGCCTTGGCGTGCCGCCTACGTCCAGCCATCGCGCCGCCCGAAAGACGGCCGCTACGGCGAAAACCCGAACCGCCTGCAGCACTACTACCAGTACCAGGTGGTCCTGAAGCCGGCGCCGGAAAACATCCTGGACCTGTACCTGGGTTCCCTGGAAGCGCTGGGACTCGACCTGAAGCAGAACGACGTGCGTTTCGTGGAAGACGACTGGGAAAGCCCAACCCTGGGCGCCTGGGGCCTGGGCTGGGAAGTCTGGCTGAACGGCATGGAAGTGACCCAGTTCACCTACTTCCAGCAGGTGGGCGGCCTCGATTGCAAGCCTGTGCTGGGCGAGATCACCTATGGCGTCGAGCGCCTGGCAATGTACCTGCAGGGCGTGGAAAACGTCTATGACCTGGTCTGGACCGAGTGGGAAGAAAACGGCGAGAAGAAGCAGCTGAAATATGGCGACGTGTTCCACCAGAACGAAGTCGAGCAGTCGACCTACAACTTCGAGCACGCCAACACCGAACTGCTGTTCGCCCAATTCGCCAACCACGAATCCGAAGCCAAGCGCCTGATCGAGCTGCAACTGACCCTGCCCGCCTACGAGCAGATCATGAAAGCCTCGCACAGCTTCAATATGCTGGACGCCCGCGGCGCCATCTCCGTGACCGAGCGCGCCGCCTACATCGGCCGCGTGCGCAACCTGTCGCGCATGGTCGCCCAGGCCTACTACGAGTCCCGCGAACGCCTCGGCTTCCCGATGGTCGCCAAATAAAAGAATACCGAACATGAATCAGACCCTGCTCATCGAACTGCTGACCGAAGAACTGCCGCCGAAAGCCCTGTCCAAGCTGGGCGCCGCTTTCGCCACCGGCATCGTCAACGGCCTGAAAGCGCGCGACTTCCTGGAACAAGACAGCGTCGCCACCACCTACGCCACCCCGCGCCGCCTGGCCGTGTCGATCACCAAGGTGCGCGCCACCTCGCCGGACAAGCAAGTGCGCGAAAAGATCCTGCCGGTCGCCATCGCGCTGGACGCTGACGGCAACCCGACCGCGCCGCTGACCAAGAAGCTGGCTGCCATGGGCCTGGCCCACATCGCCGTGGCCGACATGGAGCGCGCCCAGGACGGCAAGGCCGAGAGCTTCTTCTACACCAAGCTGGCCGCCGGCTCCGCCCTGCAGGTTGGCGCGCAAGCCGCGCTGGAAGAAACCATCGCCAAGCTGCCTATCCCCAAGGTCATGAGCTACCAGCGCCCGGACGGCGAGACCGTGCAGTTCGTGCGTCCGGCCCACGCGCTGATCGCCCTGCACGGCGCCACCGTGCTGCCACTGACCCTGCTGGGCCTGACCGCGTCGAACAAGACCGAAGGCCACCGCTTCCTGACTGCTCCGGGCAAGCGCGAAGTGACCGTCGCCAACGCCGAAGCGTATGCCGCCACCCTGGCCGACGCCGGCAAGGTGGTCGCAGGCTTCGACGCGCGTAAAGACGCGATCCGTGCCGCCTTGCTGGAAAAGGCCGGCGCCGACCAGGTGCTGATGCCGGAAGCGCTGCTGGAAGAAGTGGCCTCCCTGGTCGAGTGGCCGGTGGTGTACGAGTGCCACTTCGAGGAAGAATTCCTGGCGGTGCCGCAGGAATGCCTGATCCTCACCATGCAGACCAACCAGAAGTACTTCGCCCTGACCGACGCCAACGGCAAGCTGCGCTCGCGCTTCCTGATCGTATCGAACATCGCGACCGACACTCCGGCCGCCATCATCGGCGGCAACGAGCGCGTGGTGCGCCCGCGCCTGTCCGACGCCAAGTTCTTCTTCGAGCAGGACAAGAAGAAGTCGCTGGAATCGCGCCTGCCTCTGCTGAAAAACGTGGTGTACCACAACAAGCTGGGCACCCAGGCCGAACGCTCCGAGCGCGTCACCTCGCTGGCAGCCGCCATCGCCGGCCGCCTGGGCGGCGACAAGGCATTGGCCGAACGCGCCGCACGCCTGTCGAAAGCCGACCTGCTGACCGACATGGTGGGCGAATTCCCTGAGCTGCAAGGCATCATGGGCACCTACTACGCGCGCCACGACGGCGAGCACGAAGAAGTCGCACTGGCCGCTTCCGAACACTACCAGCCGCGCTTCGCCGGCGACAACCTGCCGTCCACCGCTACCGGCACCGCCGTGGCGCTGGCCGACAAGGTGGAAACCCTGGTCGGCATCTGGGCTATCGGCCTGCAGCCGACCGGCGACAAGGACCCGTTCGCGCTGCGCCGCCATGCCTTGGGCGTGCTGCGCATGCTGGTGGAAAAGCGCCTGCCGCTGTCCATTTCCGCGCTGCTGGGCGACGCCGTCGCACAATTCGTGGCCGTGCCGAACTTCAAGGATCCAACCGCCGAAGTGACCGCCTTCATGATGGACCGACTGCGCGGCATGCTGCGCGAGCGCGGCTTCAGCGTGAACGAGATCGAAGCCGTTGTGGCGCAAAACCCTGACCGCCTGGACGACATCGTGCAGCGCCTGGAGGCCGTGCAAGCCTTCGCCGCCCTGCCGGAATCGGTCTCGCTGGCCGGCGCCAACAAACGCATCACCAACATCCTGAAGAAGAACGAGGAAGCGCTGGCACAGGCCACCACCGTCAAGGCCGAACTGCTGCAGGACGCAGCCGAGAAAGCCCTGCACGCTGCCATGGGCCGCGTCGCGCCGGAAGTTGACGCTGCATGGGCCAAGGGCGACTTCAGCGCCACCCTCAAAACGTTGGCGCAGTTGAAGGAGGAAGTCGACGCCTTCTTCAACGACGTGATGGTCATGGCCGAAGACATCGCCTTGCGCAACAATCGCCTGGCGCTGTTGTCTTCCCTGCATGGCATGATGAACCGCGTGGCCGACATTTCGAAGCTGGCGGCCTGATATGCCTCAGACCCAGCCGACCAAGCTGATCATCCTGGACCGGGATGGCGTGATCAACCACGACTCGCCCGACTTCATCAAGTCGCCGGACGAGTGGATCCCCATCCCCGGCTCGCTGGAAGCGATCGCCCGCCTGAACCAGGCGGGCTACCGCGTGGTGATCGCGTCGAACCAGTCCGGCATCGCCCGCCAGTACTTCGACATCAATACCCTGAACGCGATCCACCAGAAGATGCACCGCCTGGCGCAGCAGGTTGGCGCCGACATCGACGCCATCTTCTTCTGCCCGCACGCCGCGGCCGACAACTGCGACTGCCGCAAGCCAAAACCTGGCATGTTCACGGAAATCTCGAAGCGCTTCGAGATCAGCCTGAAAGGCGTGCCGACCGTGGGCGATTCGCTGCGCGACCTGCAGGCAGGCTTCATCAGCGGCTGCGTGCCCTTCCTGGTATTGACGGGCAAGGGCGAGAAGACCCATGCTACGGGTGGCCTGCCGCCCGGCACGCAGGTCTTCCCCGACCTGGCGGCCACCGTAGACTTCATCTTAAAAGCTGACTAGAAATTGGAGATCGTCGTTGCGTAATTTCGTTCTGTTCCTGCGTTCCGCCCTGTTCATGGTTCTGATGGTCATTGCCACCATCATCTGGTCTGGAGTCTGCATGCTGGCGGCGCCGCTGCCATACAACAAACGCTATTTCGTGACCTCGCGCTGGAATGTCTTCATCGTCTGGTGCGCCAAATGGATCTGCGGCATTAACTACCAGTTCAAGGGTTACGAGAACTTTCCGGATGCCCCGGCCATCATCCTGTCCAAACACCAGTCGGCATGGGAGACCATTTTCCTGTTGGCGAACCTGCCACGCCCGCTGGTGTTTGTATTTAAAAAAGAAATCCTGTACATCCCCTTCTTCGGCTGGGGCATCGCGCTGCTGCGCATGATCCCGATCGACCGCAAGCAGGGCAAGAACGCATTCAAATCTGTTGTAGCGCACGGCAAGCGTCGACTCAAAGACGGCCAATGGATTATTATGTTCCCGGAAGGGACCCGCATTCCGGTCGGCCAGCAAGGCAAGTACAAGAGCGGCGGCACGCGCCTGGCAGTGGAAACCGGCGCGGTGGTCGTGCCAATCGCGCTGAACTCCGGCGAATGCTGGCCAAAGAATTCCTTTATCAAGAAACCAGGCACCGTCACGGTGTCGGTTGGCAAACCGATTTCGTCGGAAGGTAAATCTCCCGACGAATTGATGGAGCAGGTGGAACAGTGGATCGAATCAGAAATGCGCGTCATTTCGCCCCACGCCTACAGCGCTGGCTAGCCGAAAAGGCTGAAGCGCAACAGGAGGCGCCGCCAACAACGGCCGCGCCTTCTTCCCCGTTTCCCGTTCCCGCTCCCGCGGCAGTGAACCTGCTGCGCCCCCCGGTGCAACTGCGCCGCCCCGAACCCACTAACCCGCCGCTATCGGGCGACCAGGACAAGCGGCAACTGCTTGTCGGTGAATATATCCTCGAATATGTGCTGAAGCGCTCCACGCGCCGCTCGATCGGCTTCACGGTCGACGATACCGGCCTGTATGTGACGGCGCCCAAGCGCTGCTCGCTGGCCGATATCGACAACGCCATCCGCGCCAAGCAGCACTGGATCCTGTCCAAGCTCGATGAACGCCGCCAACGGCGCGCGGCGCGCCTGGAAAAACCGCCCATCGTGTGGGACGACGGCGCCAAGCTGCCTTATCTTGGAGAAGAAATCACGCTGCGCCTGTACCAGGCGCAGCGCAACCGCACCGAGTTCGACCCGGTGGCGATGGAACTGTCGATGGGGCTGGTGCAAGGCGCCACCGAGCAGTTGCTCAAGGAGCGCGTCAAGAACTGGTACAAGGCGCAGGCGGAAGGCTTGTTCCAGCAGCGGCTGGACCTGTACGCCGCGCGCCTGGGCGTGCAGTATGCAGGCTTCTCGTTGTCCTCAGCCGACACGCGCTGGGGTTCCTGCACCGCGCAGCGCACTATCCGCCTGAACTGGAAGCTGATGCACTTCTCGCTGCCGCTGGTCGATTACGTGGTGGCGCATGAACTGGCCCACATCCTGGAAATGAACCACAGCCCGCGCTTCTGGGCCAACGTCGGCCGCATCTATCCACAATACGAAGAAGCCAAGCAACTGCTGCGCAAGCGCGCCGCGGAACTGCCCCCACTGTTCACCTGATGCGCCTCCTCACTTGCGCTGCCATGGCGCCGCTGCTGGCATTGCTGGCCGGCTGTGCGTCGACGCGCGCGGCGGAACCCCGCTTCACCGTGGTGACGGTCGACCCGACCCATGAACGGCTCGAACTGTTTCTCAACGATGAGCAGGGCCGCCCCTACAAGCGGCTGGACCGGCTGGCCTCGGCGCTCGCGGCACGCGGCCGGCGCCTGGTGTTCGCCATGAACGCGGGCATGTACCATGCGGATTTCTCCCCGGTGGGGCTGTTCGTTGCCGACGGCGTCGAATTGTCCCCGCTCAACCTGGCTCGCGGTAAAGGCAACTTCTTCCTGCAGCCCAATGGTGTGTTGCTGGTCACCGATACCGGCGCCCAGGTCGTCGAATCGTCGGCCTACCCGGCCCTGGCTGGCAAGGTCCGTATCGCCACGCAGTCCGGCCCGATGCTGTTGTCGCACGGGGCCATCAATCCGCTGTTCGACCCCGGCTCGCGCTCGGTCCACATCCGCAACGGCGTTTGCGCCATCGATGGCAAGGCGGCCTTCGTCATCAGCGAAGATGCGGTCAACCTCTACGACTTCGCACGGTACTTCCGGGACACGCTGAAGTGCCGCGACGCGCTGTACCTGGACGGATCGGTCTCCTCGCTCTACTCCCCGGCCTTGGGCCGCAACGACAACCGTGCCAGCCTGGGGCCGATAGTCGGGGTGGTGGAAAACTAAAGCCACCCAGCCTCGCGTGCCAGGCGGTATGCTTCGACGCGGTTGCCGGCATTGAGCTTGCTGATCGCTTCCGACAGGTAGTTGCGCACCGTGCCTTCCGACAGGCACATATGCTTCGCGATGTCCGCGCCGCTGCGGCCTTCGCCGGCCAGACGCAGCACCTGGCGTTCGCGTTCGCTGAGCGGATCTTCGCCGCCGCTCCAGCTTTCCAGGGCCAGCTCGGGCGCAATGGCGCGGCCGCCGGCATGCACGCTGCGGATGGCGGAGGCCAGCGATTCGGACGGCGCGTCCTTGAGCAGGTAGCCGCGCACGCCGGCCGCCATGGCCCGCCGCAGGTAGCCGGAGCGGGCAAAAGTGGTGACGATCACCACCCGTGCCGGCGCGCCGCGCCCGGACAGCGCGGCCGCCAGCTCCAGCCCGGTCATCAACGGCATTTCGATATCGGTCAGTACGATGTCCGGCCGCAGCTCTTCGCATAGCGCCAGCGCTTCCTGTCCATTGCGCGCCTGGCCGACGACGTCGAGGTCGGGCTCCAGTTTCAGCAGCGCAGCCAGTGCTCCCAGCACCATCGACTGGTCTTCGGCAATCAGAATGCGGATCATGCAGCAGCTACCATCGGTAAATACAGTCCCAGCGCCAGTCCGCCGTCGGCGCGCAACGCCAGGCGCCCGCCCGCAGCGGCCACGCGTTCGCGCATGCCGCGCAGCCCGTTGCCCCGCTCCAGGGCCGCACGGTCGACCGGCGCCTGCCCGTCGTCGCGGATATGGCAGACAATCTGGCCGCCTTCCTGCCGCACGCTGACCTGGCAGCGCGTGGCACGGGCATGGCGCAGGATATTCGTCACAGCCTCGCGCAAGGCCAGCGCCAGCACGTTCTCCGCCGTTGCAGGCATTGCGAAAGCCTGCACGTCGGCGTCCAGCGCCACGTCGGCCGCGGCCAGCGCAGCGCGCGCCTGCGCCAGTTCCTGCGCAAAGCCGGTCTGGCGGAAACCGGTGACTGCACTGCGCACTTCGGCCAATGCATGGCGCGCCGTGGCCTCGATATCCCTGATTTCTTTGGCGGTGGCGGCGGCGTCGCGCTCCAGCAGCCGCCCCGCCAGTTCGGCCTTGATGGCAATCAGCGACAGCGTATGCCCCAGCAAATCGTGCAGGTCGCGCGAAATGCGTTCGCGCTCGGCGATGCGGGCGAGATGTTCGACCTCCTCCTGCTTGCGCATCAACTGCTGGCTCGAGCGGCGCACGCGGGCATCCATGATGCTGGCGATGCCGACCGGCGCACCGACTGCCAGCGACGGCAGCAGGAAAGGCACAGGCTGGTTCATCGTCAATGCCGCCAGCGCGGCGGCGCCGAGGATCAGCGCAATCCCCACGTAAGCGTGGCGTGGCTGTTCCAGGCCGGCGCACATCGAGCAGGCAAAAATGAAGAAGGTGCAGGCGCCGAAATTGAACGGCGCCCAGGCGACGCCCAGCGCGACGGACGCCAGCAGCAGCGGCAACAGCCGCCGGTTGCGCAGCCAGTAGCTGGCGAAATACATCGGCACGAACACTGCAACCGACAGCGCGAGCAAGGCCAGTTCCAGCGGCGCAGCCTTGATGTAGAAGTACTTCCACAACAGGAAGTTCAGGGACAGCAGCCAAAGGTATGGCGCCTTGCCAAGATATGGCGGCACCCAGGGCCCGGCCAGCAATCGCCTGAACTTCTCCATCGTCGCTCCTTATTGCAGCGTCAGGCGCACGTCGGAAATCTGGAACTGGTAGTCCCCGGTCTGCGGCCCCGCGTTGAAAGCGATCATTGTAATCGCGCTGGTATCGATGCCTTTGAAGTCGGCCAGCTGCAGGCTCACTTCGCGCCAATCGGCTGCGGCCTCGAACGGCATGTTGACCGGAATCTGCCCCGAGCGCGACATGATCGCCACCATATAGCGCTTGCCGTCGCCCCTGACGCGGAAGCGCAGCACCTTGATCGCACTCAGGTCGGCAGCCGCCATCGGCGAGGTGCCGGGCATGAAGGCCAGGCCGGCCCACGGAAAGGCAAAGCCAGGCTGCACGCTGGCCTTCACGGTGACGGCCGCCTCGTCGGCATAGTCGACCTGCACGCTCGATTTGCCGCCAAGGAAAGCGTCATTGGAAGGCATCCAGCCTGCGCCAAAGGGACTGGCCAGCTTGTCTTTGGTGAACAGGCTGATACGCCCGTCGGCCGGCATGGCCGGCGGCACGCCTTTGGAGTTCAGTTCCTGCACCACCAGTTCCTGCTTCTTGGCGCGCGCTGGCGACACGATCTCGCCATCCTTCCATACCTCCACGATGCGGCGCGTGGCCAGGATGTCGGTGGTCGGGTCGCCGTCGACCAGCACCACATCGGCCTTGTAGCCCTTGGCAACCTGCCCGCGCATGCCGAGGCGGAAGGACTTGGCCGGCACTGAAGTCGCAGCGGCCAGCGCCTGGACTGGCGTCAGCCCCGCCCTGGTCAGCGCCAGCAATTCATGGTGCAGGCTGGCGCCGTACAGCGTGCCCGGGTTGCCGGCATCGGTGCCGGCCAGCAGCGGCACGCCACCATCGCGCAGCGCCGCCACGACAGCATTCGGCGCCTTCATGATGGCCGGGCGCGGCTCCTTGCCGTGCAGGGATTTGAGGATTGCCACCTGCTCCTTGTCGAGCAGCGCCGCCATCTGCTTGTCGCCCAGCAGTTCTTGCGCCTGCAGCCCCGCCACGCTCTCCATCACGCTGAAGGTCGGGATGATGAAGGCCTTGTGCTGCCTGGCCAGCTTGACGAAGGATTGCAGTTCAGCCGGCGCGATTGAAGTTCCGGTGAACAGGTGCACCAGGCCGTCGGCGCCGGCGTCCAGGGCCGAGCGCGCATCATCCAGTCTGGAAATATGCACCACGGCCAGCTTGCCGCGCTTGTGCGCCGCTTCCACCAGTGCCTTCACCGTCGGCACATCCAGGCTGTGCATCGGACGCCCTGGCCAGCCGGGTTCCAGCACGATCTTGATAAAGTCCGAACCTTCAGCGATGCGGGCATCGACCCAGTCCTGGGCTTCCTCAGGCTTGCTCAGGGTCGGGATGGGCAAGCCGTATTCGGTGCCGTGGCCGCCTGGCACGGTGGCCAGGATGCCGGCCGAGAAAACGTCAGCCGCATCCTTGTTCTCGCCTTTTGCCATGCGATCGTGGATCGCCCGCATGCCCTGCACCGGCATGAACATGTCGACCTGGGTGGTCACGCCAAACAGCAGCGGCAGGTCGAGGTAGCGATAAGCGTGCACGTGAGAGTCAATCAGGCCCGGCATCAGCGTGCGGCCAGCGCCATCGACCACCTTCGCACCAGCGGGCGCCTTGCCCTTGAAGTCGGCGCTGGAGATCTTGCCGCCTTCGAGCAGCACACTGCGCTTGGCATACACTTTCTGCCCGTCGAAAACGCGGACATCCTTGATCAGGGTGGTTTCGGCTGCCACGGCAGGCAGGCTGCAGGCCAGGCTGGCGGCAACTAAGAGTTTTAGCATTGCGGTCTCCTTGGGTTCAGGTGAACGCAGTATCGGGCTTGCCGGCCCTGCGCACCAGAACGGAATGCCATGACTTCGTCATGACATTTGTCACTTCAAATCAGGAAGCAATGCAATGGTGCGTGCGGTGGCGCCGCGGTGGGTATTGGCAAAGGTCAGCGCGTGGGCGCCCATCGCGCCGCGTGCTGCGCTGTCGGCCAGCAGGCGCGCTGCCTGCTGCATCAAGCCATCGCTATTGGGCACGCGCACGGCACCGCCCTGCTGCAGGCAGTCTTCGGTGGCTTGCGCAAAGTTGAAAGTATGCTCGCCGACGATGATCGGCTTGCCCAAGGCTGCCGGCTCGATCAGGTTCTGGCCGCCCAGCGGCTGCAGGCTGCCGCCGATGAAGGCAAGATCGCAGGCTGAATAGTAGGCAAACATTTCGCCCATCGAATCGCCCAGCACCACTTCGGTGGAAGGATCAACGCTGGCGCCGGGCGCCGTCAGGGACGAACGGCGCTGCAGCGACAGGCCGCGCTCCGCCACCATTGCCGCCACTTCGTCGAAGCGCTGCGGATGGCGCGGCACGATCAGCAGCAGCACATCCTGCGGCAGCGCAGCGCGCGCCGCCAGGAATGCTTCCAGGATCATGCCTTCCTCGCCTTCGCGCGTGCTGGCGCACAGGAACACCGGACGCACGCCGAACTGCTGGCGCAGCTGCGCACCCGTCGCCAGGGCGGCTTGCGGGATCATGACGTCGAACTTGATACTGCCGGTCACGCTCACATTGCTGGCGCCAAGCTCGCGGATACGCAGCGCATCGGCTTCGGTCTGGGCCGCCACCAGCGTGATGCCCTGCGCCGCATCGCGTATCACCTTGCCGAAACGCTGCGCCTTGCCCAGCGAGCGTTCGCTTAGGCGGGCATTGGCCAGCACCACGGGAACTTTATCGCGCTGGCACTGCAGGATCAGGTTCGGCCAAACTTCCGTCTCCATCAGGATGCACACCCGCGGCTCGAAATGGCGGATGAAGCGCGCCACCAGCGGCGGCATGTCGTAGGGCAGGTAGGACTGCACCACGCGCGCGCCATGCTTGCCGAACAGGCTCTTGCCGGTAGCGCGGCCGGTCGGGGTCATGCAGGTCAGCACGATGCGCGCCTGCGGGTATTTCTTCAGCAGGGCATCGACCAGCGGCTCGGCGGCGCGTGTTTCGCCGACCGACACTGCGTGCACCCAGATGGTGGCCGGCTCGTCGTTGGCCGCGCGCGCGCCGTAAATGCCCAGGCGCTCGGCCCAGTGCTGGCGGTAGCCCGGCTCCTTGCGGCCGCGCCACCACAGACGCCCCAGCACCAGCGGCAAAGCCAGCCACCACATGAATGTGTAGAAGCGGCGCATGCTCAGAGCAGGCTTTCGGCAGCGGCCAGCACTTCGGCCACGCCGGGCGGCGAGCCTTTGTCGCCAAGGTTGATAATGCGCGCAGACCAGTTGCCTTCGGTCTTCCAGCGCGGCGAGTCGGCGTAGATTTCCACCACCGGGCGCGAAAAAGCCGCAGCGATGTGGGTCAGGCCAGTGTCCACGCCCACTGCCAGCGCGGCGCGGCGTGCCAGCATGACGGCGTCGGCCATCGGCAGCTTGGGCAGGACGCGGGCATTCGGGATGCCGGCAGCCAGCACTTCCGCTTCCGCCTTTTCCTTGTCCGAGCCCCATGGCAGCAGGACCGGCATTGGGGCCAGGGCCTTGCCCAATTCAATCCAGTTGGCAGGCGCCCACTTCTTGGCGTCGCGGGCCGTGCCGTGGAAAAACACAGCATAGGGCGCCTCCCCCATCCATGCCGGACGCGGTTCGCTGGCCGGAACTTCAGGCAGGCCGAAATCGGCCGGATAATCGACCTTGAATCCCAGTGCAGCGCCCACCACCAGGCGGCCGCGCGCCACCGCGTGCGTGCGCGGGTCGAGCGGAATGCTCTTGCTGTGGAAGATGCGCGAAATGCCCTCGTAGCCCGAGCCTTCGCTGCCGTTGGCCAGGCCGACCTTGTGCTTGCCGCGCGCTGCGCCCATGATGATGCCGGTCTTCAGCAGGCCCTGGGTGTCGAATACATAGTCGTATTCCACTTCGCGCAGCTGGCGGAAGAAGGCGCCGATCTCGGCGCGCGTTTCCTTCTTGCCAAGGCTCTTGCGCCAGCGGCGCAGGCCCCACGGCAGGATATTGCGCACCATGGGGTTCAGGCGCACCAGGCTGACATAGCCCTCTTCCACCACCCAGTCGATGTTCGCGTCCGGGAAGTGGCGCTTGATGTCGGCCACGATGGGCATATTGTGCAGCACGTCCCCCAGCGAAGAGACGCGCACCAGCAGGATATTCATTTAGAACGGGAGCTGCGCATCCGGCTTGGCCGCCAGGATCACATCGCGGAACTGGCCCTGGATGCGCGCCAGCGCGGCCGGCGACTCCGCTTCGAAGCGCATCACGATCACTGGCGTAGTGTTGGAGGAACGCGCCAGGCCAAAGCCGTCGGCATATTCCACGCGCAGGCCATCGATATCGATGACGCGCTCATTGCCCGGGAACTTGGCTTCCGCCGCCAGCTTGGCCATCAGCGCGTAATTTTCGCCTTCGTTCAGTTGCAGCTGCAGCTCAGGCGTGCTGTCCGACTTGGGCAGCGCGTTCAGCACTGCCGATGGATCGGCATGGCGGGTCAGGATTTCCAGCATGCGCGCGCCGGCATACAGGCCATCGTCGAAGCCATACCAGCGGTCCTTGAAGAAGACGTGACCGCTCATTTCGCCACCCAGCGGGGCGCCGGTTTCCTTCAGCTTGGCCTTCACCAGCGAGTGGCCCGTCTTGCACATCAGGGGCTTGCCGCCTGCTTTTTCAATGTACGCAGCCAGGTGGCGCGTGCATTTCACGTCGTACAGGATCTGTTCGCCAGGGTGACGGGACAGCACGTCTTCGGCGAACAGCATCAACTGGCGGTCCGGATAGATGATCTGGCCATCCTTGGTCACGATGCCCAGGCGGTCGCCGTCGCCGTCGAAAGCCAGGCCGATTTCAGCGTCGGTGTCCTGCAACGCCTTGATCAGGTCCTGCAGGTTTTCAGGGTGGGCCGGGTCCGGATGGTGGTTCGGGAAGGTGCCATCCACTTCGCAGAACAATTCAACCACTTCGCAACCCATGCCGCGATACAGGTCGCCCGCGAAAGCGCCGGCCACGCCGTTGCCGCAATCGACGGCAATCTTGATCGGTCGCGCAATCTTCACGTCGCCGATGATGCGCTGCAGGTACTGCTGGCGGATGTCGCAGGTGCCGTACTTGCCGCCAGCTGCCGCTGGCTGCAGGCCGGCTTCAATGGCCTGGTACAGGGCGGTGATGGATTCGCCATGGATCGCTTCGCCCTTCAGCACCATCTTGAAGCCGTTGTAGTCCGGCGGGTTATGGCTGCCGGTGACCATGATGCCGGAACGGGTATCGAGCACCTGGGTGCCGAAATACACCATCGGCGTTGCCACCACGCCCAGGTCGATCACGTCGACGCCGGCTGCCTGCAGCCCCTGTGCCAAGGCAGCGATCAGGCCCGGGCCGGACAGGCGGCCGTCGCGGCCGATAACGACACTGCGCTCTCCTTTGGCGGCAGCAGCCAGGCCGAAAGCATGGCCAATGGAGCGCGCCACGCCCTCGTCCAGGGTGTTGCCGACGATGCCCCGGATATCGTAGGCCTTGAAAATTGATTTAGAGAGAGCAACCATAGAAGCGGGAAAAATAAATAGAAATAGAATCGGTTCAGATGCGCAGGTCATCCATCGACTTGCCGCCTTCAACCCAGTCCTTGACCCATTTCGGCTGGCGGCCGCGGCCGGTCCACTGCTCGGCTGCATTGGCAGGATTGCGGTAGCGCGCTTCTACTTTGCCGCCCTTGTTGCGGGTGCCCGGGAATCCCACCAGCAACTCCTTGAGCGGCACGCCGGCTTGCTGCGCGATCGCAAATATCTGTTCGCGCGCTTTTTGTTTATCCAGGCCCTCGCGCTGCTTTAATTCGCGCTTAATCTGCTCCTGCAAGCTACGCAATTGCGCGGACGACAAATTCGACAGGTCCATGTTCCTATCCTT
>DASWTB010000015.1:0-2043 GCA_036402315.1 Pseudoduganella sp. | reverse complement strand
TGTGCCGGCTGTGCGCCAGCCTGATGCTGCGCGGCAGCAACCTGGCCGCTACCCTGTGCAATGCCTGCGCCGACATTTGCGACGCTTGCGCCGATGAGTGCGACCAGCACGCGCACGAGCATTGCAAGGATTGCGCCATCGCTTGCCGCCGCTGCGCCAGCGAGTGCCGCAGCATGGCCGGCATGGCGCAGTCGCAGGTGCGGCCGGCGGCGATCCCGCCGCGCCATTGATCAGAAGCGGCTGGAGGGCAAGTTCTTCTTGTCCCCTTTGTCGGCCTTGGCCGGCGCGGCGAAATCGCGCACCGACAGCATGCGCTCGGCGCCGACCGTATTGACCGCAAAGCCATTGCGGCCAGCCGCCTTGACACAGTAGAGCGCCTGGTCGGCCGCCAGCATGACCTTGTCGACATCGGCCGGCAATTCGGTGGTGAGGGCGATGCCGATGCTGGCCGTGACGGTCAGCGGGCGTCCGTTCACCTCGAACGGGGCCTGCATGGCTGCCACGATTTTCTCGCCCAGCAGGTTGACGTCGTGGCCGGCTTCCAAATGTTCAAACACGATCACGAATTCGTCGCCGGCGATGCGCGCCACGGTATCGGTGCCGCGCACGGCGTTGCGCAGGCGGTCGGCAAACTGCACCAGCACCGCATCGCCGGCCTGGTGGCCGAAGTTGTCGTTGATCCCCTTGAAGTGGTCGATGTCGAGCACGGCCAGGCCAATCTGCTGGCCGGCGCGGATGGCGCGCTTCAGCGCCTGCGGGAAGAATTCGTCGAACATGCGGCGGTTGTGGGCGCCGGTCAGCGGGTCGGTGGTGGCCAGGCGCTGCAGGTTGCGTTCGGCCATTTGCTGCTGGCGTGCGACCTGGTAGAAGGCGCGGCTCAGGTGGCCGAATTCATCGGGTTTATCGGAGTTGAATTGCTCGATATCGATGTTGCCGCGGCCGAAGGCGCGTACCTGGCCGTACAGTTTGTATAAGGGCGCCAGCAGGGCGCGCAGCAACAGCCAGATCGCCAGGCCTGCCACCAGGGCCGCGACCGAAGCGGCCAACAGGGCGCGCCAGCGCAGGCTGGCCATGGAGGCGAAGGCATCGCGGATCGGGAACGATACTGCGAGCGTCCAGTCGGCCTTTTGCAGGCGCTTGTGCGCCAGCAGCACCGGCTTGCCGTTGTCGACGGCGTCGTCGCGCCAGCCGTCGGCGTTCGCCAGCACGACCTGGCCCAGGGTTCCCGGAGCGGCACCGGGGCTCAGTACGCGATCCTGGTCCGGGTGGTAGAGGGTAGTGCCGTCGGCGGTCAGGATGAACAGGTAGCCTTCCGCCTTGCCGCGCAGGGCGTTCAACTGGCCGGCAAAGGCCGGGCGCTGCAGGTCGATGGTGCCGACCAGCACGTAAGCGATGCTGCCGTCGTGGCGGAACACCGGCTGGGTGATCGCCAGCACCGGGCGGCCGGACAGCACGCTGCGGAACGGTGCCGAAACGATGCCTTCCTGGGCGGCGATGGTGTCGCGGAAGTACTGGCGGTTTTTACTGTTGAGCTTGCCGATCATGCGGCGGTCTTGCAGGTTGGCGACCAGTTTGCCATCGGCATCGAAGGCCGTGACGTTGAAGAATTCATCGCGCAAGGCCCCGCGCAGTTCAAGTTGGGCCTGGACTTTCGCCGGCGCCGCCGCCTCGGCCTGCAAGCTTTCCGCCAGACCCCGCAAGACTTGCTGTTTGGAAGTTAAGTCGCGGTCGAGGTAAGCCGCGGCGCTCGACAGCATGGACATCTCCTGCGCACCAATCACCCGGCGCATTTCCTGCTCGGCCACCAGCAGGGAAACGCCGGCGATCAGGGCAGTGGCGAACATGACCATCAGCACCAGCAGGGCTGCGATCTTGAATTTGAACGTCTGGAGTTTGGGAATTTGGCGCACAACCACCCCCTGAAAGGGAGAACGCAGGCGAGGGTTTGGCCAGAAGGAAACGTTGCGCGGGTGTAAGGCGCAGGCGAAGTATAAATCAAAGCGGCAGCCCAAGCTACAACAGTGCACCGCTCGTTGTCGCAGG
>DASWTB010000014.1:0-5271 GCA_036402315.1 Pseudoduganella sp. | reverse complement strand
CTACCGCATTTGCCGCCGAATATGGCGTGCCGCGCGCCCACGGCACATACCAGGCGCTGGCCGACGACGCCGGCGTCGACGCCATCTACATCGCCACCCCGCACGCCATGCACCACGAGAATGCCCTCATGTGCCTGAAAGGGGGCAAGGCGCTGCTGGTCGAAAAAGCCTTCACCCTGAACCGCCGCGAGGCCCAGGAAATCGTGGACCTGGCGCGCGAGCGCAAGCTGTTCGTGATGGAGGCGATGTGGACCCGCTTCCAGCCCGCCATCCTGGAAGCCAAGCGCATGATCGACATGGGCGAAGTCGGCAAGGTGCGCAACCTGCAGGCCGATCTGGGCTTCGTTGCCGATGCCGGTCCTGAGCACCGCCTGTTCAACCCTGCGCTGGGCGGCGGCGCGTTGCTCGACCTCGGCATTTACCCGCTGTCGATGGCGGCCTTCTTCCTCGGCGCGGTGAAGGCAGCGCGCGGCTGCGGGGAGTTGGCGCCCAACGGCGTCGACGTGCAGGCCAATTTCGTGCTGCACCACGACGACGGTTCGCTGTCGGCCTGCAGTTGCAGCCTGAATGCCCGCACTCCGGCTACGCTGAGCGTCGGCGGCGACAAGGGCTTCCTGCGCCTGCATGGCCGCTTCCACCATGCCGAGCGTTTCACGATCGTCCTGAACGACGGCAGCGAGCGCGAATTCCATTTCCCGCGCATCGGCAACGGCTACGCGCACGAAGCGATGGAAGTAGGGCGCTGCCTGCGTGAGGGCTTGCTGGAAAGCCCGCAAATGCCGCTCGACGAAACCGTTGAGCTGATGGGCGTGCTGGATGAGCTGCGCGCCCAGATCGGCGTGCGCTACAGCGTGGATTGAGTCCGGATTGTCGCGGACGCCACACGCGACAACTCTTTACAAAAAACTATTAGCTCTCCAGTTGTCATAAAGTTATTATCGTATTTTTAACTTTGGTTGGAGGGTGGTATGCATAAAGCAATCCTGAAGCTGGCAGGCGGGGCAGTGCTGGCATTGGCATCCAGCGCCGCTTCGGCACATTGGGTCACTACTGATCTTCAAGTCACAGGCGTGATCCAGGAAATACCGGGGCCGTCCCCGCGCTGCCCCTCCAATTTCGGCGGCACCATTACCGGCCATGGCAGCAGCGCGCTGCTGGGCCGTGTTGCCTACGTCGCCAGCGATTGCATCACGCCCAACGGCGCGATCTACAACTTCGACCGCGGCCGCCTGATCCTCATGACCGTGTCCGGCGACCAGATTTACGCCGATTACAGCGGTCAGTTCGTGCCGACCGGCCAGGGGACCAACTACGTCTTCAACAGCGCCACCTTCCGGATCGTCGGCGGTACCGGCCAGTATATTTTCGCCACCGGCGGCGGCCAGTTGCAGGGCGGAGAAGACATGGTGACCGGCGTGGGCAACATCGTCCTGAGCGGCCGCATGAGCTACTGGAAACGCTAACGCCGTTTTGCCGGCCGCCAGCAGGATTTGGCGGCATCCTTTACACTGGCTTTCTTTGCCAGCCAGGATGCCTGCCATGTCCAGCAACGACCGCCAACTCAATCTCCAGACGATCCTGCTCGCGACCGGCGTGGTGCTAACGCTGTCGATGGGCGTGCGTCATGGCTTCGGCTTCTGGATGCAGCCGATTTCGCAGGCCAATGGCTGGACCCGCGAGACCTACTCACTGGCGCTGGCGCTGCAGAACCTGCTGTGGGGTGCCTTCGGCCCGTTCGCCGGCATGGTGGCGGACCGCTGGGGCACCCAGCGCGTGGTGATCGCCGGCGCCTTCTCCTATATGTGCGGCTTGCTGTGGATGGCCACGGTGACCCAGCCTACGCTGTTCATCATCGGTTCCGGCGTGTTCATTGGCCTCGGCCTGGCGTGCACCGCCTTCGGCGCAGTCAGCGGCATCATCGGCCGCGCGGCGCCGGTGGAAAAACGCTCCTGGGCCTTCGGCGTTTCGGGTGCGGCCAGCTCCTTCGGCCAGTTCCTGATGATGCCGGTCGAGCAGCAGCTGATTTCCTCGATCGGCTGGCAGCACGCCTTCTACGTGCTGGCGGGTTTGGTGTTCCTGCTGATGATCCCCATGACGGCTTTCATGCGCGAGCCGAAACATGAAGCGGCAAGCGGCGCCGCCCAGCAGAGCGTGGGCGAGGCGATGCGCGAGGCGATCGGCAACCGCTCCTTCCTGCTCCTGGTGACCGGCTATTTCGTGTGCGGCTTCCAGCTGGTATTTGTCGGCGCCCACCTGCCGGCCTACCTGAAGGACAAGGGCATTGCAACGCCGGGCGTGGCGGTGGCGGCGCTGGCGCTGATTGGTCTATTCAATATCTTTGGCTCGTTCGCCGCCGGCCAGTTGGGCGGCCGCCTGCCAAAGCGCTACCTGCTTTCCTCGATCTACTTCGCCCGCTCCGTGGTAATCGGCCTGTTCCTGCTGGCGCCACTGTCGGAGCTGACGGTCTACCTGTTCGCGGCGGCCATCGGTTTCCTGTGGCTGGCCACGGTGCCGCTCACCAACGGCATCATCGCCGGCGTATTCGGGTTGAAGCACATGTCGATGCTGGCCGGCGTGGTGTTCCTGTCGCACCAGGTGGGCAGCTTCATTGGCGTATGGCTGGGCGGCTACCTGTTCGACAAGCTTGGCAGCTACGACGTGGTGTGGGGCGTTACCCTCGGCCTGGGCGTGCTGGCCGGCATGGCCAACCTGCCGATCGACGAGCGCCCGCTGGTACGCAGCGAACCAAAGCTGAAGGCGGCCTGACATGAAACAGCGGCTGCTCCATATCGGCCTATGGATTTTCGTAGCTACCGTCCTGGCGCTGGCGTTCCTGGCTTATCTTCAGCCGGCCTTCATGCTCGACCTGGCTAACCGCATCTACCTGTGTCTTTAGTAGAAAATGGCAAAGCATATTTCCTTGATCGCAACCCACGCCGACATGAAACTTCTCAACGATGCGTTGATTAAACGGGGCGATATCGAATTTCTGAATGATCAACCGATACCGGGAAGTGATCAAATGGGAAAACTCGATTCAGTGGAACTTGACACCGCGATGCAAGGCGGATCACTGTTTTGTTATTTGTTGCCAAAGTACCTTCGGCAACATGTGGTTACGAAAAGATCAAGCGCGGTAAAAGTGGAGATACTCGATCAATATTCGACGCTGATCGCGTTTGCGCGGCCATATATCAATGGGTCGGAAGTCAGGACTGGCTCATTGAAGTATTTTCCGCAATATTTTTCAGAAGGGGCTTGGCATTCCAAAGATGCGGAATTTTGTAAGTGGGCGGATAACGCCTATTCGGCGATCAGGCGCCTCTTCCCTAAAAATAAGGAATATGGGGCAAATGTTGGACCGGACGCACTTCGCCTGTTGGAGAGGGGCGTCTTGAAGGTAATACCTTAGCTAGCTTGCTTAAGCCTGCTTGCGGGAGATGCCGGGCTTCTGGGCGACCTGCGTTTTCCTTTTCGAAGTCTTGCCGCTGGCGACGCGGGTTGCCTTGCCCTTCTTGCCTTTGCCGGCCTTGTGCGGCGCTGGCGGGACTTCTTCAACCCCGGTGCGCTTGGCACGCATGGCCGATGGCAGGGCGTTGTCTTCCAGGTTGGCCAGCATGAAGCGGTTCGGGTCGATGCGGGTGCCGTCCTGGTAGGCTTCCAGGTGCAGGTGCGGGCCGGTGGCGCGGCCGGTGGCGCCTGACAAGCCAATCAGTTCGCCGGCAGCCACGGTATCGCCAACATTCACATTGCGCTTGTTCAGGTGGGCGTACAGCGAGCGCAGTCCGCCTTCATGTTCGATCACCACCACATTGCCGTATTTGCGGTCGCCCAGGTAGCCCATGCCGGATGCGACCACGGTGCCGTCGTTGGTCGCCATGACTGGCGTGTTGTGCGGCACGGAGAAGTCGATGCCGCCATGCGCGCGGCGTCCGCGTGCGGCGCCAAAGAAACTGCTGACGCGGCCCCCTTCCAGCGGCATGCGCCATTGCTGCAGGAGCGATTCTTTCGGCTCTTTCAATTCCGGCGGCGGGACGTCCAGTGGCTCGGGCATCGCGGCTGCAGGCTGCATGACATTGGCGGCGGCCAGCATGGCCATCAGGAGGATGTTGGTGATCTTTGGCATAGCGGGCGAGTTTCGCATAACACAGTGCAGTAAGGCAAATTCGTAGGGAACAGACAAGATATCTTTCGCTAGTTGAAGCCCTGCTTGTAGTTGAGCCGCAAGCTGGTGCCGCCGCGCGTGGCGATGGTGGTCTGGCGCCAGGCCCGGCCTTCGTACCGGTCAGTGCTGGCGCGGTCAGGGTGCAGTACGTCGGCAAGGGCGAGGCGGAACTCCTGGTGCGGCGACAGCTTCCAGGTGGCGCGCAGGTCCAGCTTGCGCTGGTACGCTGCGGTTGAAACGAAGGTAGCCGAATCGCGGCTTGGCCCACCGGCCTCGTAGGAGAACTCGGCATCCAGCGTCAAGGCGGCGTGCTTGTAGCTGAGGGCTGCCGTGCTGCTCAAAGGCGTTTGCGCTGCCAGCCGGTTGTCGGGACCCGGCACGCTGTCGAGGCGTGAGTGGTTGAAAGTGGCGTTGGCGCGCACGGTGAGCGAGGACGTCAGCGGCGCGCGCAGCTCCAGCGTGAGGCCATGCACGCGGGCGCTGCCCCGGTTGGCGGGCATGCTGACCCAGCGTTCGCCGTCGCGGTGCAGCGAGTACAGGATCACGTTGTCGATGTCGCGTGCGTAAACGCTGGCGCTGAGCAGGCTGTCCTTGGCAAAGTAGTAGTCGATGCCGGCGTCCAGCCCCCATGCCAGTTCCGGGCGCAGGGCGGGATTGCCCTGGTTGTCGGGATTGGTCGGGCTGTTGTTGTTGTCGGCCGTGAAGCGGCGCGGGATCAGGTCGAGCATATTAGGCGCCTTGTAGCTGCGGCTGGCGCCCATGCGCAACTGGCTGTCGCCCGGCAGCTTGCGCATCCATTCCAGCACCGGGCTGGCGACGGTGCTGCGCTGGCGCACCGATGCCGTGTGCCGGTCGTGCGCTTCGGTGCCCATGGTTTCCCAGCGCAGGCCGGCGGACCAGGAATCGGCGCCGCGCTTCCATTCATCCTGGACGAAGGCTGCCAGGCGCTCGATGCGGCCGTCGTAGCGGTCGTCGCGCAGGAAATTGAGCGCACCGGTGTGGCTGTATTCGTGCTCGATGCGCGTTTGCATGCGCTGGATGGCGGAGCCGTCCCAACCCGCTACCAGGGCGTGGCCGTTGCCAAGCGGATGGGAATATTTGCCGCC
>DASWTB010000013.1:0-5037 GCA_036402315.1 Pseudoduganella sp. | reverse complement strand
GAAACCGTACAGGGTCTGACCCTTGGGTCAGACCCTGGTTTACCGGTTTTAGAAACGGTAGCCGAACGCCGCCTCGAACTTGTCGGCGATTTCAGCAGGGGTGAACACATGGTTCTGCGCCCCCTTGGTGACAATCTTGATTGCCCCCAGCAAGCTCGCCAGGCGCCCGGTCGTTTCCCAGCCCAGGTCGTTGACCAGACCAAACAGCAAGCCCGCGCGATACGCATCGCCACAGCCCGTCGGATCCAGGTCCAGCGACGAATCCACCGCCACCGCAGGAATGTCAATCCGCTTGCCCTGGGTATAAATCTCCGACCCTTTCTCCCCGCGCGTCACGATCAGCGCTTCCAGCTTGCCAGCGATATCCGGAATAGTCAGGCCGGTGCGCGACATCAGCAGCTCGATCTCATAGTCATTGCAGGTTACATAAGCCGCCTTCTCAATGAAGCCGATCAGTTGTTCGGCAGTGAACATCGGCATCTGCTGGCCCGGATCGAAGACAAACGGGATGCCCAGGCGTGCCAGGTCTTCCGCGTGCTTCAGCATGCCCAGGTGGCCGTCCGGGGAGATGATCGCGATGCGGGCCGGACCGGCTTTCTCGATCGGGTTCTCATGCGCGAACGACATGGCGCCAGGGTGGAAGGCGTTGATCTGGTTATGGTCTGCATCGGCGGTGACGAAGCACTGCGCGTTGTAGGCATCCTTCTTGATCAGGATGTTGTCGGTCGAAATGCCGAGCTTCTGGAAGCGTTCCAGGTAAGCCGCGCAATCCTGGCCCAGCACACCGACGATGCGCGGCTCGCCGCCCAGCATCTTCAGCGAGTAGGCGATATTGCCGGAGCAGCCGCCAAACTCGGTGCGCATGGTCGGCACCAGGAAGGACACGTTGACCTTGTGCAGCTGGTCAGCCAGCAGCGTGTCGCCAAAGCGGCCTTCGTATTGCATGATGATGTCGATGGCCAGCGAGCCACAGACAAGCGCGGTTTTAGTCATAGTATTTTTAAGGGTAGAAAATGGCGATGTGATAGCCGGAAGCTTTGAGCTCTTTCAGCTCAAAGTACAGTTTAATGCTTTGCTCACTGCGTGGACCGAAGCCCTTATCGGCCTCGTTTGGTGACGGCAGGTATTCGTGCGGGGCGAATACGCGGCGCAGCACCGGCTTGTCGGCGTTGTCGTTCAGGGTCAGTTCGACATGCGGCCAGGCTTGCGGGGTCTTGGACTGGTTGCGCAGGACGGTGCTGAAGCTGAAGGTGTTCTCGGTCATGCTGGCCAGTTCGCCCGGTTCGACGCTCAGGGCGTCGAGCTGGGTCGGCAGGGCAATCTTGCAGCCGAGCGGCTGGCAGACTGCCGCCAGGGCCGGCTTCAGTTGCGGGTAGTTGGCGGCCAGCGTGTCGCGGAAGGTGGTGGCGGCTTGCAGTACCAGGCCGGCCAGCAGGATCGGGACGCCAACTGCCATCGTGATGGTGAGCGCTTTGCCGTATCTCTGGCTGCGGTCGACGCGCTTGACGAAGCTCAGGTCCGAGTGGTCGAGGTCTTCGGCTGCGGGTTCTCCGTCGTCGGCCACGCCGGCGATGGCGCGCATGCGGGCAGCCACGTCTTCCGCACTGGATTCCTGCGGGGGGCCGTTTTCTTCGGGCGCGAAGACTTCGTGTTCGGCGGCCGGGCCGCTGGCATCGCGGCGCGATTTGGCGCGCTTCAGGGCGCGTTCACGGCGCGACTTGGGCTGTTCGACTGGTTCTTCATCGGTTACCGATGCGCCGTCATCCGGGGCGTCGGTGTTGACGGCCGCGACGGCGTGCAGCGCGGTTTGGTCCGGTTCGGACAGGCTCCATGGTTCGCTGGCGGCGTGCGTTTCGGTTTCGGCAACTGGCGCAACGGGTTCGGGCTGCTCGTCGGACGGCAGGTCTTCCAGATGGTGCGCGTCATCGAGGACGGCGACGACCAGATGCTCTTGGGGGGTGTCGAGCGATGGCTCGACGCGGCCGTCGGGGGGCGTGCTGTCGGCCGACCACTGGTCGAGTGCATCCACCAGGGCGGCGCCGGCTTGCTCGCCAGCTTCCGCAGCCGCGTGCTCTTCGTCTTGCGGCGCAGGCGCTGCAAATGCGGGAGCGTCTTCCTGTGGAGGCGCGTTCTCTTCGGCAGCGACTGGGAGCTCGGCGGGAGCTTCCTCCTGATATGGCGGAAGCGTGTGCTCTTCGGTCACTTGCACCGGCGGCACCTCAGTGTCGGCAGGCGGCACCGCGTGGTCGACGGACGTTGGCGCTTCAACAACTGGAACCGGTTCTGGCGCGAGTGTACTGTCTTCGGCAACGTGCGGAGGCTCGGCGGAATTTTCGTCCAGATCCGGCGGCGTTTCAACTGCAAGGGCTTGTTGCGTCGGATGCGCGGCCTCGCCGGTGGCTTGGGCCGAAGGCGCTTCAAATGCTGGAACTTGCTCGGGCGCGAGCGTGCTCTCTTCGGCGGCTTGCACTGGTTCGGCCGGGACGTCGTCGTGCGGCTGTGGCGTCGCAATGGCTGGCGATGGCGCTTCAACTTCGAGGGGCGCTTCCGGCAAGGACTCGGCCACGGGCGCAAGCGGCGGTGCTGCCGCTGGTGTTGGCGCCGGCGTTGGCGTAAACGTGGTTCGTGGAGCTGGGGTGGCCGGCGCCGCCGCAGCAGGCGCCGTCTCGGTAGCGGCCGAGAATGTAGCATCCGGCGACAGCACATCCGAGAGCGGGGCTGAGCCAGCAGCGGATGGTGCCTGCGTCGTTGGCGCTGGCGCCAGGGGCGGCGATTCTTCTGCGGTGGCCGCGAAGATGGCATCGGGCGCCACCAGGTCAGCAAGCGAAGACGGGCCAGCGGCCGAACGCGCCTGCGCAGGCGTGGCGCCGGTCGCCTTATGGTCGGGCACCAACGGTGGCGATGGTTCCGCAGCGGCTGTGAAAGCTGCATCCGGCGATACGACGTCGAGAAGCGAGCGCGTAGGCGGCGATGACGGTGCTCGTGTTGTCGTCCGGGCGGCAACGGGGGCCGCAGCTGGCGACGGTTCAGCAGGCTGCGGCAGGGGGCTTGCAGGCGCTTCTGCTGCAGGCGATTGCGGTGGCGGCGAAGCCGGGACCGGCGCAGGGTGGGTAGTCGCGGCGGCGAATGCCCGGGCCACAGCGGCGATCGCGATGTCGTCGGGGGTGGGCGCCTTCGCGGCCGGTTGGGCCGCCACCGGCGCCGGCGCTGGAGCGCTCGCAACGGATGGCGTACCGGCCGCCGGGGTAGTTGCAGTACGCCAGACGGCGGGCGGCGCAGCAGCTGGTCCAGCCTCGGCCGGCTTGGCGGCAGCGGCAGCGGCAGCGGCAGGGGCGGCAGCAGGCTCTTCGTCGAAATCGATTTCGAAATCGACCGGCGAGCCATGCACGTACTCCGAGATCGCCGGCTTGGCAGGCGGCGTTTCGGCAACGACATCGGGAATGACAGGAGTCGGCTTGGGCGCCGGTTCGACCAGGGCGGCATTGCCGTCGAACACCAGCGCGCAAGAGCCGCAGCGGACAATGCCCCCGCGCAGTTTCAGTTGGTCAGCCGCGACCCTGAAGATCGTATTGCAATGGGGGCATTTAGTGGCGAGCGCCATCAGTCAGGAAGCTACCTTACGCCAGCGTGCCGGACAGGCACACCCAGCCTTCGTGCTCAGCCCAGACGCTCAGCTTGATGAACGGCGCGTAGGCCGCAGCAACTTCTTCCGCCTGGCGCGCCAGCACGCCGGACAGCACCAGCGCACCGCCATCGGCCACGCGGCCGGACAGCATCGGCGCCATCAGTTTCAGCGGCGAGGACAGGATGTTGGCCACCACGATATCGAAACGCTGCGAGGCAAAGGCCGATTCGGCGAAATCGTCCGGCACGAAGTACTGGATGTCTTCCACGCCGTTGCGCAGCGCATTGTCGTTGGCCGACACGATGGCCTGTGGATCGATGTCCACGCCAGCCACCGTGGTAGCGCCCAGCTTGCGCGCCACCATGGCCAGGATGCCGGAACCGCAGCCGTAGTCCAGCACCGACTTGCCTGGGGCAGGGTGGCTTTCCAGCCACTCCATGCACAGCTTGGTGGTCGGGTGCGAACCGGTACCGAAGGCCAGGCCCGGGTCCAGTTCCAGGATCAGGGCCGAAGGATCGGGGGCTTCGTGCCAGCTTGGCACGACCCAGATGTTCTTGCCGATATGAATCGGCTCAAATTGCGACTGGGTCAAACGCACCCAGTCGGCGTCCTCCACCTTGCGGGTGGTGAACTTGGGCAGGTGAGCCAGCCCGATCGCGCCGGCGGCTGCCGCCACGATCAGGGCCTGGTCTTCTTCGTCATCGGTCAGCGCGACCACGCGGCTGTGATCCCATGCCGCTTCGGCCGGCTCCATGCCCGGCTCGCCGAACAGGGGTTTTTCGGCGTCGGTGCCTTCATCGGCATCCTCCACCGACACCGACAGCGCGCCCGCGTCCATCAGCGCCTCGGACAATGCCTCGGCGTGTTCACGTGCTACTTCGATGACGATTTCAGTCCAGCTCATTTATTACTTACCTGCCTTATTTGCCTGCTTTTGGCATTTCTGCCAATCGTTGTTCCAGATAGTGGATGTTGGTGCCGCCTTCGATGAAGCGCGCATCAACCATCAGCTCGCGGTGCAGCGGGATGTTGGTCGAAATGCCTTCAACCACCATTTCCGACAGCGCGATCTGCATGCGGCGGATCGCCTGCTCGCGGGTTGCACCGTAGGTAATGACCTTGCCGATCATCGAATCGTAGTTCGGTGGTACAAAGTAACCCGAGTACGAGTGCGAGTCAACGCGCACGCCTGGGCCGCCCGGTACGTGCCATGCAGTAATGCGGCCTGGCGACGGGGTGAACTTGAACGGGTCTTCGGCGTTGATACGGCATTCGATGGCGTGGCCGGACAGCATCACGTCGCGCTGGCGGAAGCGCAGCTTCTCGCCGGAGGCGATGCGGATCTGTTCCTGCACGATGTCGATGCCGGTGATCATTTCGGTCACTGGGTGCTCAACCTGCACGCGGGTGTT
>DASWTB010000012.1:0-13953 GCA_036402315.1 Pseudoduganella sp. | reverse complement strand
CGTGGCCGGGCGTTCGGGATCATGGTGCGGTGCCGATAACGGCAGGTCCAGCGTGAAGGTGGTGCCGGCGTCGCTGCTGTCGACGGCGATCTGGCCGCCCAGCAGGGATGTGACGATGTTGTAACTGATTGACAACCCCAGCCCCGAGCCGCCTTGCCCCAGTTTGGTGGTGAAAAACGGGTCGAAGATGCGGGTCAGGTGCTCCGGCGCGATGCCGCGGCCGTTGTCGGTGAATGATATCAGCACGCGGCCTGCGACCGGTGTGGCCGCCACCAGGCGCAGATGGCCGCCCTCGCGGCCATCGAAGGCATGCAGCAGGGCGTTGTTGATCAGGTTCTTGATGACCTGGCCGAAAGGACCGGGATAGCTGTCGAGCATGATCAGCTCCGGCACTTCGAACTCGATCTTGTGGCCGTCCTTGCGGATGCGGTTCATCACCGTGGCCACCACTTCATGCGTCACCTGGTGCAGGTTGAAGATGCGGCGCTGCTCGGTGGTGCGGTCGACCGCCACCTGCTTGAAGCTCGATACCAGGTCCGCGGCGCTGTGCAGGCCGCGCATCACCAGGGTCGACGCCGTGCGTGCATCGTCGATGAAGGCCAGCAGCTCCGACTTGCGCAGGCCGCGGCCGTTGATCACTTCTTCCAGTTCGGCGGTTTTCTGTTCCAGCGTGCTGGCGATCAGCAGGCTGTTGCCGATCGGCGTGTTCAATTCATGCGCCACGCCGGCCATCAGGGCGCCCAGGGCTGCCAGCTTTTGCTGCGACACCAGTTGCGACTGGGCTTCCTGCAGCTGGCGGTAGGCCAGTGCGTTGTCCAGCGCGATGGCGCCGTAGGCGCACAGGGTGCGGAAGATCAGGCGTTCCCGTTCGCCATAGGCATTGGCATGCATGGCTTGTGCCGTCATCACCCCCAGCGCGCGTTCGCCGACCAGCAGCGGCACGTACAGCGCGCTGCGGCTGGCAGCCGTACCTGGCGTAACCGTGCTGTCGCGCTCGAACGGGATCTGGTCGATGTACACCTCGCGCCGCTCGCGCAGGCATTGCGCGGTGTAGGCAGTGGGGTGGTCGAGCGGGATCGCGTTGCGGGGCAGCGCCTGGCCCGCTTCCACGCCGAAGGCGCGCTCCAGCTGGCGGGCGGAAGGATCGACCAGGTAAACCGCGAAGGTATTGGCCGACAGCAGGGCGTGGGTGTGGCGGTCCAGGGCCTGGAACACGGCGCCGGCGTCGAGGTGGGTGGTGATCTCCTGGCCGATGGCGGACAGGCGTTCCAGCAGCTTGCTGGTCTGCTGCAGCACTTCGGCGCGGCGCGCTTCGGACATCGCCAGTTCGCGGTGGTGCAGGCCTTCCGCGCGTGCTTGCTCCGTCTGGTGGTGCACCTGCATGGCGATGGCACGGCTGGTGGCTTCCAGGGTGTGGGTCTTTTCACGGGCGGCGCTGGCTGCTGTCGCCATCGCGTAGGCCCGGCTGTAGTCGCCCAGCAGCGCATACTCGGCGCCGAGGGAGTCGTACAGGTCGCCCGGCACCGTGTAGCCCTTGATCGTCTGCGCCGCCTCCAGCGCCTTGTGCAGGTAATGCAGGCGGGCGTTGGGCGCTTCCATGCCGGGCGGCGCGGACAGCTGGAGCTGGCCGTGGATCAGTGCCAGCACGCGCAGCGCGGCAACGTGGTGGAAGGCATTGTGGTGGCGCGACGCGCGTTCCACCGCCAGCAGCGCCATGTCCAGCGCTTCCAGCGAACGATTGAGGAAGCACAGGGCGTGCGCCTGGCCGCGCAGCGCAACGATCTTGAAGTCGCCCTGCTGCAGCGCTTCGGCGCGTGCTGCCAGGCGCTGGAAGGCATCGAGCGCCTCGCCGAAGTCCTTCTTGTCCAGGCACAGTTCGCCCAGGTGCTGCAGGGCGATGGCGTAGGTGCGGCCGTTTGCCTGCGGCGCCAGGATCACCAGCGCTTCGCGCAGCAGTTCTTCGGCCGCATCGAGCCGACCCAGGCGGCGCACGATGTCCGCGGTATGCACCAGGCAGGAGCCGATGCTGCGCGGCCAGCCGGTGGGCTTGGCCAGCTCCATGGCGCGCTGCATCCAGTCCAGGCCGGAATGGTGATCGTTCAACTGCGAGAACTTTTCCGCGATATTGGTGGCGGCGGTGGCGGCGGCGCGGATCTGGCCCGTTTCCAGCGCGGCCTCGTAGCTGCGGATGTAGAAACCGGCCGAGTTGCCGATGTCGCCGGCCTGGCTGGCGGCGATGGCGAAGAAATCGTTGATCCAGCAATCGACGCTGGGCGGCACATCTTCGGACAGGTCGAAACGACTGCCCCAGCGTTCAGTGGCGGCGTGCAGGTCGCGCAGCGCCGCCCAGCGTGCCTGAGCCGCGTCGGCGATGGTGGCGCGCTGCTGGTCGCCGGCCTTATGCGCCCAGCGCGAGCAGGCTTCCAGTTCGGCATCGCGCTGACCGTGGTTGCCGCGGTCGACGGAGATCCACGCTTTCAGCCAGTGGGTGTCGGCGCGGCCAACACAGTCGTCGCAGGCTTCGAACGACTCCATGGCACGAGCCGCAAGGGCCCAGGCGTCATCGAGCTCCCCAAGCAGCCAGCGGACTTCGCCATCGATCAGGAGCAGGCGCGCGTCCAGGCAGGCCCGCGCAATATCCGGCAGGTGTGCGGCCGACGCCAGGTCGGCCGCCTCGCGCGCCAGTTCCTGCGCGCGCTTGCCGTCACGCTGGCGCAAATGCCAGGCCAGCTGCAGCAGTGCCGGCAGCCGCTCGACGCCGCGCAAGGGCAGCAGCTCAAGCTCCCAGCGCGCAACGGCATCGTCATCGGCAAACAGCAGCTGCATTGGCGTCCCGTCAGTAAAGCGTTTGCGAAGACTCGTGCAACAACTGGCCGTACAGCGTATGCCGCATCTTCGCGATCTTGCCTTCGTTGACCGCCTCCAGCACCGCGCACTGCGGCTCGCTCAAATGCCGGCAGTTGTAGAAGCGGCAGCCGCCAAGATAGGGCTGGAAATCGCGGAACGCCCGCTCCAGCATTCCCTCGCTCAGGTGGTACAGGCCGAATTCCTGGAAGCCTGGCGAGTCGATCACGCTCGAACCGGGGCCCACGTGATACAGGCGGGTAAACGTGGTGGTGTGTTTGCCGGTATCGAGCGCCTCGCTGATTTCGCGCGTGGCGATATCGGCGTCCGGCACCAGAATGTTGATCAGGGACGATTTGCCCATGCCGGACTGGCCGATCAGGATCGAGGAATGCCCTTGCAGCAGGGGCGCCAGCGTGGCGCCGGTCTGCTCCGGCTGGCCGGTGGCCGAAACCTCGATTACTTCGTAGCCCATGGCCGAATACACCTGCAGGCGCTGGCGCGCGTGCTCCAGCATGCCGGTCACGTCGACCTTGTTCAGCAGCAGGCGCACATGGATGCCGGCCGCTTCCGCGGCCACCAGGGCGCGCGACACCAGGTCGTCCGAGAAGCTTGGTTCCGTTGCGACGACGATGTACAGCTGGTCCACATTCGCCGCAAGCAGCTTGGACTTGTACTGGTCGGAGCGGTACAGCAGCGTCTTGCGCTCCTGGATCTTGTCGATCACTGCCTGGTCGGGCGAAGTCAGGGTCAGGTCGACGATATCGCCGACTGCCACATTGGTTTTCTTGCCGCGCGTGACGCATTGCAGGCGCTGGCCTTCCGCTTCCGCCAGGTAGTGGCGGCCGTGGGCTGCGATGATGGTGCCGGTTCGTTTGGTCCCCTTGCTCATGCCTGGCCCAGTGCATCGGCCTTGGCGGCGCAAATGAAATCGTTGATCGACAAGCCGTTGACAGAGTGCGTGTCGTAGCGCACCTGGCAGGTCTTGTAGCCCACCACGATCTCAGGGTGGTGGTCCTCGCGGTGGGAGATGAAGGCCAGCGCATTCACAAAGGCCATCGTCTCGTAGTAGTTGTTGAAGCCGAAAGTGTTTACCAGCTTGCCGCTGGCCATGCTCCAGCCGTCCAGCAACTGGACCAGGCGCAGCGCTTCGGCCGCATCCAGGGCTTGCGTCTGGTGGCTGCAGCGCAGGGCGCGCAGGTCGGCCGCGGTGCGGATATTTGCTGTCATTGTGCTGCCGCCAGGTTGAGTTGACGAATCCGCACGCTGGCGGGCGGGTGCGAATCGTAGAAGGCCGAATGCAGCGGGTCTGGCGTCAGGGTCGACGCGTTGTCCTCGTACATCTTGACCAGCGCCGACACCAGGTCGCGCGCATCGGTATGCTTGGCGGCGAAGGCATCGGCCTCGAACTCGTGCTTGCGCGAGCTGAGCGAAGTCAGTGGGCCAAACAGGAAGGTAAATACCGGCAGCACCAGCATGAACAGCAGCAGCGCCAGGGCGTCGTTGGACTGGCCGGGCACGATGATCGGACTCACGCCCAGGCCGGTGTAGAACCACAGCTGGCCTTTCAGGTAGCCCAGCAAGGCAAGGAAGCCCAGCGAGAGGGCGAACATCACCACAATGCGCTTGATGATGTGTTTCAGCTTGAAGTGGCCCAGCTCATGCGCCAGGACCGCTTCGACTTCCTGCGGCGACAGGCTGGAAACCAGAGTGTCATAGAATACGATGCGCTTGGCGGCGCCGAAACCGGAGAAATACGCATTGCCGTGCGCACTGCGCTTGGAACCGTCCATCACGAACAGTCCCTTGGAGGCAAAGCCCACGCGGGCCATCAAGCCTTCGATGCGCTGCTTCAGCGATTCGTCCGACAGCGGCGTGAATTTGTTGAACAGGGGAGCGATCAGGTTAGGGTAGATTGCCATCACCAGCAGCTGGAAGCCGCACCAAACCAACCAGGCATACAGCCACCACAGGCTGCCCGCCTTTTCCATCAGCACCAGGATCACCCACAGCAGCGGCAGGCCGATCACGGCTGCGATGCCGACGCCTTTGACCAGGTCCAGCAAGAACAGGCGCTTGCTCATTTTGTTGAAGCCGAAGCGCTCTTCCAGCTTGAACTGGCGGTAGTAATCAAGCGGCAGGTCGATCAGGCCGGACACCAGTGCAAAGGCGACGACCAGGCCAAGCTGGTACGCCATGCCGCCCCCGGTCGCATTGAACACAGTGGTCGACAGCCATTGCAGGCCGCCCAGGAAGGTAAAGCAGATCAGCGCATTGCTGGCGATGAGCATATTCACCAGGCCAAGCTTGGTGCGCGCGATGGTGTAGTCGGCGGCCTTTTGATGGGCTGCGAGGGGAATCTTCTCCGCGAAATCCGCCGGCACGACGGCGCGGTGCTGCATCACATGGCGGATGTGGCGCGAGGCGAGCCAGAAGCGCACCGCCACGGTCAATATTAAAAATGCAACGAACAAAAACGAAAACGCGTGTGAATACATTCTGTGCCTGTGAGAAAATGGCGGATTAATCCCGCCTTATATTGTCTTAGAGAGAATTATGTCACAAGCGAACGACACCCCAGCAACCCCGGCCAACCCGCAGCGCCCGAATGAAATGAACCTGGTGTGGGTCGACATGGAAATGACCGGCCTGGAACCTGAGACCGACCGCATTATCGAAGTGGCAATGGTGGTCACCGACATGCACCTGAACGTGCTGGCCGAAGGCCCGGTGCTGGCGATCCACCAGTCGGACGAAACGCTGGACAAGATGGACGCCTGGAACAAGGGCACCCACGGCCGCTCCGGCCTGATCGACCGCGTGAAGGCGTCGACCGTGAGCGAAGGGCAGGCCGAAGCCGAACTGATCGCCTTCATGCGCCAGTGGGTGCCGAACGGCAAATCGCCAATGTGCGGCAACACCATCGGCCAGGACCGCCGCTTCATGGTCAAGTACATGCCGAAGCTGGAAGCCTTCTTCCACTATCGCAATATCGACGTCTCGACCCTGAAGGAGCTGGGCCGCCGCTGGAAGCCGGAAATGGTTGCCGGCTTCAAGAAAGCGCAAAAGCACACCGCGCTGGCCGACATCATCGAATCGATCGAAGAACTGAAGTACTACCGCGAGAACTTCATCAAGCTGTAATTGACGTAATGAATGTCCACTTCAGCCTGGCGCCGAAGTGGACATCGGATCAGCAGGCCAGGCGCGCGGTACGGCGCAGGCCGAGGCGCAGGGCCAGCGCGGCGAGCAGCGCGAGCGCCGCGGCCAGTGGCCAGGGGGGAATGCCATGCCCGCTTGCCGGCCTGTAGACCGGCAGGCGCGCAAAGTCCGCCTGGCCGAACGGCTTCTCGTTGAACACGTAAGGATAGAAGTGGCGCCGTACCCGCTCGTGGTAGGCCGTCACGCGCTCCAGATAGGCCAGTCGCGCTTCCATATCCGTGCCGGCCAGCCGGTGCAGCAGCACCTGCACGTTGACACCGGCCAGCACCAGTCCCGCATGCCGTGTCCATGCCTCGCGCGACCAAAGCGCCCGGCGGTATTGCGCCGCCTGGCCCGACACCGCGTCATCCCCGGCCTGGTGCATGGCGTAATACCATTTCCAGTGGAAGCCCTGCGGCAGCGGCGCCGTATCTTTCCACTCGGGGTGCGTATGGAAGAACCGCTGCATGGTTTCGTCGCGCGGCGTGTCCCAGGCCGTATGTACCGCCTGCCGCTGCGCCAGCGCCAGCTCCGCCCCTTGCGTGACCGGGATGGCCCGTTCCAGCGCGGCATTGACTGCCGTCGGCAGCACCAGCGCGACCAGTACGAAGGCTGCCAGCAGCAATGCGGCGCCGGCCGCCGCGCTGCGCGCCACCGCCGCGCCCCAGGCCGCCAGCCCGCACCAGAAAGCGACATACAGCAATACGGCGCCGGCCATTATCGCGGTTTCTCCTGCCGCAGCACCGGAGAGCAGCGCAGCGGCAAGCAGCGGCAAGACCAGGGCTGCGGCGACCAGCGCAAGCCGCAGCAGCACGCGGCGTTGCCACAAAGCGCCGGGCCGGCCGGGCAAGGAGGACAGCAGGCGCAGGCGCCCGGCCTCGCGTTCGCCGCTGACCAGGTCATGCATCAGGGCGATAATGAACAGCGGCGCCAGGTAGACCAGCACGAAAGCGAAGTCGAAGCGTCCCGGCGCCGCCAGCTCGGGATTGAAGGCCTCCGATTCGTAGAGCTGCGCCTGCAGGCCGAGGGCGCGCACCTGCAGCGCAAACGGCTGCACGTCGCGTTGGCCGATGGCGGCAAAGGCCAATGGCGCGGGCGGGTCGAAGGTCAGGTGCGGCGTGTAATAGGCCGTCAGCCCGGCATCGCCATCGGCGCCCTGGCGCGCGGCGCGCTCCCCGATGTCGGCAGCGTGGACCCCGGCAATACGCTCCAGTGCGACGCGCTGCGCGGCGACGCGGTGCATGCCGCTCCAGACGGCCAGCACGGACAGCAGCGCCAGCACGGCAAGCGCCGCGACCGCAGGCCGGGAGCGCAGCAACAGCAACAGTTCAAACTTCCAGTTCTTCATTCAGATTTTCCTTTCCAAACGGCGAGCCACCCAGGCGGCGGCCAGCCCGGCGGCGGCCAGCCAGCCGGCGAGGATGGCCAATGCAGGCCATACGCGCTGCGTCACGGTGCGTTCCAGCGGGGAGGGCGGATGCTGGTAGCGCGGCAGCGCGCGCCAGTAGTCGGCCGAAATGCGTTGCGCGCGGTCGTCGTGGTACTTCACTTTCTCGGCGTGCAGGCGGTTCAGCGCCTGGATCAGCCGGTAGCGATAGTCTTCCCCCGCCAGCAGGAAGCGTTCGTGCGCGGCGCGGTCGGTATCGGCCAGGGCCGCCGACATGCTGCGCAGTGCCAGCAGCGGCACGGCCAGCGCCGCCGCATCCAGCAGGCTGCCCTGTGCGGCCTGGCGCGCGAAGTCGCGCTGCATGCTGGACAGGAACAACTCGCTGGTCAGGCGTTCGCCTTCTTCGATCACCAGCCCTTTGTAGTTGACAGGCAGGTCTTCGACTTTGGCCACGCCATAGCGTTTCAGCACGCTGTCGCGGAAATTGCGGAAGTAGGGGTCCTCGGGGTTGTGGCTGTCGCCAATCCTCGCCAGCTCGGCGTGGACGGCTGCTTCCATCTCGATGCGGGTCGGGCGCGGCACCAGGCTCGCAGCAAGGTCCGGCAGCACGCGCGGCAGCAGGACCGTGGCCAGCGCCCATGCGCCGACCAGCAACAGCAGGGCGTCGCGCGCCTGCCGCGCCAGCGCCGACAACAGCACGGCGCCGCCAGACCACAGCAGCAAATACGCGGCGTAGCCGATTGCCAGCCAGCCGGCGGGAGCGGCCAGCGCCGGTTCGCTTGCCGCAATAGCCGCCAGCGCTGCCAGGGCGGGCGCCGCAAGCACCAGGGCCAGCACGCCATGCGCCGCCAGTTTGCCTGCCACCAGCGCGCCGCCGCTGACGCCATGCGCCAGCATCAGGCGCAATTGCCCGCGTTCGCGCTCACGCGCCAGCGAACCGAAGGCGAGGAATACCAGCAGCAATGGCGCCAGCACCTGCAGCACAAAGGCCGGCGTCAACTGGCCGAAACGCAGCAGCAGCGAGGATTGGCCGGCATCGCTGAAATTGGCGCTGTTCTGGCGGTGGCCTTCCAGGTACAGGGTGCTGCCGGTGAAGGGCGCGACGCCGAAGTCGAAGAAGGCGAGGGCAGTCAGCGGCCGGAACACATAGTGCCCGTAATGCACCACGCGATGCGGATGGCGGTCCGGCTGGCTGTTCCACTGCTCGTCGGCGCTGTGCTGCAGCCGCGCGCGCTGTGCTTGCACGCTGTGGGCGCGTTCCAGGCTGGCCATGATGGCGGCCAGTGTCAGCAGCAGCAGCAGGCTGGCCGCGGCGACGGCGACCTTGCTGCGCCGCAGGGCGCGCCATTCCTCCTGCGCCACGCGCCATGCCGTGGCGGCAAACGCCGGCCTCATGCCGCCCTCCGGGCATCGGCATAGCGCTGGAACAGCTGCTGTACGTCAAAGCGCTGCGGCCCTTGTGCCGACAGTTCGTGGGCAATCCGGCCCCGGTCGAGGAAGCCGATCCGGTCGGCTACCTCGGCCGCGCCCAGCAGGTCATGCGTCACCATGAACACGGTGACACCATGCTCGCGCAGCTTGCGCAGCAGGGCATTGAACTCGCTGGTCGCATGCGGGTCCAGGCCGCTGGTCGGCTCGTCCAGCAGCAGTACCGGCACCAGGCGCGCCACCGCCAGTGCAATGGCGACCTTCTGCCGCATCCCTTTGGAATAGCCGCCCAGGCGGCGTTCCCAGTCCGGCCGGCCCAGGCCGACATCGTCCAGCGCCGCCTCGATGATCGCTGGCGCGGCTTCGGCACCGCCCATGCGCAGCAGGTATTCCAGGTTCTCGCGCGCCGACAGGTGTTCATACAGCGCGACATTCTCCGGCACATAGGCCAGGCTGGCGCGTGCGGCCAGCGGATCCAGCGCCGGGTCGATGCCGCATACGCGGGCATAGCCATCCGTGGGGCGTGCGAAGCCGAGGAAGGCGTTCAGCGTGGTGGACTTGCCGGCGCCGTTGCCGCCCAACAGTGCGTAGATCTCGCCGCGCCTTACCTGCAGGTCAAGGCAGTCAAGTACGGTAGCGGCGCCGTAGCGGACCGTCAGGCCCACTGTTTCAAGTGCGATGTTATTCATCTTGATTCTCCTTCAAGTCAGTAGGAAGCCTGCAGCCCGAGCGACACCGCGCGCGGCGATCCGGGCGCCACCCAGGTGCGCTGGTAGGAACTGGTGTAGTAGGTCTTGTCGAAAACGTTGTCGACGTCCAGCGACAGGCGCAGGCCGCGTGCGATATGCCAGTGCGCGACCAGGCGTGCGACGGTGTAAGCGGGCAGTTCGAAAGGCGCCGCGCCGGCGCCGGCCTGGGCCTGCGTGCGCGCTTCGCCCAGGCGCCGTCCGGTATGCGTCACGCCACCGCCAAGCGCGCAGCGCTGGCCGGCCAGCAGTCCTTCGTAGACCAGCATCAGGCTGCCGTTCACACGCGGTACGTTCAGCAGCCTGCCGCCGCGCTCCAGCGTGTTGTCGCGCAGCACTTCCGCATCGAGCAGGGACAGGCTGGCATTGGCGCGCCAATTGCTGGCCAGCTGGCCGGCCAGGTCGAACTCCAGGCCCCTGCTGCGCACCTCTCCAGCCGCCACCGAATATGCGGGCTGCGCCGGATCGGCGGTCAGCGCATTGCGTTTGCGGATGTCGAACAGGGCCAGCGTAGCGCCAAGGCGCCCGCCGGCCTGTTCCCACTTCAGGCCCGCCTCGCTGGCTCTGCCGCGTTCCGGGGCGAAGGCGTTGCCGCGGGCATCGCTGCCGGTGTTGGGACGGAACGAGCTGCCCCAGTTGGCGAACAAGGTCCACTCCGGCGCGGCCAGGTAGCTGGCGCCAATGCGCGGCGAACTGGCGCCCGGCTGCTGTGCCGCCGTACTGCCGTTGCGCCTGTTGTACAGGGTCTGCTCATGCCGGTCGTGGCGCACGCCCGCCACCACGCGCCATTGCCCGCCGAGACGCATCGTGTCCTGTGCGTAGAGCGCCAGGTTGCGCTGCTTCTCAAGCGTGTCGGTGAATGGCCGCGGCACCGGCTGCGGCTGGCCATACACCGGGGCCAGCACGTCGATCGCATACGGCGCCGCTGCGCTCGGGCTGGCGCGCGACATGCGCAGGTCGTAGTCGAAGCGGAAGCCCTCCACGCCGAGCAGCAATTCGTGGCCGGGCGCCACCCGGCCCGCCAGTTCGGCATGCGCGCCCAGGTCGTCGGACGCGTAGTCGCGCAAGCGGCGCTGGCGGCGCAGGGTGCGCTGGTCGGCCTCCAGCGCGGCAGCCGGCTCCGTTGCATAACCATCGAGCGTGCCGCGCTTCCACAGCAAACCGGCGCGCAGCTGCCATTCGCCGGACAGGGCGTGCTCCAGCATCAACTGCTGGGTACTGTTGACGATGCGGATGTCGCCATCGGCCGGCTCGCCGAGGAAGCGTTCGCGCGGCACCGTTCCCAGCGCGCCGTCAATGGCGGCAATGCCGCGGTCGAGCGTACCCGCGTGGCGCAGCAGTTCGCCGCGATAGTCGATGCGGGTATCCGGTCCGGGCTTGACGGTCAGCGCCGGCGCCAGCAGCGTGCGGCGCGACTGCACGTGGTCGCGGAAGCTGCCGCGTTTCTCGCTGGCGGCATTCAGGCGCCAGGAAAGCGTAGCCCCGCTGCCGGGCAGCGGGCCGGTCGCATCGAGTGCTGCCCGGCGCAGCCCGAAGCTGCCGATCACCGCGTCCAGCGCGTAAGCGGAACGCCATAACGGCCGCTTGCTGACGATGTTCAGCGTGCCGCCCGGTTCACTGGCGCCGTACAGCGCCGCCACCGGGCCTTTCAGGAACTCGATGCGCTCGACTGCCGCCGTATCGCGCGGTGCGTTGATGCCGCCCCGGTTGGCGGCGAAACCGTTCAGCAGCAGGGCCATGCCGTTGTTCGGATCGCCCGCCAGGCCGCGGATGGCGATGTTGTCCCACAGGCCGCCAAAGCTGTTCTGGCGCGAGACGCCACCAGCGTAGTCGAGTGCATCGTCGATGCGCAGGGCGCCCAGGTCGTCCAGCACCTGGCGCGGCATGATGCGCACCGCTTGCGGCAATTCGCGCAGCGGCAAATCGGTCTTGCTGCCCAGCGCGTCGCCGGCGAGGTAGCTGCCGGAGTCGCGGCGGCCCACGACTTCGACGGTTTGCGGGTCTTCAGCACGCGCCGTCAGGGCGAGCAGGGCCAGCGCGGCCGGAACGGCGCGCAGTTGGAGATTCTTCTTCATTTTTCAGTCTCGTCTTGCTTGAACAATGCGCCGCCGCGAAGGGCGGCGCGGGCTTGTGTCAGGGCAAGGCGAACTGCGGCGGCCCGCGCGGCAGGCGGGCGATAGCGGCACTGTGGCCGCGCGGCAGCTGCGCTAGCGAAGGCTGCGGCTGGGCCAAGGCGGGTGCGGGCGCCATTGCCAGGGCGGCCGCAGGCAGATGCTCGGCCAGCGTGGCGGCATCGTAAGCCAGGCAGGAATGCGCAGGCGCAGCGTCGCGGGCCGCTTCGGGCCAGGCGTGGAATATGCGGTGGCGAAGGCCGGCGGCCACTGCCAGCAGCAGCGCTGTCGCCAGCAGGGCGATCAGCGCGGCACGGGCAGCAGGCCGCGACGGCACGCCGGTGCGTCGGGTGGTTGGCATAGCGGAAGGCGGCACGGAGCCGCAGTCGTGGCTAGGAACCCTGCCTGCAAACGGGCAGGGGCGTCAGGTCACGCAGCGAGGCAAGGCGGCGCTTGCCGCGGGGGGATCAGGTAGCGGGGCGAAGTGAAGGACGCAGGCGCCGAGGGCAGGCGCGCCAGCAGATAGGCAACGGCAAGGAAGAGCGCCAGCAAGGCCGGCGGCGTACCCGGCAGGTCGGCCGGGAAGTGGCTCGCCATCTGGCAGGCCACGCAGTCGTCGAGCTTGTCGGCCAGGCCGTGGCTGTGCGAGGACGCTGCCAATACCTGCAATGCGAACACGATCGCACACAGCGCGAGCATCCAGCGCCACAGGCGTTTGCCGTGGTGTGCTGCGCTGCGCGGGTTGGCGGGGATCGTGTGCATGGGCAGCGAGTATAGCATCGGCCCGGGCGCTGTGCACGCACAGCATCAGCCGGTCAACTGCGCCACTTGCTGCAGGAACTGGCGGTAGTCGATCGGCTTTTCGATGTAGTCATCGAAGCCGGCTTGCATCAGGCGCTCGCGGTCGCCCTTCATGGCCAGCGCCGTCAGCGCCACCAGCGGGATGGCGCGCGTGCGCGGGTCGCCGCGCAGGATGCCGGCGGCCTGGATGCCATCCATTTCCGGCATCTGGATGTCCATCAGGATCAGGTCCAGCGCCTGTTGCTGCGCGATCTCGATGCCGGGCCGGGCGCGCTCGGCGTGGAACAACTGGTGCCCCGCGCTCGACAGCAGCACCGTGGCCAGCTCCATATTGGCCGGCGAATCTTCAATGATCAGGATGCGTGCCATGGCGTAGCCTCCCGGGCGCGCAGCGCGCGTCCCACTTCATGCAGGAATTGGCGGGTGTCCAGCCCGCCCTGCGGCAGGTCCGGCTTGGCATAGGCGCCCGGCTGGCGCTCGGACAGCACCAGCACCGGCGGCGGCAGCCGTGTATCCGAACGCAGCACTTCGAGCAGGGCCATGCCGCTGGCTTCATCGCGCATCGGGCCCAATACCAGCAGGTCGACGGCATCGGCCTGGGCCGCCGCCATCGCTTGCGGCCCGTCGGCATAGTAGCTGACCTGGTAATTGAGCCCGGCCAATGCGGCGCGCAAGGCCAGGCTGTTGGCGCTTTCGTCGACGATCATCACATGCGGCGCCTGCTGGCGGTCGGCGCCCAGGCCCAGCGCATACAGCGCGCGGTCCAGGTCATCCTTCAGCACCGGCTTGGGCAGGAAATGGGCGGCGCCCAGCAGGCAGCTGTGCATCTCCTCGGCCAGGATCGAGACCACCACCACCGGCACGCTTTCCAGGCCGGGCTCGGCGCGCAGCTGCTGCAGCACCGACCAGCCGCTGCTGTCGGGCAGCAGCAGGTCGAGCGTGATCAGGTCGGGCCGCGCCGCGCGCGCCTGTTCCAGCGCGCCGGCGGCATTGGCGGCGCAACTGACGGTAAAGCCGGCGCCTTCCAGCTGCAGGCGCAGCAGGTCGGCGGCGGCCGGGTCGTCTTCCACCACCAGCGCCCGGCGACCGTCCGGCGCGTGGGCCGGCGGCGCGTCCTGCGGGCTGCTGCGCAGCGGCAGCCAGATGGCGAAATGGGCGCCCTGGCCCGGTGCGCTGGACACGCCGACCGCGCCGCCGTGCAGGGCCGCCAGCCGGCTCACCAGCGACAGCCCCAGCCCGGTGCCCTCGTGGTTGCGCGACATCGATGAATCGATCTGGCGGAAGGCCTGGAACAGCACGTCCAGGTTGGCCGCCGCGATGCCGGCGCCGTCGTCGCTGACCAGCACTTCCAGCCATTGCTGGAAGGGACCGGGCGGCGGCGGCAGCACGCGCGTGGGCAGCCCGGGGCGCGGCCCGGCCGCCAGCGCGGCGCGTT
>DASWTB010000011.1:0-4426 GCA_036402315.1 Pseudoduganella sp. | reverse complement strand
GGGCCCAGCCGGTGATGCCCGGCTTGACCTTGTGGCGCAACATATAGCCCTTGATCAGCTTGCGGTATTGTTCGTTGTGGGCAACAGCATGCGGGCGCGGCCCGACAATGCTCATCGATCCTTGCAGCACATTGATGAACTGCGGCAGTTCATCAAGCGAGGTGCGGCGCAGGAAAGCGCCGATTTTCGTGATGCGCGAGTCGTGGGCGGTGGCTTGCCGCACCACCGGGCCGTCTTCCGTCACCCGCATCGAACGGAACTTGTAGACGATGATCTCCTCGCCATACAGGCCGTAGCGGCGCTGGCGGAAGATCACCGGTCCTGGCGAACTGATCCACACAGCCAGCGCAATGACCAGCATCAGCGGCGCCAGCGCCATCAGGATCGCGCTGCCGATAAGCACGTCGCTGGCGCGCTTGACGATGCCGTCAAAGCCGACAAACGGCGTTTCGCAGATCGCCACCACCGGCATGCCGCCCACGCTGTCGAAGCGGGCCTGCATCAGGTCGAACACGTAAATATCGGGCAGGAAATAGACCGAGGCCGTGGTGTCCTGCAGTTCATCGAGCAGCTTGCGGATGCGCGGCTGGGCCGAGATCGGCTGGCTGATGAAGATCATCTTGATGTGGTGGTCGCGCACGAAGCCGGCAACCTCCCCCATATTGCCCAGCACCGGGTGCGACAGGCCGGACTTGCGGCGGTCGGCAGTGCGATCGTCGAAGAAGCCGCGCACGCTGAGGAACAGGTTGGGCATGCGTTCCACGGTGGCGGCAAACTTGGTGCCTACTTCGTTGGCGCCGACGATGACCACCGAGCGCACCTCGCTTTCCTTGGCCGGATCGGTGCCGACGTGGCGTGCCGCCAGGTGGCTCATGAGCAGCGCGAACGGTGTGGCAAGGAACCAACTGAACACCACCGCTTCGTCATAGTGGTAAGCCAGGCCGCTGACATTGCCGAGGAAGACCAGGATCACGGCAGTCACGATCCAGCCCATGAAGATGTCGCGCGCATAGGCCGTGATGCGGCCGCTGCGCCAGGTACGGTAAGGATCAACGTGCTGGTACACCGCTGACGAGATGAAGAAGGCCAGCACCATCAGCACCAGCGAATATCCGGTAAACGGCTCCCCATACACCATCGAAGTGGCGTACAGCATCCCCATAATGATCAGCGGATCGAGCACGCGCTGGAAAAAGGAGACCAGGGGAATATCGTTGACCGTCATCGTCGCTCCTTGTCGTCAGAACTGCACTGTCGCCATGAATGAAACGCCCTTGGCCTTGTAGCTGCCGGTGCCGATCAGCGGCGTGCCGGTGCGGCGGTCCTTGAAGCCGGTCACGCTGAGCTGCACCTTGCGCCAAGGCTGGTAGACCACGCCGACATTGGTGCTGCGCGTGGTATCGCTCGGATCGCCATCGAAGGTGACGTAGGGCATGCGTTCGAATTTCCGCTTTTCGCGCTTGAGGCCGGCATTGGCCTGCACCTTGGCCGAAATATCCCAGGTCGCATTGAGGCTGGCGCCCTTGTTGACGCTGTTGTTGACCACGATGCTTTCGACCGCCGCGAATTCGCGCCAGGTCTCGGCAGTGAAGCGCAGCTTGCTGCGCGGCCGCCAGTTCACGGTGGCGCGGCCATTGAGACCGCTGGTATCGCGCTCGGTAAAGGTATCGTGCTTGCGCTTGGCGTATCCGGCCAGCAGCTGCAGTTGCGTGATCTCGCTGTACAGCCACTTGACATTGGCTTTCAGCTCATCCTGCGTATAGTTCTGGTCAAGGAAAGTCGTGCCGATGCGGCGCGGGTTCAGGAAATTGCCCTTGATATGGCGCGCCACCAGGCCTACCCGGCTGCCACTCGGCGCGTGGTAGTCGATGCCGACTTCACTACGGTCTTCCTTGCGGTTGTTCAGGCTTTGCGCCTCCAGCTCGTAGTCGAAGCGGTCGCGCTGGAAGCCCGTGTAGATGCGCCAGCTTGGGTGCATGCGCCAGCCGCCGTTGGCATATTCGCGGCGCTGGGTGCGCAGGTTGCGTTCTTCCGAGTGGAAGTCGTTGAACGGCGTGAGCACCTGCTGGTAGCTGCCGCCAATATTGCCGTCGAAGTAGTTGCCCACCACCCACGCCCAATCCAGGCTGAAATCCTTGCCGTTGTAATCGAGCTGGTCGTAGTGATCGAAAGTCACGCGCGAGACTTTCGCCTGACCGGTAATTTTCTGGCGGCCGAACGGGCGATCCAGCGCAAAGCCGGCGATCGCTTGCGTGGCGCGGTCGGAGCGCTGGATACCGTCCGGCGTATTTTCCGGAAGGCGCAACAAGTTATCGTCGTACGTCTGCCCCACGCTGATGAAGGGCTTGAAGGTTTCGCTGATATCCGCCTGCGCAGGACAGCACGCAAGGGCGGCGGCCAGCGCCAGTGGAGTTGGCAGGATGCGCATATATTTTTTAGCCTTATTTAACACTACCAATAGGTCCAGCTGCCGGTCACCATGATCCAGGCAGCCAACAAGCCGTTCGTCACGGCATGTCCCACGATGGGAGTCCACAGCGTTTCGCTGCGCATGTACAACAAGGTGTAGGCGATGCCGGCGATGATGCCGGCCAGCCATAAGTTATGTTCGATACCGAACAGAAGGACAGAAACCGCCGCTGCGCGCAGGCCAACGCGCGCCGGCCGCAGCAACAGGAAGTCGCGCTGCTCCAGCCAGCGCAACAGAAAGGAACGCCAGAACAGTTCCTCCATCAGGGGCACCACCAGCGCCGCGCCGGCGGCACGCAGCGCAACCAGCGGCCAGTCGACGCGTCCGTCGGCGCCGGCAGCATCGAAGCCGTGCGCCGCACCCAGTTGCATCCAGCTGGCATCGAGCACAATCCACAAGACAAAAACACTGGCGCCAACGCCGACAGCGACGATGACATCGCGCTGCGCGGGCCGTTCGCGTAACTCACGGTAGCTTTTGCGCCACGCCAGCAGCATGGCGGCCACCAGCGCGATCTTGGCGGGATACAGCCAGCGCATGGTGTTCGCGTGCGCACCGAATCGTTCAAGCACGTCGGCGAAGATGATGAAAACAATGAAGGTGGCAAACGGCAGCACGCGCGGCATGGCACTGCCTTTGTCTGCGCGCAGTGCGAGCACAGGCGCGGCAGCCGCGGTCGCCTGCGGCTGTTGGGAAATGCGCTTAGGTGGCTGCTGTAAAGTCACGATATCTGCCTTCCCGTTGGAAATGCCGAAGCGGTACTGCCTCGGCATTAAGGTTGTCAGATATTACAGCGGGCAATCGTGCGCAAGCGCACGAAAGTGAGAAAGTGCAAACAGTGGATTGAGTTACATCAAACGTTGTTGCGGGATTCGATTGCTTCCCAGCGTTCCAGCGCAGTCATCAGCTCTTCCTCAATCTGCGCAATGCGCTCATTGAGGCGCTTGGCTTCCGCCGGCGTCTTCTTGTAGAAGTCCGGATCGGACAGCGTGAGGTTCAGTGCAGTCTGTTCATCTTCCAGCTTGGCAATGAGTTGCGGCAATTCTTCCAGCTCGCGCTGCTCTTTGTAGCTGAGCTTTTTGGCCTTGGCTGGCGCAGCTGCTGCAGGTGCGGCCGGCGTGGCGGCAGGTTTTGCTTCAGCCTTTTTCGGCGCAGGCGCTGCGGCAACGCTGGTATCGCGCACGCGTTCCCAATCGCTATAGCCGCCCACATACTCTTTCCACTTGCCCTGCCCCTCGGCAACAATCACTTGCGTGACGACGTTATCGAGGAAGGCGCGGTCGTGGCTGACCAGGAAAACGGTGCCGGTGTAGTCCTCGAGCAATTCTTCCAGCAATTCCAGCGTGTCGATATCGAGGTCGTTGGTCGGTTCGTCCAGCACCAGCACATTGGCCGGCTTGGCGAACAGGCGTGCCAGCAGCAGGCGGTTACGCTCGCCACCGGACAGCGAGCTCACCAGGGAACGCGCGCGTTGCGGTTCGAACAGGAAGTCGCCCAGGTAGCTCATGACGTGCTTGCGCTGGCCATTGATCTCGACCCAGTCCGAGCCGGGCGAAATGGTGTCGGCCAGCGTGGCATTGTCATTCAACTGCGCGCGCATCTGGTCGAAGTATGCGACCTGCAGGCGCGCGCCCTGCTTAATGGTGCCGCTGTCCTGCTGTTCTTCGCCCAGGATCAGCTTGAGCAGCGTGGTTTTGCCGGCGCCGTTCGGGCCAATCAGGCCGACCTTGTCGCCACGCATCAGGATGGTGCTGAAATCGCGCACGATGACTTTCTCACCGTAAGCCTTGTTGACGTTCTCCAGCTCCGCCACGCTCTTGCCGGAACGCTCGCCGGTTGCCACTTCCAGGCGCACCTGGCCTTGGGTATCGCGGCGTGCGGCGCGCTGTTCGCGCAGGCGCTCGAGGCGCCGCACGCGGCCCTCGTTGCGGGTACGGCGTGCTTCCACGCCCTTGC
>DASWTB010000010.1:0-22115 GCA_036402315.1 Pseudoduganella sp. | reverse complement strand
AATCCGATGCTGAAACTGGCCGACCTGGCTGCCATCGCCCGCATCTGCCGGGAGCGCGGCATCCTGGCCGTCGCCGACAATACCTTCGCCAGCCCGATAGTACAGCGCCCGCTGGAGCTGGGCTTTGACATCGTGGTGCATTCGGCCACCAAGTACCTGAACGGGCATTCGGACATCATCGGCGGCATCGCGGTGGTCGGCGGCGAGGAGCGCCAGTCGGCCTGGCGCGAGCAACTGGCCTTCCTGCAGAATTCGGTAGGCGCGATTGCTGGGCCGTTCGACAGCTTCCTGGCCCTGCGCGGCGTGAAAACGCTGGCGATCCGCATGGAGCGCCACTGCAAGAGCGCGCTGGAGCTGGCGCGCTGGCTGGAGCGCGAACCGAAGGTGAAGAAGGTGTTCTATCCGGGCCTGGAGTCGCATCCCCAGCACACGCTGGCCAAGGCGCAGATGGATGGTTTCGGCGGCATCATTTCGATCGACCTCGACACCGACCTGGCCGGAGCGCGCCGCTTCCTGGAGCGCTGCGAAGTATTCGCGCTGGCGGAAAGCCTGGGTGGCGTGGAATCGCTGATCGAGCACCCTGCCCTGATGACCCATGCGTCGATTCCCGCTGCGCAGCGTGAGGTACTTGGCATCGGCGATGGACTGATCCGGCTATCCGTCGGCATAGAAGATATCGAGGACCTGCGCCAAGACTTGCGTAATGCCCTTGACGCCATCTGAACGTCACTGCAGCAACTGCAAGCGCCCGATGCGGGTGCTTGACTTGTCCGGCCACTACCAGCGGCGGGTGGAGATCGATACCTGTCCCCATTGCTGCCTGGTGTGGTTCGACGACACGGAATCGGTGCGTCTGGCGGGGCCTGGCATCGCCGAATTCGTGCGCGAGATTCACGGAGCGATGCAGCCAGGCGGCGAGCACGCGCATGCAGTCTCGCTGGCGCGCGTGCAATCCTGCCCGACCTGCAATGCGCAGCTCAAGCGCGTGTTCGACGTGTCGCGCTTCGGGCGCACTTCCAAGCTTCAATGCCCGCACGGGCATGGCTACTACCAGACATACATTCTCTACCTCGCCGAGAAAGGCTTCGCACGGCCCCTTGCCTGGTCCGATATCCGTTCGCTGCAAGCCGCCGGCAAGGAAGTCTTTTGCGCCGGCTGCGGCTGCCCGCTGCCGGCGCGGCCTGTCGAAGCCTGCCCTGCCTGTCATTCAGCGGTCGGAATCATCGACCCCGCCCGACTGGCAAAGGCGGTAGCGCCCAACGACGAAGGGGGCGCCGGCGTGATCAGCGCTCCTGTGGTCGAGCAGCACAAATGCCACGCCTGTGGCGGCGCCATCGACCTGACGCGCGACATTCATTGCCCCCACTGCCAGGCGCCTGTGCTGCGCCACGACACCGAAGAAGCGTCCGTCGCGGCCGCGAAGGCCGCCAGCACGGCAGAAGCAGCGCTGGCCTCTGTGCGCGATGACAACCAGCTCAAACCCGCGGCTCAGCACATGACGGTCAATCTCGGCGAAGACCATCGCACGCAAAGGCTGCAGAATTTCGAATTCAGGCTGGCCATCGGCCTGCTCATTGGCGCCATCACCCTGGCGATCATGGCCTGGTACCGCCAACCCGCACAACGGATCAACTGGAAGCGCCAGGAGGCGCCGGCAATCTCATACGCACCAAGGTTCAAGGAGCCTGACCTGGTGTGCGACCTTCATTCTTCGGTGCGGCGCGAAGCAAGGGTACGCCAGTTGATCGTTACGCCGGGCACACCGGGACAGGGGCCAGCCATGGCCACATACGGCGAAATGCAGGCTGCGTACGTGCGGGCCAAGGCCGTGCGCCAGGAATGGGAAGCGAGCGGCACGATTGAAACGTTGGCGGAGCAATTCAGCAATCCCTACGCAAGCCCGCAAAGCATGCCGCCCGGTCTCTTCCGCCGAGGCGAAGCGCTGGCCGCGGTCGAACGTGCAGCCTTCTGCCTGCCCCTCCATGAAATCAGCCCGCCCATGCTGGCGGAAGATGGCTTCCACCTGATCGAGGTCATTGAGGCACGCTAACGCCCTCAGAACCGAATACGAAAATCTTCCCTGCCCTGCAGGCGCTCCGCCGCAAAGTCGATAAACCGCCTTACGCGCCTTGGCATATCGGTGCGCTGCGCATAATACAGGTATAGTCCCATGCGATTGCTTGTAGTGGGCGTCAGCAACGGCACCAGCTTCTTCGCACGTAGTTCGGCGGTGGCGTTAATGCTATCGATCTGGCCGACGCCGATACCGCTTAACACTGCGTGCATCTCGGCTTCCGGGTCGCTGCAGCAGACGACGTAATCCATCGGCTTATATAGAATCTCTCCATCCACTTGAAACTCCCACGGCACGGGCCGGCCAGTTCCCGGCTGCCGATAGCCGATACAACGATGATTGGCCAGATCGTCGATGGTTTGAGGAGTTCCATGCGCCTCCAGATAAGCCGGGGTTGCGCAAACGATCAACTGAATTGGAAACAGCCATCGGGACACAACTTGTGCAGTGGGTGCATTGCCAGCCTTGAAGCCAAGGTCGATTCGCTCCCCGACCGCGTCGGTGCTCCGATCCTCCAGCACCAAGTCGAATGTGACGCCGGGATGCATGCGACTGAACTCCGCCACCAGGGGCATAAGGACTTTTCGGCCTACCGCACCGCCAGCGCTGACGCGTATCAGTCCCTCGTCGCCTTTGGCGGAGCTTTTTACCCGATTTAACGCGCCAGAGAAGCCTTCCATGCTGGCCCGAACAGAGTCGAACAACAACTGGCCGTCTTCGGTCAATGTATTTTGGCGGGTGGTTCGATGGAACAGCCGCACGCCAAGATATTGCTCAAGTTGCCGAACGTTCTTGCTTACTGCCTGAGGGGTAATTCCCTGTGCATTGGCCGCACGGTTAAAACTGCCAAGCTCAGCTGCCTTGATAAAGGTGGCGATTGCCCGTAGTTCATCCATATTTGCCTAAATAGCCGGTTTCATTGTTCTGGAAGTATAGCAAGGACCACCTCATTAGCAACTGCTGGTTGTCTTTGATATCGCCGAGCAGCAACTACCGGGATAGTTTGGCTTTCCCTACAGTGGTCCATGTCAACCGACACATCTCAAACCACCGAAGGAGAATGACCATGAACACCATCGCAAAAAACCTGGCCGGCCGCGTAGCTGTCGTCACTGGTGCATCCAGCGGCATGGGCCGTGCAACTGCCCTGCTGCTGGCTTCGCGGGGCGCCAAAGTGGCGCTGCTCGCCCGCCGCAAGGGTGCACTGGATGCAGTTGCCGAAGAAATTCGCGAACTGGGTGGCGAAGGCCTGGCCCTGACGACCGATGTCACCGACCAGGCGTCGGTGGATGCGGCAGCAGCCGCCGTCCGCAACCAGTTTGGCAATGCCGACCTGGTATTCAACAATGCAGGCTTGATGCTGCCAGGGGCAATCGGCGCCCAACCCCAGCGCGAATGGGAATCGCAAATTGACCTGAACGTCACCGGTGCAATGCGCGTTATCCAGGCCTTTGTCCCGCAACTTGAAGAAGCTGCGGCGCAAGGCAAAGTGGTAGACCTGATCAATACCTCGTCGATTGCAGGCCAGTACGTGTATGGCTACTTCGCCGTGTATTCCGCTACGAAAGCGTTCGTCAGCCACCTGACCCGCCATCTGCGCCTTGAGCTCGGCCCGAAGAACATCCGCGTGTCGGTGATCGAACCAGGTATTACCGAGACTGAGCTGCAAAGCCATTTCACGTTCCAGGGTGCGATCGACTGGCTGGAAAACGCCTCGAAATCGATCGACTTCCTCAAGGCCGAAGACATCGCGGAAACCGTCGGCTTTATTGTTTCCATGCCCAAGCACGTGAACATGCAGCAGATCGTGGTCATGCCGACCAAGGAAGGCATCTAAGGTTAGCTGCCCCCGGGGCTGCGATAGCACCGGGCTTAGCTTTCGCTTGGGCGCCGCGCTGGATCGCTGATGTTGAACACGCGACGCACCAGGCTTTCCAGCGCCACGAACACGCCTTCTACCCCGAAGCCGGCGATGAAGGACAGCGCGGATGTGCTGAGCGCCCAGTTCCCCAGCAAGCCGATCTCGCTGCCTGGCGTCTGCCCCGACGGGTTGACGAACAGCGCGATGCAGGCGCCTATCGTGGCGCCCAGCGCCAACTGCAGCAAAGCCAGCGTGAAGTCGCGCGGCGACAAGAGGCTTTCACGCATCTTGGCCCACAGGCCGCGTACCACGGCGGCGCCGGCTCCCAGTACACCGTAGCACAACGGCAGGACAGCCGTCCCGACCACCAGGGTTACCAGGCGCGCCTGCTCCTCGAGCGCGCGCTGCAGGCGGCTTTCCTTCTCGGCCGGCGTGAGATTCGACTGCGCCGTGATGTTCTCCGGCATGCGGCCAAATGGACCGGCGAGGCGGCTGTAGCAAGCCTGCCAAGGCACCAGCCAATCGCGCAGGTTCATGCTGATCGCTGCCGCTTGCGCCGATAATTGCCGCCGCCGCGTGCAAAGCTGGTACTCCTCCGTGCTGCGATAGTGCGGCAATCCGGCCTTGTCGGCTTCTGTACAGAACTGCACAGGTGGTGCGGTAGCGCTGGAGGCATGCTTGAACTCCGCTTCTTCGATTTCCTTCGACAGCGCGGCCTGCGCCACCTGCACTGCATCCAGGTGCTGCAGGATGGCACTGCCGCCAGCCACGTGCCAGGACATCACACATGTCAAGACCAGACCAATCAGCAGCAGGTAGACCACCAGCTTCATACGAAGGTTGAAACTTGACGCCACCCTGACCAGGCCGGGAAACGCATTGCGCGCCAGTGTCAGGCGTGTCGGCTTATCCCAGTGCGGGCTGTGTGCGGAGCCGGCCTCCTCGCCGCCATTGCCGAACATCTTGTCGCGTATCCAGTTGCGCCAGTCGCGCCGGTTGTCCTCGCCCACCACCAGCAAGGTGAAGGCAATGGTCAGCCCAGTGGCGGGGCGCGCGGCGGCGTTCAGCTTATCCTTGGCGCATAACACCTTGACCGCCTGCGCTACGCGCTGCTCCTCGCTCCCGGGCGGCGCCAGGCCGATCGCACATAGTTCATCGATGTGCGGCTCGCCGTCATCATGGTTGTGGAAGTTGTAGAGGCTCTTGTCCCAGCGTCCGGAAATGTGGTCAAGCAGCAGGAAGACTTCGTTCAGCTCGCGCACGAAGATGAAGTCTTCGATCCGTTGGCAGGCCGCGCTGCCATTCTCGTCAGGATTGGAAGACATTGGCGCCTCCCCATTAGCAGTTTGTCACTTCATTGTGCGCCTGCCAATGCGGGGAGGACTTTGCGCTATCTCAAACGTGAACCTTATTCGCCCGGGCGATACTTGCGTTCCAGGTTCTTCTCGATGTCTTCCTTGTAGAACAGCACGTCCTTGAATTCACCGCGCGCATACATCTCGGCCTGGTCGTTGAAGTGCGGCGAAGCCGGGTCGCCGCTTTCGCCGCCGGCCAGTATGCTCTTCGCCCTCACCTTCGGCCCAAACTCCACGGCTGCCACGAAGCTATTGCCGCGCTCGCCATAAATGCGCTTGGTGCGCTGCTGCGACGTCATGCCGTAGGCGGCGAGCGCGCCGTAATTGCCGGACGCGTAAGGCACTGGAATGCTTGGCTTGTTGTCGTCAAAGGGCTGCACGATATCGCCGGTCAGGCGCTGGAAGCGGTTGATCTCGCCCCACGGGGTTTTCCAGCTCCCAAAGTCGGCGGTTAGCTTGTTCGAAGCGCGAACCAGCGCTTCCAGTCGCTGCTTGGACGTCAGCTGGGTGGCGAGATAGTCGAGCATCGGCATGCCCTTTTCCTTCGCCGCCTGGCCGTGTTGCTTGACTTGCTCCTGCAGCCAGTAAATGGCTACCGACGTCGGCACTGACGTCAGCGAGTAGCGCATGTCCCAGTCGCGCAGCAGCGTAATTTGCTCGATCACCGCGGCCTTGGACAAGTCGCTGGCCGGTGCTTCGTCGTAAGCGCGCACCAGCAAGGGCAACAACGGCTCAAATGCCGGCAGCTGGTTGTCGTAAGCAGCCGCAATCAGGCTGTCGATGGTGAAGTCCTTCTTCCCCTGCAGCACACGCACAGCGTGGATGCCGCGCGCGTTCTCGGGATTGACCGACATATAGGCGGGATAGTCCTCAGGGCGCGGGCTATAGGCCCCGGCCGCCGAGAACGGCCAGTTGTTGGTGTTCTGGATCCAGCCGTTCTTGGGGTTGAAAAGCTGGATGGTTTCGCGCACTGGGTGCAAGCCCTTCCAGTCGGTCGCCGGTTCGGCGCCATTAACCGGCTTGGTGTAGTCGAAACGCGCGTCACGCACCGGCATGAAATTGCCGTGGAAGTAGGCGATATTACCGTCGGCGTCCGCATACACCGTGTTGTTGGAAGAGTTGGTGCGCAGCTCCATCGACTTGTAGAAGGCCGGATAGTTGCGCGCCTTGGTGCGGATGAACGATTGCGTCAGCGCCTTCAGCGGCTCGTTCATCATCGCCACGGAAACCCATTTTCCGCCCTGCTCGCGCACCACAGGGCCGCGATGGGTGAAATAGGCCGTCACGATTTTTTCCGCCATACTGCCGTCGGCAGCCTTGTACGGCAGGCGCACGGACTCGGTGCGGAAAGGGCGCAGCTCTTTGCCATACTGGTAGAAGAACTTGCCGTCTTTCTCAACCACCGTTTCCAGGTATTCGTCGATCACGTCGCCGCCGCCGGAAGTATGCATCCAGCCGATACGGTCGTTGAAGCCCTGGTACACAAAGAACTGGCCCCAGGTCACAGCGCCGTAGGCGTTCAGGCCTTCCTGGCTGATCACATGGATCTCCGGGCGGAAGTAGAACGAGGTGTGCGGGTTGATCATCAACAGCGCGTGTCCAGACTTGCTCAGGGCCGGCGCAATGGCGAAGCCGTTCGAGCCGCGCGGCTCGTTATCCAGGTCGCTGCCGCCGGCAGCCAGCGCAGGCGCCGGGTGCTTGCTGTAGAACGCCTTCAACTGCTCGATGTTGACGGATTCGATGTCGCCGCCGATGCTGCCTTCGCTGAAACTGAGCGCCATCCATGGTTCGAAGCGTGTCAGCAGGCGCGGCTGTACCTTGGGGTGGGTGTGCAGGTAGAAGTTCAGGCCGTCTGCCCAGGCCACCATCAGCTTCTTCAGCCAATCCGGGCTGGCCTTGTACTGCGACTTCAACTGCTCGGGCGAGATGAACAGCTTCATGCGCAGGTCCTGGTACAGCGCTTTCTCGCCCTCGACTTCCGCCAGGCGGCCCATGGCGTTGATGAAGTTCAGCTCGATGCGCTTGAAATCATCTTCCGACTGCGCATACATCATGCCGAATACCGCGTCGGCGTCGGTCTTGCCATAGATATGCGGAATGCCCCATTTGTCGCGCAGGATCGTGACGCGCTTGGCAATCGCTTGCAGGCGCAGCACTTCCGCAGGACTCAAAGACCCAGGCGCCTGTGTGGCGGCCGGGGCGGCAATCGCAGGAATGGCACAGAACGCGACGAGCGCGGCATTCAGCTTCAGCATGCTTTATTGCTCCACCAATTGTGCAATGCGTTCGCGCAGTTCGGCGTTTTCGGCGCGCAGCGCGGCATTCTTTTCCTTCAGTTGCGAAATTTCGAGGCGCAGCACTTCCACCTCGGTCAGCGGGGCCGGACGTTCAGCCGCATCGTATTGTCTCTCGCCCGCATCCTCTTTCGGCGGCTTCGGCGGACGGTTGGCAGCGCGCTGCTCGCGGATTTCTCGGGCGGCCTGCTGCAGGAACTTGCGGCCGCCGGCGACGGCCGACTTCTGGTCGTCTTCCGACAACGTGGCCACGGTGGCGGCGGCATTGATCGAGATCGTGCCGGAACGAACCGCTTCCACCAGCTCCGGCGTGGCGCTGCGGGTGATTTTTTCGATCTGGCCCAGGGTGTTGGCACTTAGGCGCGCGGCGCGGGCTATGTCTTCGCGTTTGGCCTTCGGCTTTGGCGGCGGCGTGGCTTCTTCGGCTTCCGGGTCCGGTGGCGCAATGGCGGCATCCTCCGCCTTGGCCTGCTCTTTCACAACCTGCTCGCGCTTGGCCAGGATTTCCTGCTGGCGCAGGGCCAACACGCCACGCTGGAAGTCCGACACGCTGCGGCGGCCCAGATGGTTATCGATCATCCACAGCATCACGTCTTCAATATCCTTGAAGCTCGTGTTCTGGGTGACTTTGAATGGGATGCCGTGCTGCTGGCAGATCGAGTAGCGATTGTGGCCATCGACCAGAACATCGTTCCACAGCACCAGCGCATCGCGGCAACCTTCGGCCAGCAGGCTGCGCTCCAGCGCGGTGCGCTCAGCCTCGGTCAACGGCTCGATATAGTCCCGCAGGACGTCGTTAATCTTGATTTGCATGTGGTCTTTCCAGGGAATTCTGCGACCAGCATGCTACAACATTCCGCGACGATTACAAGCGTTGCCAAAATTACCACTACTGGATGTTAACCAACAGACATGTCATAATAGCGGACTTCAACCTGCCCCGGTGGTGAAATTGGTAGACACACCGGACTTAAAATCCGTTGGCCGCAAGGCCGTGCCGGTTCGATTCCGGCCCGGGGCACTTTCAAATTACGTGATTCCCTAAGTTGACTCCGGGTATCTCATCCGCCTACACTCCGCCCCGTTATCATTTTTTGGAGCCCCCTTTCATGGGCACTTGTTCGAGTCATAGTTGTCACCGAATTCACTTCGGCATCGCATAACGGCACGATCACGTCCAGGGCTCCTGTCCTCCCGTCATCTGCCATGAGCGGATGATGATTCAAGCGCGCACGATCGCGGGCCCGCATCCTTGCGGAGAGCCTGATGTTCGCATCTATTACTACGCGTCCCAATCGCTGGGACTGGGCATTGCTGCCGCTCGTGTTGGCGGTGTTGCTTGCTGTCGCCTATGGCGCCATGCAGATGGCACGGCCTTTCGTGCTTGGCCAGCCTATGCCGGTCAGCCTCGACCCGGCCGCGCTGCCCTATTACCTTTTGCGCACCATTTTGCGCATGTTCGCCGCGCTGGGCTTCTCCCTGGTGTTCGCCTTCGTCTTCGCGGCGGTGGCGGCAAAGTACCGGCTGGCCGAAAAAGTCCTGGTGCCGCTGCTGGATGTTCTGCAATCGGTTCCGGTGCTGGGTTTCCAGGCCATTGCGATTGCGCCGTTCATTGCCCTGTTCCCCGGCAGCGAGCTGGGCGTTGAATGCGCGGCCATTTTTGCGATCTTCACCTCGCAAGCCTGGAATATGGCATTCAGCCTGTACCAGTCGATGCGCGCGGTGCCGGGCGAACTGCATGAAGCCAGCCGCATGTTCCGCCTGTCGGCGTGGCAGCGCTTCTGGCGGCTGGAGCTGCCGTTCGCCATGCCTGGCCTGTTGTGGAACATGATGATGTCCATGTCCGGCGGCTGGTTCTTCCTGGTGGCGGCGGAAGCGATTTCCGTCGCGGGGCAGGACGTCAAGCTGCCCGGCATCGGCGCCTATATCGCAGTCGCGATTGAAGCCGAGAACGGCCGCGCCATCGCCTGGGCCATCGGCGCCATGTTTGTCGGCATCGTCATGTATGACCAGCTTTTCTTCCGCCCTTTGCTGGTGTGGGCCGACAAGTTCCGCTTCGAAGAACTGGACGGCGAAGTGGGCCGCCGTTCCTGGCTGCTGGACTGGGTGCGCCGCAGCCGAATCGCCAGCCGGCTGACCGACAAGGCCTGGAAGCTGTTGCGCTCCGCCCTCGGGTGGTTCCCTGCCCGCCCGGTCGACGCAGCCAATGCTGGCAAGGCCGTGTGCCGCTGGCGCCTGCCGGCGCGTGCTGCCGACACGCTGCTGCTGGTACTCGCGATCTGGGCCAGCTACCGCGTCGCGGCCTTCATCCATACCGAAGTTGGCTGGCGCGAGGCCGCCGGCGTGTTCGGCCTTGGCCTCGCGACGCTGGCACGCGTGGCGGTGCTGATCGCACTGGCTTCGCTGTTCTGGGTGCCGGTCGCGGTGTGGATTGGCCTGCGCCCGCGCTATGCGCAGAAAATCCAGGCGGTGGCGCAGTTCCTGGCCGCGTTCCCGGTCAACCTGCTGTTCCCGGTGGTGGTTTACTCGGTGCTGCACCTGGGGCTCAATCCGGATATCTGGCTCAGCCCCCTGATGGTGTTTGGCACCCAGTGGTACATCCTGTTCAACGTGGTGGCGGGCGCATCCACCCTGTCCACCGACCTGCGTCTCGCAGCGGCGAACCTGGGACTGAAAGGCTGGCTGAAATGGCGCCGCGTCTACCTGCCGGCCGTTTTCCCAAGCTATGTAACAGGCGCAGTCACCGCTTGCGGCGGCTCGTGGAACGCCAGCATCGTTGCCGAATACGTCACCTGGGGCAAAACCACGCTGGTGGCGCATGGCCTGGGCAGCTACGTGAAACAGATGACCGATGCCGGCGACTTCCCCCGGATCGCCCTCGGCATCGGCGTGATGTGTGTATTTGTAATGGCAATCAACCGCTTCGTTTGGAGCCGTTTGTATCAGGAGCAGGCATGAAAAAAGAAATCCTGGTCGACCTGCAAGGCGTCGGCAAATCCTTCCGCACTGGCGATGGCGCCAGCCGCACCGTGCTCGATGGCGTCGACTTCTCGCTGCAGTCGGGCGAGATCGTGGCGCTGCTGGGCAAGTCGGGCTCCGGCAAATCGACCTTGTTGCGCATTATCGCGGGCCTGGTGCAGGCCGATGCCGGTTCGGCAAAGTACCGCGGCATGCCGCTGGCCGAACCGGTGCCGGGCATTGCGATGGTATTCCAGTCCTTCGCCCTGTTCCCCTGGCTGACCGTGCAGCAGAATGTGGAGCTCGGCCTGGAGGCGCAAGGCGTAGCCCAGGCTGAACGTGCTGCACGCAGCGCGGCCATGCTCGAATTGATGGGTCTATCCGGCTTTGAAGGCGCGCTGCCGCGGGAGCTGTCAGGCGGCATGCGCCAGCGCGTGGGCATTGCGCGTGCGCTGGTGACCAATCCGGACGTGCTTCTGATGGACGAGGCGTTCTCCGCACTCGACGTGCTGACCGGCGAAACCCTGCGTAACGACATCCTCGAGTTGTGGGACCACGGACGCATCCCGACGCGCGGCATCCTGGTCGTTTCGCACAATATCGAGGAGGCGGTCATGATGTCGGACCGGATCATCATGCTCTCGAGCGACCCAGGCCGCATCCGCACCGAGATCCGCATCGACCTGCCGCGCCCACGCAACCCGGACAGCCCGGCTGTGCGCCAACTGATCGACGAGGTATACGCCCTGATGACCATGCGCGCGCCCGCCGCAGCTCCGGCACACGAGGCTGGCCCGGACTACCGCCTGCCCGATGCCGACATCGAGCGCATCGAAGCGGTACTGTCCCTGCTGGCATCCGAGCCTTTTGATGGCCGAGCCGACCTGCCGCGCCTTTCCGACGAAAGCGAACTGCCGGATGAAGCGCTGTTCCCGGCCTGCGAGGCGCTGTCCCAGCTTGGCCTGGCCACGTTGGAAGGTGGCGACATCGCCATGACGGCGCTCGGCCGTCGCTATGAAGCAGCCGACCATGCGAGCCGCCAGGCCATCTTCGGCCGGCAGTTGCTGGCGCACGTGGCTCTGCCCCAGCATATTTACAGCAGGCTGCGAGCTTCCGCCGACGGTGCGCTGCCGGAAGAACAAGTCCTGGCAACGCTGATGGCATCCAACGAACCGGACGAAGCGCGCCGCATCATGCGCACCGCCGTCGAATGGGGACGTTACGGAGAGATCTATGAATTCGATTTTCACACGCGCCGCCTGCGCCTGGCTTGACCACCGCTGCGTGTTGTGGGCAGCTGGCACGCTGCTCTCGACGGCGGCGTGGGCGGGACGGCCATTGGCGACCGATGACGCCAGCGTCCTAGAACCGAACGATTGCCAGGTAGAAGCGTGGCACCAGCATACCGGCAGGCTGCGCGAATGGTGGGCCATGCCCGCATGCGGCGTCGGCGGCTGGGAGCTGGCTGCCGGCAAAGGCCAGTCAAGCAATGCTGTCTTGCAGGCCAAAACGGCATTGCGCCGGCTCGATACGAATGGCTGGGGGCTGGGCCTGGCCATCGCAACCCAGCATGGCATGGCCCGCCAGCACACTGTCAACTTGCCACTGACGATGTCCTTCGGCAGCGACGCCCTGCTGCATCTGAACGCTGGCTGGATCCGCCAGCCAGCCGCGACAGTCCGCGCCACCTGGAGCATCGGCAGCGAGTACGCGTTTGCCCCGCGCTGGAGCGTTTCTCTGGAAAGCTACGGCAGCCGCCATCGCCCTCCGACACGTCAGGCAGGCCTGCGCTATACGTTGCTCGAAGGCCGCCTGGACCTTGATGTCAGCGTTGCGAAAACGCCCGGAGCGGCGCAGCAGCTGGCCCTTGGCATGACTTGGGCGCTCCCGAGGTTGCTATACTAGCGGCATGAAAAACCTGCTTCCCGTCGCAGCGCTGGCTGCGCTCCTTACTGGCTGCGCCGGCATTGGCGCGCAGAGCTTTTACGCCAATCCATCGGCGGCGAGCTCTTTCGAAATGTGCAAGACGCTCGCCACCGGCTCGCCTGACATGAACTTTGCCAATGCGCTGAGGATGGAACTGGGCCGTCGCGGGGTGGCTGAAGCGTCCTGCCCCGATGTCATCAAGGAACGCGAAACCTGGGTGACAGTTGGCGTCGCGGCCGGTGTCGTCGCACTCGCCGTCGCGGCGAGCAAGAATACCGATGTCAGCATCGGCGTCGGCGGCACGATCGGGCTGTACAACGACGACTGGTACTCCGAACCGTCCTACGCGCCCAACACCGATCGCGAATGGGCATGGGACCGATACACCGGTGAAAACGGCAGCCAGATCTGGGTTTGCCGCGGCGTCCAGACCGGCGCCGTGACCGATCCGTCGCGCTGCCAGGGCCGCCCATTGGCCGACACCGTCTGGCCCGGCCCGGCCGCTCCCTACCGGTAGCACTCCAGTTCCTTTGCGAAACTAGCTATTGACCTCGCCCGCACGATAGCGGCAGGCTTTCGGCAGATGCGCCCAGCGCGTGGAGAATGATGGCGTTCTCTTCGACGGGGCTGCAAAATGAAGATAAGAAACTTTCTGATGCTTGCGACCTGCGCGGCATCTTGCGCAGTGGCCGCGCCAGCCGTGGCCGGTACTTTTGACGACGGCATGCCGGCCAACTGGCGTTGCACCGGCAGTTGCGGCACTTCGGCCGCCAATGGCGTCGTAGGTCTCGCGCCCGGCGGGGGAAGGGCCTACGGCTGGATCTCCAGCTACAACTCCAACAGCGAAGTTGCCCTGCCCGGCGTGGGCGGATTGGGAGAAGCGACCAACGGCTCGCTCCTGCGTTCCGTCTCCTTCATGGCGGACGCCAACGCAGCACTCGACTTCCGCTTCAATTACGTGACAACCGATGGCGCAGGCTATGCGGACTATGCGTGGGCACGCCTGCTTGACGCGGACGACAAGCAGGTAGCCCTGCTGTTCACCGCCCGCACCAACGACAACGGAAATGCAATCCCTGGCTTCGACATGCCAGCTCCTGAGGCAACGTTGACCCCGTTCCCCGTCGCCGTAGCGCCGGGCCAGACCAGGTGGGCGCCGCTCGGTCCCGACTCCGACGAATGCTACGACGATGGTTGTGGCGCCACCGGCTGGGTGCGGGCGCAGTATGCTATTGCCAACGCCGGCAAATACCGCCTTGAGTTTGGCGTAACAAACTGGGACGACCAGGACTTCGACTCGGGGCTGGCCTTCGATGCCTTTACGGTTGGCGGAGAACCCCTGCCGATTCCAGAGCCGGGACAATACGCCATGCTGCTTGCCGGGCTGGCCATGCTCGGCACGCTGAAACGCCTGGCACGGTGATCCGGATCGGCATCTCCGGCTGGCGATATACCCCATGGCGTGGCGTGTTTTATCCGCCCGACCTGGCGCAGGCGCGCGAGCTCGAATTCGCCTCGCGCGCCGTGCGCACCATCGAAATCAACGGTTCTTTTTACTCGCTGCAGCGGCCTGAGAGCTACCAGGCTTGGTACGACGCCACTCCCGACGGCTTCGTGTTCGCCCACAAAGGCAACCGCTTCATTACCCACATCCGCCGCCTGCGCGAGCCCGAGAAGCCGCTCGCCAATGTCTTTGCCAGCGGTGTGCTCCTGCTGCGCGAGAAGCTGGGTCCCTTCCTCTGGCAATTCCCGCCCAACTTCAAGTTCGACGAAGAGCTGTTCGAGCACTTTTTCAGCCTGCTGCCGCGCGATACCGAACAGGCCTCGGCCCTCGCCCGCCAACACGAGCCGCGCATGAACGGCCGCGCCGCAACCGAGACGGACGCAAAGCGCAAGCTGCTGCACGCCATCGAGATCCGCAACGAGTCATTCGCCGATCCCGCCTTCGTCCGGCTGTTGCGCAAATACAAAGTCGCGCTGGTGGTCGCCGACACGGCCGGCAAATGGCCCGACTACGAAGACGTGACGGCAAGCTTCGTGTATTTGCGTCTGCATGGGGAAAAGGAACTCTACGCCAGTGGCTACACGCCGGAATCACTGGACCGCTGGGCGGCGCGCATCCGCGCATGGGCAGGCGGCAGCCAGCCCGGCGACGCAAAGCTGATCGTCGACAGCGCACCGCCAAAGCGTGCCAGCCGCGACATCTACTGCTACTTCGACAATGACATCAAAGTGCATGCGCCCTTCGACGCGCAGCAACTGGAGCGGCGCCTACTCGGCTGACGGGCGCCGTTGCGCGCGATAGATGCCCGACTGGCCGGAGAACATGAAGGCAACCGCGCAGGCCAGCGCCGCATACGGGCCAATTGCAGGGCCGAACAGCTCCATCGCCATCACGGTGCAGGCCAGCGGCGTGTTGGCCGCGCCGGCAAACACGGCCACGAAGCCGATCGCCGCCAGCAGCGGGAATGGCAGGTGCAGGATCGGCGCCAGCGCGTTGCCCAGCGTCGCCCCGATATTGAACAGCGGTGTCACTTCGCCGCCTTTGAAGCCAGAACCCAAAGAGCCGACAGTGAAAACGAATTTGCCTAGCCAGTCCCACCAATCGAGAGGGATGCGGAAGGCTTCCACCATCGGCCCGATGCCGAGGCCAAGGTAGCGGTGGAAATCGACGCCCGCTGCACCGCCAATGCCAACCACCAGCGCGATAATGGCGCCACCGGCCAGCGGCCGCAGTGGCGCATACGCAAAGCGCTCCTTGAACCATGCCGACAAGCCATGCGTGGCAGCGGCAAAGGCACGCCCCACAAGGCCAAACACGACGCCCGCCACGACAATGCCCGCCAGCGCCAGCAGCAGCGGACCTTCTGGCGTCCCCAGCGCGCCCGCCGGGTAGTGCGTATGGCCCACGCCCCAGGCGCGCGTCACCTGGTCCGCCAGCACCGCTGCCAGCATGCAGGGGTAAATCGCAGTAAATCGCATGCGCCCCACCACCAGCACTTCCAGCCCGAAGATCGCGCCGGCCAGCGGCGTGCCGAACACCGAAGCGAAACCGGCGCTGATGCCGGCCATCAGCACCGTGCTGCGGTCCTCGCGCGGCAGGCGGAAAACGTGGGTGAGCTGGTCGGCCAATGCACCGCCCATCTGCACTGCCGTACCTTCGCGCCCGACGGACGCACCAAACAGATGCGATACCACCGTGCTGCCCAGAATCAGCGGCGCAAGGCGCAGCGGCACCACATTCTTCGGATCGTGGATCTCGTCGATCAACAGGTTATTGCCCGCCTCGACGCGGCTGCCGACATGCAGATAGACCCAGCCGACGGCAAAGCCGGCCAGCGGCAGCAGCCACACCACCCAGCGATACGCTTCACGCCAGGCGGTGGCCACATCCAGCGCCACCAGGAAGAAAGCGGAAGCACTGCCCGCCAGCAAAGCAACGATGCCGGCCAGCAGGCTCCACTTCCCCAGGTAGCGCAATTGCTTAATGATGGTCGTGTCCCTTCTTGTCGCGGGTCACTTCCATCGGCTTGACGCCAGCCGGCGGCTGCGCACCGGGTGCGGAAGGAGCCGCCGGCAGTTCGCCGGTCCACTCGTAGGCCGTGGTGCCTTTCGGCGCCTTGTACCAGCCCGGGTCCGAATAATCGCCCCGCTTCTGGTCCGGACGCACCTTCATCAGCGTGAACATGCCACCCATCTCGATATCGCCATACGGGCCGGTACCGGTCATCATCGGCAGCGTGTTCTCGGGGATTTCCATTTCCATGCCGCCCATCGAGCCGCCCTTGTCGCCCATCACCATGTAGCCCGGCACCAGCTTGTTGATCTTCTCGGCCACGCCCTTGTGGTCGACGCCGATCAGGGTCGGCACGTCGTGGCCCATGGCGTTCATGGTGTGGTGTGATTTGTGGCAGTGGAAGGCCCAGTCGCCCGGGTTGTCGGCGATGAACTCGATGGCGCGCATCTGGCCCACCGCAACGTCGGTCGTCACTTCCGGCCAGCGTGCCGACGGCTGCACCCAGCCGCCGTCGGTGCCGGTCACTTCGAAGCGGTGGCCGTGGATGTGGAGCGGGTGGTTGGTCATGGTCAGGTTGCCGGCGCGGATGCGCACGCGGTCGCCCTGGCGCACGACCAGCGGGTCGATGGCGGGGAAAACGCGGCTATTGAATGTCCAGATATTAAAGTCCGTCATCGTATTGACCTTGGGGACCATGCTCCCGGGTTCGATATCGTAAGCGCTGAGAAGGAACACGAAATCACGGTCAACCGCGTGCTGGCGCGGGTCTTTCGGGTGGGTCACCCAGAAACCCATCATGCCCATCGCCATCTGCACCATCTCGTCAGCATGGGGATGGTACATGAAAGTGCCGGCATGTTTGGCGACAAATTCGTAGACGAAGGTCTTGCCCGGCTGGATAGCCGGCTGGCTCACGCCCGACACGCCATCCATCCCGCTCGGCAGGATCTGGCCGTGCCAATGCACGCTGGTGTGCTCGGGCAGCTTGTTGGTGACGAAAATGCGCACGCGGTCGCCCTCCACCACCTCGATGGTCGGGCCCGGGCTCTGGCCGTTGTAGCCCCACATCTTGGCGAACATGCCGGGGGCGATTTCGCGCACCACCGGCTCGGCGACCAGGTGGAACTCCTTGACGCCATCCTTCATGCGCCATGGCAGGCTCCAGCCGTTCAGGGTGACGACAGGGTTGTATGGACGGCCATTCGGCGGCATCAGCGGCGGCGCGGTCGAAGCGCTGGACTGCACTGGAGCTTCCGGCAGGCCGGCAGCGCCGGCGCGGCTCACCAGGCCCGCCCCGATCAGTGCGGCGGCGCCATTGGCGAGGAAGGAACGGCGCTTGTTGACGGGTTGATTCATTGCTGTACTCCTTTACCGCCAATCGCGGCATCCAGATTGGCATCCGCGATCCAGTATTCCTTCAGCGCGGTGATGTAGTTATTGACGGCGGTAGTCTGTTCGCGCGCATCGGCAAGCAGCTCGAACACGGACAGAAGCATGCCGTTGTAGCGCAACAAGGTCTCTTCGGAGATCTTCTGGCGCAGAGGGATCACCACGTCGCGGTAATGCCTGGCCAGCTCGTAGGAAGCCTGGTAATCCTGGTGGCTCTCGCGCGCTTCGCTGCGGGCATTGACGGCCGCCGCGGCCAGCAGGTTGACCGACTGCATATAGGTGGCTTCGGCATGCGCCACGCGGGCGCCGCCCCAGTCGAACAGCGGCACTTCCACCGAGATCTCATAGCCGCGCGAACGCCGCTCGCCATCGCGCTCACTGATGCCGCTCAATTCCAGCACGTTGATGAAGCGCGTGGTTTTGGTCAAGCCCAGGGAATTGGCTGTGTGCTGCGAGGACAGGCGGGCCGCCTGCACATCGAGGCGGTCGCGCAGGGCTGCGGCTTCAACATCGTCCACTTTGCGCGGGCTGGCCGGCAGCTCCGGCAGGCGCTCCGGCAGGCTGTAGCTGGTGGCTTCAGCGCCGGACAGGCCGAGGATGCGGGTCAGCTTTTCACGGCTGGCGGTAGCCGCCTTGCGGGCGCGTGCCACGTCGGCCATGGCATCGGCGTGGAAGGCTTCCTCCTTGGCCGCATCGTATTTGCTCCAGTTGCCGGCCGCCTGCATGCGCCGCGCCAGCTCGCCGCTGGCGTCGGCGGCATCGCTGATCTGCTGCGCATATTCGACGGCCTGCTGCGCCGCCACGGCCTCGATCCAGGCCAGGCGGGCCTGGTGGACCATCGAAACTGCCTCGCCGGCCAGTTCCAGCTTGACCTGCTCGAAGCGCTGGGCTTCAATGCGGCTGGCCAGCGGCAGCGTGAGCAGCTGGATGAAGTTCATGCTCAGGGTGCGCTCGATGGCCACCTCGCCACCGCCGTGCGTGCGCTTGAAGCTGAAGCCGGGATTGGCCATGCGCCCGGCCTGCACCAGTTCCGCTTCGGCGATGCCAAGGTCCCAGTAGCGGGCTTGCAGGCCACGGTTATTCAATAATGCGATCTGGACGGCCGCGTCGGCACTGAGCGGCTCCGCGAGCAGCTTCTTGAGCTGTTCGTCCAGCGCGCGCCGGTCGTCGTCATTGCGCAGCAGGCGCGTTTCGGCGCCGCTGCGGCTCTTGGTGGCTTGTGCCACTGCGCCGAACCCGCCATCGTTCGAAAACGTGGCGCAACCGGAGAGCAGCGCAGCCGCGGCGGCCATTGCCGCCAGCTTGAATGCTTGGTTCATTTTTGTCTTTCCAATGCTTGTTCGCCCTGCGCAGGGAGGCAGGATGGGGCCAGCCGTGGAGGCCGGCATGGATCAGGCAACGATCGCCCGGGGCGGGCGTTTTGGAAGGGCAAGGTCGACCGGCGGCGGCGGCACGGGTTCGGGCAGGCGCAGGCGCTCGGCGAGCTGCAAGTGCGATGCGGGTTGTGGCAAGGCATAGGCCAGTGCGGCGCCAACACAGCAATCGGACATGGCGCCGCTGTGGGTGCTGCCGGCGCAATGGGTGCCTTCGTCACCTGCCTGCTGGGCGGATGCCAGCATGGCCGCATGATCGTGATCCGCTCCCTGTGCTGCCTGGACGGCCAGCTTGCCAGGATTGGCCGCGCCGCACAGCAGCATGCTGGCCGAGGCAAAGCCCTGGAAGGGCAAAGCCACCAGCATCAGCCAAAGCGCAATGAAACGGATCAAGGATTTCATGGGCTGCGATATTAACATGCCCGCCTTAGAAGCGGCTTATAACCCTGGCATAGGCGCCCCGCCCCAGCGACCGGCGGGTGGCGCCGCTGAATTCCTCGTGCTCGCGGTCAAGCGCATTGCTGGCGCCAATCGCCAGCTCCAGGCCTGGCCTGAGCTGCCAGTTGAAATTGAGGTCCAGCGCGGTATAACCGGCGACCGTGGTGAAGCGCAATGGGCCGACGTAGCGCAAGATCAGGTCAAGGTCGCGCCCTTCCCCCAGCGTGTACGAAGAGCGCAGCTTCGCCATGCGGCGCGGGTCCACGTTGCCCATCAGGGAACGGTTGCCGAAATCACGCTCGCCCGGCTTGAGCGAAAACTCCTCATGCATCAGGGTCAGCCCCGCGCTGAGCCGCCAGTCCGGCGTGGCCTGGTAGTTCCCCCAGGCCTCCAGGCCGCGCGTTTCGCCTTCCATGCCATTGCCGATTTCAAAAACCAGCGGGGCAACCGGCTTGATGGTGCGCAGCTTGTCATATAGCGCACGATAAGCGGTGAGTGAATAACTGGCGCGGTTGCCGAATTGCTGGCGCAAGCCGATTTCCAGCACACGGGCCGTCTCGGACTGGAAATCCGGCCCGCCGGTCAGCTTGCCGCGTGGACCGGCATCGATATAGATTTCGCGGTCGACCCGCGACGGCGCCCGCACCGTGCGCGACAGGGCTGCCCACCAGGAAGTCGAAGGGCTGGCCTTCCAGGCCAACCGCACATTAGGCAGGAATTCTGAACCGGTGTACATATTGTGCTCAATGCGCAGGCCGGCCGTCACGTTCAATTGCTCGCTGAATGCAATGGTGTCCTGCCCGAACAGGCTGGCCCAACGCAAGTTGGAGCGTTCGGGGCGGAAGGCGGTACCGCTGGTAACCACTACCCGATCGCGTGCGAAGCGGTATTCAGCCCCCACCGCCAGCGTGTGCCGCCCAAGCGGCGCGAAGTTATAAAGTGCCTGCAGGTCGGCCACGTCCAGATTCTCCTTGTATGAACCTGTCTGGTTGCGCTCCGTGCGATCGTAGTAAGCCTGCAGGGACAGGCTGGCGCCGCCGTACAGATGGCGGGTCCAACGCCCAATCAGGTTGACGCCCCGCATGGACGCGGCGGGCAACGGCACGGCCGGCGGCGTCGCGGGCTGCCCGGCGCCGATGCGGTAGGCATCGCCCTGCACCGTGACATTGTCGCTGCCGCGCAACCAGTCGGCCCGGAAGCCCGCTTGCGCGTTGTGCCAGGCATCGCCGACGGCGGCGCCGGCCAGCGTTTCGCCGTGGGGCATCGCATAGTCCATGCCGTAAGCGCGCCAGGCGCCATCGTCCATCGCCGCACCATAACGGAATGCGGCGCCCGACTGCTCCTGTCCCCAGCGCAGGTCGGCCATGCCACCCAGCGTGGAGGCGGCAGTCTTGGTGATCACGTTGATCACGCCATTGACGGCATTGGTGCCCCACAGCGTGCCGCCTGGCCCGCTGACCACCTCGATGCGCTCGATGGTCTCCACCGGAACCTGCTGCACGTCCCACGAAACGCCGGACAGCAGCGGCGTATACACCGAGCGGCCGTCGATCATGACCAGCTGCTTGTTGGCGCTGTTGCCGGCGAAGCCGCGCGCGGTGATGGTGTAATTCCCGGCGGGCATCTGCGCCACGTGCAGGTTGGGCGCCAGGCGCAGGGCCTCGGCGAGGCTGCGCGCGCCGCTGCGCCTGATGTCGTCGGCGCTGATCACGAATATCGAAGCCGGGGCATCGCCCAGCCTCTCCTCGCGTTTTGAAACGGACACCACGCGCACGTCGCTCAATTCTTCCAGCGACAGGTTGGCAAAGTTCTCCGGCGTAGCTGCGCCGCCTACGGCAGCGAGTGCCGATAGCGGCGGGCTGCAGATACAGCCAGTGACCAGTCCCCACTTCAGTGAATCGCCTGCTTTGGGCATGGCGGCCTCTCTTTCAGGAAGCACTGTCGAAAATATTATCACGGAGACAGTTTTTCCCGCCACACAGATGGCTTGCAGCGTAAAACGAATAAGCCTCACCCGCTATATCAGGATTCTTTATAATAGTCGGGCTTGAATCATCCTACTATTTTGATATGAAGCCAGAGATCCAGGGGTTCTTCGACCCCGTTACATCGACTGTCAGCTACGTGATTTACGAGGCTGACGGCAGCGAATGCGCCATCGTCGATTCAGTCCTTGATTACGATCCGAAGGCCGGCCGCACCTCGACGACCGCCGCCGACAAGATCGTCGGCTTCGTGCGCGAGCATCGCCTGACCGTCAGCTGGCTGCTGGAGACCCACGCCCACGCCGACCACCTGTCGGCAGCGCCTTACCTGCAAGAGAAGCTCGGTGGCCGCATCGGCATTGGCGCCGGCATCTGCAAGGTGCAGCATGCCTTCTCGGCGATCTTCAACCGCAAGGGTGAAAAGGAAGACGGCTCGCAGTTCGGCCACCTGTTCGAGGCCGACGAGCAATTCATGATCGGCAAGCTGAAAGCGCGCGCCATGCACGTCCCGGGACATACGCCGGCCGACATGGCTTACCAGGTAGGCGATGCGGTATTTGTCGGCGACACGATGTTCATGCCGGACGTTGGCAGCGCGCGTTGCGACTTCCCCGGCGGCTGCGCGGGAGATTTGTACAAATCGGTGCACCGCCTGCTGTCGCTGCCGCCGGAAACCCGCCTGTTCATGTGCCACGACTACCCGCCAGCCGGCCGCGAGCCGCGCTGGGAAGTCACGGTGGCCGAGCAGCGCGCCGCGAACATTCATATCCGCGACGGCGTGACCGAAGAAGAATTCGTGGCCATGCGCACCAAGCGCGACGCCACGCTGCAGATGCCGGTGCTGATCCTGCCTGCCATCCAGGTCAATCTCAGCGCCGGCCACTTGCCGGAGGCTGAGGATAACGGTGTGCGTTACCTCAAGATCCCCCTCAACGCCCTGTAACA
>DASWTB010000009.1:0-10153 GCA_036402315.1 Pseudoduganella sp. | reverse complement strand
GCATGGCTTTCGCGCTGAGCCTGTTCGCGGCCGTAGCGGTGCAAAAGAATGTTCGTGACAGCTCGGCAATCCAGGCGGAAGTGGCCTGACAAGCCAACCCCGCCAGAATTGATCTACATCATTAAAAAAGCGCGCCCAAGTCCCTAGACTTATCCCTGTGATCTTGCGTTATAGCAAGAAAATCAACAGGGAGCGCGCGATGCGTCAGAATTTACCGGTAACCAATCAGGAAGTAGAACTGGACGAAGACCAGGCGATCGTCTCCAAGACCGACCTGGAAGGCAATATCGTCTACGTCAATCCCTACTTCGAGCACATCAGCGGCTTCCGCGCGGCGGAGCTGATTGGCCAGCCGCAAAACATCATCCGCCACCCGGACATGCCGCCAGAAGCGTTTGCCGACCTGTGGCAAACCATCCGGGCCGGCGTTCCATGGACCGGCCTGGTGAAAAACCGCTGCAAGAACGGCGATTTCTACTGGGTCAAAGCCAACATCACCCCGATCAAGGAAAACGGCCGCACCATTGGGTACATGTCGGTGCGCACCAAGGCCGATCGCGGCCAGGTTGCCGCCGCAACCGAGGCTTACCGTAAGATCGCTGCCGGTGCCCGCAGTATCCGCATCAAGAATGGCCAGATCGTGCGCCTGGGCCTGTCGAACGTGCTGGCGCGCCTGAGCCATACCTCGCTGGCGATGCGCATCTGGCTGGCCACCAGCGTGGTCAATGTGCTGCAGATCGCGGTCTGCCTGGCCGCGCTCTTCGCCGACGGCACCAGCGACCTGACGCGCTGGGGCATCTTTGGCGCCACCGCCCTCGGCTTCCTGATCAACGTCTTCCTGTGGTACACGCTGCGCACCGGCATGCTGCAGCCGCTGGGCCGCGCGCTCGATGGCGCGCGCCTGATCGCAGCCGGCGACCTGACCGGATCCTTCGATACCGACAGCACCGACGAAGTGGGCCAGTTGCTGCGCGCCCTGCAGCAGATGAACAACAACCTGATCGCCACTATCCGAGACGTGCGCTTCAATATCGATGCGATGGCCGTGGCGACCAAGCAGATCGCCGCCGGCAATGCCGACCTGGCGGGCCGCACCGAGTCGCAGGCTGCCAGCCTGGAAAAGACCGCGTCGAGCATCGAAGAATTCTCTTCGACCGTGAAGGCCAATGCGGAGAACTCGATGGAAGCGAACGAGCTGGCGGTCAGTGCTTCCAACGTGGCGGAGCAGGGCGGCGAGATCGTGTCCGAAGTCATCGCGACGATGGACGAGATCAACACCTCGTCCAGGCGCGTGGTCGACATCATCGGCCTGATCGAAGGCATTGCGTTCCAGACCAACATCCTGGCACTGAACGCTGCTGTCGAAGCGGCACGTGCCGGTGAACAGGGCCGCGGCTTTGCCGTGGTGGCAGGCGAGGTGCGCAACCTGGCGCAGCGTTCTTCCGCTGCCGCCAAGGACATCAAGCAGCTGATCGAAATCTCGGTGGAGAAAGTCAGCACCGGCATGGAGCGCGCGCAGCGCGCCGGCGCCACGATGGACCAGGTGGTGAACTCGGTCAAGCAAGTCACCACCATCATGCACGAGATTTCCACCGCCTCCCGCGAACAGAGCATCGGCGTGGACCAGGTCAACCAGGCCGTCAACCACATGGACCAGGTGACGCAGCAGAACGCCGGGCTGGTCGAAGAAGCTGCCGCTGCCGCGGTCAGCCTGGCCGACGAAGCCGGCCACCTGCGCGACGCCTTCAGCCTGTTCAAATTTGAACGTACCCGTCACGCGCGCCTGGCGGCTGTCACTTCGGCACGCGGCGCGCAGCAACACCGCCTTGCACCCAAGCGCCTGGCGGCCTGATACCGAACGAGAAGAACCATGAACTCCATTGCAGAACCATCCGTACAGTTTGATGCAGAGCTGATCAGCCGCATGAGCACTTCGGGCCCGCGCTACACCTCTTATCCGACGGCCGACCGCTTCAAGCCGGACTTCGGCTACTCCAGCTTCATCGAGGCGCAAGCCAACCTGCGCATGCGCGGCGCTCGCGCTCCGTTGTCGCTGTACGTGCATATCCCGTTCTGCAACGTGGTCTGCTATTACTGCGCGTGCAACAAGGTGGTGACCAAGGACCGCAGCAAGGCCGTGACCTACCTCGGCTACCTGAAACAGGAAATCGACATGCAGGGCAAGCTGTTCGCCGGCATGAACCGTGTGGAGCAATTGCACTTCGGCGGCGGCACCCCGACCTACCTGAGCGACGAGCAAATGGGCGAGCTGCTGGCGCACATGCGCAAGCACTTCGAGTTTGCGCCGGACGAAGAAGGCGAGTACTCGATCGAGATCGATCCGCGCACCGTCGATGCCGAACGCATCCATACGCTGCGCAAGCAGGGCTTCAACCGCGTCAGCATGGGCGTACAGGACTTTGATCCCGAGGTGCAGAAGGCGGTCAACCGCATCCAGCCTGCGGAAGAAACCCTGGCCGTGATCCAGGCTGCCCGCGATGCCGGCTTCCGTTCGATCAGCGTTGACCTGATCTACGGCCTGCCGAAGCAAAGCATGACCACCATGCAGGCAACGATGGACAAGGTGATCGAGGCCGATCCCGACCGCATCGCGCTCTACAACTATGCGCACATGCCACACCTGTTCAAGCCGCAGCGCCGCATTTCGGAAGACGATTTGCCAACGCCGGCCGTGAAGCTGGACATGCTGGCCCTGTGCATCAAGCGCCTGACCGACGCTGGCTACGTCTACATCGGCATGGACCATTTCGCCAAGCCGGACGACGACCTCGCCGTGGCTCAGCGCCAGGGCCGCCTGCACCGCAACTTCCAGGGCTACTCGACCCACGCCGAGACCGACCTGGTGGCGCTGGGCGTGTCGGCCATCAGCTCGGTGAACGGCACCTACAGCCAGAACGAGAAAACGCTGGACGAATACTATGCGCGCCTGGACCAGGGCCGCCTGCCGATTGCGCGCGGCTACGCGATGGATAACGACGACCTGCTGCGCCGCATGGTGATTCAGATGTTGATGTGTAATTTCGAACTGTCCATTTCGGCGCTGGAACTGGGTTATCCGATCCGCTTCAAGCAGTACTTCGCGAAGGAACTGGAGAAGCTGCGCGAATTCGAGAAGGATGGCTTGCTGGCGATCGAGGATGACTGGATTTCCGTCACGCCGAAGGGCCGCCTGCTGATACGCAATATCTGCATGGTGTTCGACCGCCATCTGGCTGCCGACCGTGCTGCGGGTACTGCGCCCGGGCAGGTGCAGCCGCTGCGCTTCTCGCGCACCATTTGAGGAGCCCATGAACCTGCTGCCCATCCTGATTGCCGGCCTCGCCGGCAGTGTGCATTGCGCCGGCATGTGCGGCGGCATCGTCAGCGCATTCAGCGTTGGCGGGCCGTCCGCTGCGCCGGCTCGCGCACGCGTGATTCCGATCGCGCGCATGGAAACGGGTGGTACGGCCGCCATGGCTTGGCCAGGTGCCAGCGCAAGCGAAGTTCTCCACGTGCTGGCCTATAACACCGGACGCATTGGCACCTACATGCTGGCCGGCGCGCTGGCCGGCGGCGTCGCTGGCAGCGTCGCCAGCCTGGCGCAGATGACATCGGCGCAGCTGGTCGCCTACTGGATGGCCAACCTGATGCTGGTCGCCATGGGCCTCTACCTGATGGATGCCTGGCGCGGCCTGGCTCGGCTGGAAGCGCTGGGCGGCGTCCTGTGGCGCCACGTGCAGCCGCTGGTCAAGCCGCTGGTGCCAATGGATACGCCGTTGAAAGCGCTGGCCCTGGGCAGCCTGTGGGGCTGGGTCCCTTGCGGGATGGTCTACAGCATGCTGCTGACTGCGATGCTGTCCGGCTCCGCGCTGGATGGCGCATTGGTAATGGGCGCTTTCGGCATGGGCACGATGCCGATGCTGCTGGCGATGGGCATGGCGGGCGCGAAACTGCGCCAATACCTTCAAAAGCGTTCGGTGCGCGCGGCTTGCGGCCTGCTGGTTCTGGGCTTTGGCTTGCTGGGACTAGTGCGCGCGGCCGGCGGTGGCCAGCACGCATGGTTTGACGTGCTTTGCCTGACGGTGCAGCCATGATGATGAATGAAATCGCAGCATGCTTCCATTGCGGCCAGCCGGTCGCGGCAAGCGCCGAGTGGCATGTGAACATCGAAGGCGTCGAACGCGCCATGTGCTGTCCTGGCTGCGCGGCTGTGGCGCAAACCATTGTCGATATCGGCCAAACCAGTTATTACCGCGAGCGAACCGGCTTCGCGCCCGTCGCCGCAAGCGCGGATGGGGCGGCGGCACTGGTGCCCGCTGCACTCGCGCTGCCGGAAGATGATCCGAACATCATTGACGATGGCGATGCGCGCGAAGCCACGCTGCTGGTCGAGGGCATACGCTGTGCCGCCTGCGTGTGGCTGATCGAACACCGCTTGCGGCAGGTCGAAGGAGTGCAGCAGGCCAACCTGAACGTCGCTACCGAAAAGCTGTTCATCCGCTGGCACAAGGACAAGAGCACTGCTGCCGCGCTGCTGGAAGCAGTACGCAGCATTGGCTACAACGCCTGGCCTTACGACACGGCCCGTCACGACGCGCAACTGCAGAAAGCCAGCCGCACGCTGGGTCGCCAGCTTTTCGTGGCCGGACTGTCGATGATGCAGGTGATGATGTACGTGGCCCCTGAATACATGGCCGGCGACGACGGCACCCTGGATGCGGGCATGGCAAGCCTGATGCGCTGGGCCAGCCTGCTCCTGACGCTTCCCGCCATCGCCTACTCCGCCCAGCCCTTCCTGAAAGGCGCCTGGGCCAGCCTGAAGGCCCGTGCGCTGGGCATGGACGTGCCGGTTGCGCTGGGCATCATGGCGGCTTTCACCGGCAGCGCCGTATCGACTTTCCGCGGCTACGGCGAGGTCTATTACGACTCCGTCACCATGTTCATCTTCCTGCTGCTGGCCAGCCGCTACCTGGAAATGGTGGCGCGCCGCAAGGCAGCAAGCGCCTTGTCGCGCCTGCGCCATGGCGTACCGGAGATGGCACAGCGCCTGGCCGCGTGGCCAGACCTGCGCAATGCCGCCATCGTGCCCGCCAGCGCGCTGGCCGCCGGCGACCATATCGTCGTCAAAGGCGGCGAAGCTGTGGCAGCCGATTGTGTCGTGGTGGACGGCAGCACCACTGTCGACCTGTCGCTGTTGACCGGCGAGAGCGCCCCACAACGCAAGGCTGTCGGCGATGCGGTTCCTGGCGGCGCTGTCAATGCCGGCAGCCCGGTCGTACTGCGCGTCGAGAAGCCGGCGCGCGAGAGCACCCTGGCGGGTTTGCTCAAGCTGATCGAACGCGCCGGCAGCGCCAAGCCGCAGATTGCGCAGTGGGCGGACCGCACTGCATCGTGGTTCGTGGCTGCGCTGCTGCTGTTCGCAGCGGCCAGCTTCGGTTTCTGGACCTGGCATGAGGTGGCACGCGCGTGGCCGGTGGCAATTGCGGTGCTGGTGGTGTCTTGCCCCTGCGCCCTGTCGCTGGCGACGCCTTCCGCGCTGGCTGCTGCCACCGACCGCCTGCTCGGCAAAGGGGCGTTGATTGTGCAGCCGCATGTCCTGGAAACATTGCACCGCGCCACCCACATCGTGTTCGACAAGACCGGCACGCTGACTGAAGGGCGACCGACCGTGCAAAGCATCGACGCAATCGACGGCGCGCGGATCATCGGCGTCCTGCGCGTTGCCGCGGCTTTGGAAGCGGGCAGCGCACACCCGATCGCGCGCGCGATCAGCAGCAGCGCCGAGGCGCATGGCGCCGGCGCGGCCGGCGCCAGCAGCCTGCAAGAACTTGCCGGGCAAGGGATGGAGGGTATGGTCAACGGCGTTCGCTACCGCCTTGGCACCGCCGCTTACGTGGCGGGCATCGCCGGCAGCCCGGCGCCACCGCTGGCCCGGGCGGCGGCGAATAGTGCACCCATGACGACGGTCTGGCTGGGCATGCAGGGCCGCTGGCTGGGGCGCTTCCTGGTTTCGGATGCGCTGCGGTCGGATGCGCTGCGGACGGTCGAATATTTCCAGAGACTCGGCAAGGAAGTGGTGTTGCTGAGCGGCGACCAGCAGGCGCTGGCGGAAAGCGTGGCAGGGCAGTTGGGCATCAGGGAAGCGATCGGCGGCTACCTGCCGGAGCAGAAGCTGGCCTATGTACAGGCGCTGCAGGCACGCGGCGGCGTCGTGGCAATGGTCGGCGACGGCATCAACGACGCGGCCGTGCTGAGCGCCGCCGATGTGTCATTCGCAATGGGCAGCGGCGCAACCTTGGCACAAGTGAATGCCGACTGCGTGCTGCTCGACGCCCGCCTGCCGCTGCTCGTAGAAACCGCCCGCAGCGCAGGAAGAACCATGCGCGTGATCCGCCAGAACCTGGCCTGGGCCACGCTGTACAACATCGTTGCCATTCCGGCAGCAGCTTTCGGCGTTCTGAACCCGTGGCTGTCCGGCGTTGGCATGGCGGCCAGTTCTGCCATCGTTATTCTCAACGCGCTCCGGTTGCGAAGGAGTTAAGAAAATGGAATCGCTTTACCTCCTCATACCCATCAGCGTCGGCCTGGTTTTCGGCGCGCTGTGGCTGTTTTTCAAGGCCTCGGACGACGGCCAGTTTGATGATCTTGTAGGCCCGGCAATCCGCGTTTTACAGGACGACGACCGGATTTGATCCACGTCATGTTTTTTTGAAGTGCTCCTCGGTAACCTTTGACATACCTCATCAAAGTGTCTGCCTGGAGAATTCAAAGTGGATCAATCACTGGACTACAACTACAAGGTCGTGAAGCAATTCGCGATCGCCACCATACTATGGGGCGTTGTGGGCATGCTGGTCGGCGTCATCATTGCCGCCCAACTTGCCTGGCCCGCCCTGAACCTGGACATTCCCTGGCTGACCTACGGCCGCCTGCGCCCCCTGCACACCAATGCAGTGATTTTCGCCTTCGGCATCAGCGGCCTGTTCGCCACTTCGTACTATGTGGTCCAGCGCACTTGCCAGGTCCGTCTGTTCTCCGACAAGCTGGCAGCTTTCACTTTCTGGGGCTGGCAGGCTGTGATCCTGGCCGCCGTGGTCACCCTGCCAATGGGTCTTACCCGCGGCAAGGAATACGCTGAGCTGGAATGGCCGATCTCGATCCTGATCGCCCTGGTATGGGTTTCCTACGCCGTGGTCTTCTTCGGCACCATCGTCAAGCGCAAGGTCAAGCACATCTACGTCGCCAACTGGTTCTTCGGCGGCTACATCCTGGCGGTGACCCTGCTGCACGTGGTGAACTCGATGTCGATGCCGGCTTCGCTGTTCAAGTCCTACTCCATGTACACCGGCGTGCAGGATGCGATGATCCAGTGGTGGTATGGCCACAATGCGGTGGGCTTCATCCTGACCGCGGGCTACCTGGGCATGGTGTACTACTTCATCCCGAAACAGGCCGAGCGCCCTGTGTATTCCTACAAGCTGTCGATCGTGCACTTCTGGGCGCTGATCTTCACCTATATGTGGGCCGGCCCGCACCACCTGCAATACACCGCGCTGCCTGACTGGGCACAGTCGCTGGGCATGGTGTTCTCCCTGATCCTGCTGGCGCCGAGCTGGGGCGGCATGATCAACGGCATCATGACCCTGTCCGGCGCTTGGCACAAGCTGCGCACCGATCCGATCCTGAAGCTGATGATCGTATCGCTGTCCTTCTACGGCATGGCCACTTTCGAAGGCCCGATGATGTCGATCAAAACCGTCAACGCGCTGTCGCACTACACCGACTGGGGTATCGCACACGTTCACGGCGGCGCGCTGGGCTGGGTGGGCTTCATCACCATGGGTTCGATCTATTACCTGATTCCCCGCATGGCCGGCCAGACAAAGATGTACAGCACCAAGCTGATCGACCTGCACTTCTGGGTCGCCACCATTGGTGTCGTCCTGTACATCGCCGCAATGTGGATCGCCGGTGTGATGCAGGGCCTGATGTGGCGCGCAGTAAATGCAGACGGCACCCTGACCTACACCTTCGTGGAAAGCGTCAAGGCTACCTACCCGTACTACGTGGTGCGCTTCATCGGCGGCACCCTGTACCTGGCCGGCATGTGCATCATGGCCTACAACGCCTGGATGACCCTGAAGGGCCGCGAAACCGCGCGTGCACGCATCCCTGAAATGAGCCTCGCGGCGTAATGCAGCATATCGGAGCATAAGATGAAATTTTCCCATGAATGGATTGAGAAGAACCCCTGGCTGCTGATCGCGCTGGTCACGCTGGTGGTATCGGTGGGCGGCGCGGTGGAAATCATCCCGCTGTTCTTCCAGAAGTCGACCACGGAACCAGTGGCGGGCCTGAAGCCTTACTCCGCACTGCGCCTGACCGGCCGCGACATCTATGTGCGTGAAGGCTGCTACACCTGCCACTCGCAGATGGTGCGTCCGTTCCGCGCCGAGACCGAGCGTTATGGCCACTACTCGGTGGCGGGCGAGTTCGTGTACGACCGCCCGTTCCAGTGGGGCTCCAAGCGCACCGGTCCCGACCTGGCGCGCGTAGGCGGCCGCTACTCCGACGAGTGGCACCGCACCCACCTGAACAATCCGCGCGACGTGGTACCGGAATCGAACATGCCCAACTATCCGTGGCTGGCGCAGACCAAGCTGAAGCCGGAAGACGTGGTGCCGAAAATGCGCGCACTGAAGCGCATGGGCGACCCGTACACGGAAGAGGAAATCGCCGCCGCGCCGGCCGAACTGGCCAACAAGACGGAAGAGGATGCGCTGGTGGCTTACCTGCAAGGCCTGGGCACCCTGATCAAGACGAGGAACTGAAATGGAAAACTTTTTTGGCAATGCGAGCAATGTGATGACGGTGATTTCCTTCCTCACCTTCCTCGGCATCGTATGGTGGGCCCAGCGCGGCAACTGGGAAGAAGCAGCCAAGCTGCCTTTCGCAGACGAGGAGAAGGACCATGGCTGATTTCACCAGCGAATTCTGGAACCTGTACGTTATCGTCCTGACCGTGATCGGCATCGTCGGCTGCGGCGTGCTGCTGTGGTCCCAGTCCTCCGTCAAAGGTTCGGCCCTGAAATCGGTGGACGGCAAAGTCGGCACCACCGGCCATATCTGGGACGAAGACCTGACCGAACTGAATACGCCGATGCCGCGCTGGTGGATGTGGCTGTTCTACCTGACTATCGCCTTCTCCATCGGCTACCTGTGGCTGTATCCTGGCCTGGGCAGTTATAAAGGCTCGCTGGGCTGGACTTCCGTCAAGGAGCACCAGGAAGAACTGGCCAAGGCCGAGAAGGATTACGGCCCGCTGTTCGACAAGTACAAGGGCCAGGACCTGAAAGCCGTTGCGGCGGACCCGCAGGCCCACGCCATCGGCGAGCGCCTGTTCCTGACTTACTGCGCGCAGTGCCACGGTTCCGATGCACGCGGCAACAAAGGCTTCCCGAACCTGGCCGACAAGGACTGGCTGCACGGCGGCGATCCGGACACCATCAAGCTGACCATCATGAAAGGCCGCCACGGCGTGATGCCTCCGATGGGCGCGGCAGTGGGCTCGGAAAAGGATATCGAGAACGTTACGCAATACGTCCTGAGCCTGTCGGACAGCACCCACGACCCGATCAAGTCGGTCATGGGCAAGTCGAAGTTCAGCGCCTGCATGGCCTGCCACGGTGCGGGCGGCAAGGGCAACCCGATGCTGGGCGCCCCTAACCTGAGCGACAAGACCTGGCTGTACGGCGGCAGCGCCGAGACCATCATGGAAACCATCCGCAAGGGCCGCAGCAACACCATGCCTGCCTTCGAGGACTTCCTCGGCGAAGGCAAGGTGCACGTGCTGGCTGCCTACGTTTGGGGCCTGTCCAACCCTCCAGTCACCGCGATGAAATAGCAGTAAGGTAGTTTTATGAATGCCCCCGCACCACAAGTCATCAAGATGTACGCCAAGCGCGAGGATATTTTCCCGCGCGAGGTGAAAGGACACTACCAGAACCTGCGCTGGATCTGCCTGATCCTGACGCAGCTGGTCTTCTACGGCGCACCATGGCTGCAATGGAATGGCCGCCAGGCCATCCTGTTCGACCTGGTGTCGCGCAAGTTCTACATCTTTGGACTGGTCTTGTGGCCGCAGGACTTCATC
>DASWTB010000008.1:0-1565 GCA_036402315.1 Pseudoduganella sp. | reverse complement strand
GTCATGATGAACATGAAGCCGGTTTTCCCCGGTTTCATGGTGTTGAAATGGTGGAAGAACTCGGAGTTCAGCAAGTCGATGCTGCCGACCAGCACCACCTGCACGTCGCCGCCGCTGTCGATGATGGGATGGGTCAGCACCACCACGGGCAAATGGGACACGCGTCCGCGCAGCGGCGGTGATATGATGGCGCGCTTTTGCGCCAGGGTCTGCTCGAAGTAGGGGCGGTCGGCCACGCTGGGATTGTCTTGCTGCGGCGCGCGCAGGCTGGTCAGGTACCTGCCGCTGCTGTCGAAGGCCGCCACGTTGGCAAATTCGGCGGAGGCCGCCGCATGGCGTTCGATGGCGGCATCGATGGCCGCTGGCGTGCGCTGGCTGGCAGGAATCGCTTCGGCGATGGCCGCCAGCAGCAGGCGCTTGCCGGCCAGTTGTTCGTCGATATGGGCGGCAGCCACCGACAGCATGCTGAACTGTTGCTGGCCGATCACGCTTTTCATGTCGCGCTCGGCCAGCGCCAGGGCCAGCCAGGTCACGATGGTGGTGGCCGCAAGCACGAACAGGATGACCACGCAGGTCATGCGCGCGCGCAAGCTCTGTGGTAGCAGTCGGGTGGGGGCCATGGCCTAGTATTGCACACCTGTTTGCCAGTGTGTTCTAAAATCCAAGGCACGCCCCTCGATTGGAAATAATGTGAAAAATACAATGACGCTTGGCCGGGTGAACTGACAATGGCGCACTTCCACCTGGCTTGGGAATTAGGCGGCGATCCCGCCCATGCAGGGCGTTTGCGGGTCATTGCGCAAGCCCTGCTGGCACGCGGCCACGCCGTCAGCCTGTCGGTGCGCGACCTCAGCCAGGCGCGCCGCCTGCTGGCCGGTCTCGAGCTCACCATGCTGCAGGCGCCGCTGTGGCTGCACGGCGCCGCCCAGCACGCGGCCAGCCTGGCCGAAATCATGCTTGCCTCGGGCTACCGCGAAGCGCAGGGGCTGGACGCCCTGGTGCGCGGCTGGCGTTCCGCGCTGCAGTTGCTCAAGCCGGACGTGGTGGTGGCCGAATTCGCTCCTACTGCCTTGCTGGCGGCGCGCACCCTGGACATTCCCTCGGCGGCAGTCGGCGCCGGCTTCACCTTGCCGCCGCCGGGCCAGCCCTTGCCCAACTTCCGCCCCTGGGAAGCGATGGACTTGCAGCGCCTGGCCGCGGCCGAGCTGCATACGCTGAAAGTGATGAACACCGTGCTGGTGCACCACGGCGGCGTGCCGTATGTGCAGGCGGCCGATGCGCTGCTGGGGCGCCAGCATTTCCTGTGCGCCTGGCCCGAGACCGACCACTACGGCCGCCCGCCCGAGCACGAGCAGTGGTTCGGCCCGGCCTTCGTGGCGCCGGCCGGCGAAGCGCCGCAATGGCCGCCCGGCCAGGGCCACAAGGTGTTCGTCTACCTGCGCCAGGAACATCCAGCCCACGTCGCGGTGCTGCACGCGCTGGTGATGGAAGGGTGCCGGGTGCTGTGCTACCAACCGGAAGTGGCGGCCGGCGCGGTGCCGCCGGTGCACGCCACCAGCCTGGCG
>DASWTB010000007.1:0-6662 GCA_036402315.1 Pseudoduganella sp. | reverse complement strand
ATCAAAACGATAAAAAATCCTCCAAATCGGAGGATTTTTTTTCGCCCCTACACTTGAGGCCGTGTCACACCTTGGGGTCAGGCCCCAAGGTGTGACACGGCCTCAGCCCTTTCGCCAGTAGCCTGGCTGCGCGTAAGTGTGGCGCAGGAAATCGACGAAGGCGCGGATGCGAAACGGCAGGTGCCGGCGCTGTGCAAATACCGCGTAAATATCATTTCCTGGCGCCGAATATTGATTAAGCACTGGTTTTAAACGGCCCGCTTCAATATCGGCGCCGACTTCCCACATCGAGCGCCAGGCCAGGCCCTTGCCGGCCAATACCCAATCGTGCAGCACCGCGCCGTCATTGCAGCTCATATTCCCTGCAATTTTCAGCGTCACGTTCTTATCGCCTTCGCGGAAGGTCCAGCCGCGCTGGCTGCCTTCGCTGCTGATGGTCATGCAGTTGTGCTTGGACAGGTCTTCCAGTGTCTGCGGCACGCCATGGCGTTTAAGATAGGCCGGGGTGCCAACCACGACACGGTGGTTGTCGGCCAGCTTCACGCTCACCAGGTTGGAATCGGACATCGACGCAATGCGTATCGCCACGTCGACGCCTTCGCCAATCAAATCCACCACGCGGTCGTTCAGGTTCAATGTCACCGCCACGTCACGGTGCTCCGCTAAAAAGGAAGGAATCAGCGGCGCAACGTGCAAGCGCCCGAAGCCCGCTGGCGCGGAGATCAGCAAATGCCCCGTGGCGCGCGCGCTACGTTCCGCAACCGCCGCTTCCGCGCTTTCCAGGTCGCCAAGGATGCGTTGGCAATCCTCAAGGAAAGCCGCGCCTTCGTCCGTCAGCGCCAGCTTGCGCGTGGTACGCTGGAGTAGTTTGACGCCAAGCCGTTGCTCCAGGGCGTCGAGACGGCGCCCAATCACGGCGGGCGCTATGCCTTCCGCGCGAGCCGCCGCCGACAGGCTGCCGCGGTTGACCACTTCTACAAAGGTGGAAATTTGCCTGAACTGACCCATAAGACCTCATTTATGACTAAAACGCACAGATGAAGTGCTTTTTAGTCTTGTTTCTCTATGTTTTTAGTCAATATACTGGAAATCATCGAATCACAACACTAATCATCATTAACGGAGAAAGACCATGAGCATCACTCTGCCATCAGGTATGCAAATCACAGGAGAAATCAAGCCAGGTTTCGAACGCGTGCTGACCCCGGAAGCGCTGGCCCTGGTAGCCAAACTGAGCCGCGAATTCGAACCGCGCCGCCAGGAGCTGCTGGCCAAGCGCGTTGAGCGCGCCAAGCGCCTGGACGCCGGCGAGCGCCCGGACTTCCTGGCCGAAACCGCCCATATCCGCAATGGCGACTGGAAGATCGCGCCGATTCCAAAGGCGCTGGAATGCCGCCGCGTAGAAATCACTGGCCCGGTCGACCGCAAGATGGTAATCAACGCGCTGAACTCCGGCGCGGATTCCTACATGACCGACTTCGAAGATTCGAATACCCCGAACTGGGACAACCAGATCTCCGGCCAGATCAATATGCAGGACGCGGTCCGCAAGACCATCTCGCTGGAACAGAACGGCAAGTCCTACAAGCTGAATGAAAAGACCGCCACCCTGGTAGTGCGTCCACGCGGCTGGCACCTGGACGAGAAGCACGTGACCGTCGACGGCAAGCGTGTCTCCGGCGGCATCTTTGACTTCGCCCTGTTCATGATCCACAACGCGAAAGAGCAGCTGGCACGCGGCGCCGGCCCATACTTCTACCTGCCGAAGATGGAATCGCACCTGGAGGCCCGCCTGTGGAACGACATCTTCGTCATGACCCAGAACGAACTGGGCCTGCCACAAGGCACCATCAAGGCCACCGTGCTGATCGAAACCATCCTCGCTGCGTTCGAGATGGACGAGATCCTGTACGAACTGCGCGAACACAGCTCCGGCCTGAACGCCGGCCGTTGGGATTACATCTTCAGCTGCATCAAGAAATTCAAGCTGGATAAGGACTTCTGCCTGGCCGACCGCGCCAAGGTCACTATGACTTCGCCGTTCATGCGCGCTTATGCGCTGCTGCTGCTGAAGACCTGCCACAAGCGCAATGCACCGGCAATCGGCGGCATGGCGGCCCTGATCCCGATCAAGAACGATCCGGAAAAGAACGAAGTGGCGATGGGCGGCGTGCGCAACGACAAGGCGCGCGACGCGACCGACGGTTACGACGGCGGTTGGGTGGCCCACCCGGGCCTGGTGGAGCTGGCCATGGGCGAGTTCAAGAAAGTGCTGGGCGATGCGCCGAACCAGATTTCCAAGCAGCGTCCGGACGTGGAAGTTACCGCTGCCGAGCTGCTGGACTTCAAGCCGGAAGCACCGATCACCGAAGCTGGCCTGCGCTACAACATCAACGTCGGCATCCATTACCTGGGCAGCTGGCTGAATGGTAATGGCTGTGTGCCGATCCATAACCTGATGGAAGATGCGGCGACTGCCGAAATCTCGCGCTCGCAGGTGTGGCAGTGGATCCGTTCGTCGAAAGGCGTGCTGGAAGATGGCCGCAAGGTCACTGCGGATATGGTGCGTGCGATGATTCCTGAAGAACTGCCGAAGGTGAAGGCCACTGCTCCGGACGGCTCCACCCCGGCGTATGACCGCGCTGCGCAGATCTTTGAGAAGATGTCGACTTCGGAGGCGTTTGAGGAGTTCCTGACGCTGCCGCTGTACGAAGAGATCTAAACCGGTAAACCAGTGTCAGACCCAAGGGTCTGACACTGAATGAACTCTCTGCCAACGGGGTTAGTTCTGGGCCTTTGACTTATTGAGAAGATCAAAAGCCCAGAACCCACCCGCTGGCTGGAAAATCATACTGGGTCTGACCCTTGGGTCAGACCCAGATTTACCGGTTTTGGCGGGACGCCAGCGGCGGCCTGTCGAGAAATTCCTTCAAGCGGGCCTCGTCGATACAATGGCCCGCGATGCGTCGCAGCAGGCTTTCGATACGATCCGCGCCCCAGAACAACTCCCCCTCAAACACAAAGCTCGGCACACCAAAGACACCATCATTGATGGCCTGTTCTGTCGCGCGCGCCAGTTCCGCCTTCACCTCCGGCGTCCCTGCCGCAGCAACAAGCGCATCTCCATCCAGCCCGCAATCGCGCGCCACCCGCGCCAGCACGCCAAAATCCTGCGCATCCTGGCCCTGTTCCCAGGTCGCCGCCATCACCGCCGTGACAAACGCAATCCGCTCCGCGCGATCGCCAATCGCGGTCGCCATCCGCAGCATCGGCAAAGGATTGAAGGGATGCCCCGGCGGCCCCACAAACTCCAGCCCCTGTGCCGACGCCTGCCGCATCACATCGCGGAAAGTCAGCACGCGTTTAGCCGGCACCTCCGCCGGTCCCACCAAGCCATGCTTGTTCAGCATCGCTGCAAACAAAACAGGCACCATCTCAACCTGCACGCCCGCCGCCTCAATGCGGGCAATCTGCTTGGTTGCCAGCCACACGAAAGGGCTGATGGGATCAACGTACATGCGGACGGTTTGCATAAATCTCCTCAGTTCAGAAGTTATTCTTCCACTCCCTTAGCGCAGCGAAAACAGCAACTGGTGGCTCGCCGCCACGCAGTTTGCCGGCTTCGCGCAACTGGGCAGCGATTTCAGGCTCACGATAACGCAGGAAAGGATTGGTAGCGCGCTCCAGGCCAATGGTGCTGGGCACCGTCGGCTGGCCACGCTCGCGGGTCGCGGAATCAGCGCTTACTCGGGCGTGCAAAGCGGCGTTCCGCGGTTCCACGGCGCTGGCGAAACGCAGGTTGGACAAGGTGTATTCATGGGCGCAGAACACCTTGGTAGCCTCGGGCAGCCCAGCCAGCTTGCCAAGCGAATCGACCATCTGCTCCGGGCTCCCCTCGAACAGGCGACCGCAACCGCCGGCAAACAGGGTATCGCCACAAAACACCCAAGGCTCGGCGCCATCGCGGAAATAGGCGATATGGCCGAGCGTATGGCCCGGCACGTCGAGCACCCGCAGCGACAGGTCCAGCCCCGGAACCGAAATCCGGTCACCATCGCCCAGCGGCACGGTTACGGCTGCGATACCATCATGACGGGGACCGAAAACAGGCACCTGGAACCGGGCCAAAAGCCCCGGCACGCCCCCAATATGGTCAGCATGGTGATGGGTGAGTAGAATGGCGGTAAGCGACAGCCCGTGCTCCTGCAGGGCGGCCAGGATAGGCGCCGCATCACCAGGATCGACTACCGCAGCATTGTGGCAATCATGGATCAGCCACAGGTAGTTATCCTTGAAGGCCGGGACGGTCAATACAGAAACAGGTTTGCTCATGGGCTCAATAAAGGGAATGCATGGATAGCGCAACATCCGACGAATCCATTATAGCGTTCGACAAATGGCTGGAAACACCGCCGGGTGCATATGTGCGCGCCTGGGAGCAGGCATGCCTGGACAAAATGGTGGCCGATATCTTCGGCTTCAACGCCGTGCAGATCGGCATGCCGCAGATCGATGCGCTGGCAGCCAACCGCATGCCGCACCAGTGGCTTGCCGATATCCGCCTATACCCGCGCCAATCCGGCAGCAGCCGCGCGGTTGCCGTCACCCTGGACAGCGTGGAACTGCCATTTGCCACCAACAGCATGGACCTGGTCGTGCTGCCGCACGTGCTGGAATTCTCCGCCGAGCCGCACCAGGTGCTGCGCGAAGTGGAGCGGGTGCTGATCCCCGAAGGCCAGGTAATTGTTTGCGGCTTCAACCCCGCCAGCCTGTGGGGCCTGCGCCAGCTAAGCGGGCGCCTGACGGGGGCGCACTACCTGCCGAAAGCAGGCGAGTTCATCTCCATGCCGCGCATCAAAGACTGGCTAAAATTGCTGAACATGGGCGTCAGCCACACGCATCTGGGCTGCTATGCTCCTGCCTGCCGCACCGAGCGTTGGCTGGCACGCTATCACTTCATGGACCGTGCCGGGCCGAATTACTGGCCGTACTTTGGTGCCGTCTACATGGTGCAGGCGATCAAGCGCGTAAAAGGCATGCGCCTGATCGGACCGGCCTGGAAACAGAAAACGGCCAAGGCGGGCGTGCCCGTCCCGGCCACCAACAAACACAAAGAAAGACTCGATGGATAAAGTAGAGATTTACACTGACGGTGCGTGCAAAGGCAATCCCGGAACCGGCGGCTGGGGCGCGCTGATGATCGCAGGCGACGCAAAAAAAGAACTGTTCGGCGGCGAGCTGAATACCACCAATAACCGCATGGAGCTGACTGCAGTGATCGAATCGCTGAAAGCCCTGAAACGCCCATGCGAAGTGGTCCTGCACACCGACAGCCAGTACGTACAAAAAGGCATCAGCGAGTGGATCCACGGCTGGAAAGCGCGCGGCTGGAAGACTTCAACCAAGGAACCGGTCAAGAACGCCGACCTGTGGCAAGCCCTCGACGCAGCGCAAGCCGTTCATTCGGTGGATTGGCGCTGGGTGCGCGGCCACAATGGCCACCCAGGCAATGAACGCGCCGACCAACTGGCCAACCTGGGCGTGGAATCGGTCCGCCGCAAATAAGGCCTGTTATACTTCGCCGCTTGCTACGAACACATTCGTGAATTTATGCGTCAAATCGTCCTCGATACCGAAACTACCGGCATTAACCCGAAACAGGGTAACCGAATCATTGAAATTGGCTGCGTTGAGCTGTTTGAGCGCAAGCTGACCGGGAATAACTTCCACCGCTACATCAATCCTGAGCGCGATTCGGAAGAGGGCGCATTGGCGGTGCACGGCTTGACCACGGAGTTTCTGCGCGATAAACCTCGCTTTCATGAAGTTGTAGAAGAACTGCGGGAGTACATCCAGGGCGCGGAAGTCATTATCCACAACGCGCCGTTTGACCTTGGCTTCCTGAACCACGAGTTCAACCTGCTCAAGCTGCCGACCTTCGATTCCCATATCAGCGGCGTGATCGACACCCTGGTGCAGGCGAAGGAAATGCGCCCAGGTAAGCGCAACTCGCTGGATGCGCTGTGCGAACACTTCGGCATTTCCAACGCCCACCGCAAGCTGCACGGCGCGCTGCTGGACGCGGAGTTACTGGCCGATGTGTACCTGGCAATGACTCGTGGCCAGAACAGCCTGGGCATGGACATCGTCATCGAAGAATCCGGCACCGGCATCGCGATGGCAGAAATTGCGCTGGCTGAGGTGATGGTATTGCGCGCCAGCGAAGCCGAAGAAGCTGAGCACATCGCGCTGCTGGATGGCCTGGACAAGGCGGTCAAGGGAACTTGTGTTTGGCGCAACCCTAGTCTATAATAGCGCCACTTCGGGAGGTTAGCTCAGGGGTAGAGCACTGCATTCACACTGCAGGGGTCGCAAGTTCGAAACTTGCACTTCCCACCAAAATACCCATAAAATCAGGCACTTGCGGCGTCAATTTGAGCGTTTGTAATGTGCAGAGGTCAGCAGGAAGGAAAACCTGTGCTGATCTCCTGAAATGACCAATCAAATCAACGGCTTGCGAACTTTTGTCGCAGGCCGTTTTTGTTTGGTACGGAAAAAGTACGGAAAAGTTCCCCCCATAGCGGGGCGTAATGGGGCATTCCTGCAAGCGTGGCAAGGGTGCCGGCCCTTGGAAGTGCATTGAAATAGGTGACCTCTGCACT
>DASWTB010000006.1:0-7387 GCA_036402315.1 Pseudoduganella sp. | reverse complement strand
AAATATCAAACCAAGAAGAGAAAGATCCGTAAAGACCTGAATTCAGATAATAAAAACGGTATTTCGGACAGAACCGGAGATTATAGCGCGGAACAGGCTATCTTCGCTGAACTTTCTGAGGCGGGGCGCCCGGCAGCCTCTATGGCGAGAATTGCAACGTTTCCACCGGATTAGAGGGCGCTTTTTAGACCGGCTACCGGAGTTTGTTCTAAAATAGCGGGCTACACTAGTGTTATATAGCTTTATGACCAAGAAAATGAATGCGCCCGCCACCTTTGAGGAAGCGATGGCCGAACTGGCCCAGCTGGTCAGCCAGATGGAAGCCGGCCAGCTGCCGCTGGAAGCGTCGGTCGCGGCCTATGCCCGCGGTTCCGAACTGGTGAAGTTCTGCGCCGGACAACTCGACAAGGTCGAAGCCCAGGTCAAGGTGCTGGAAGGTGACATGCTCAAGCCTTTCGCCGAAGGCGAGGAGGCCGCGCAATGACCGCATCGTTCCAGGACTGGATGAAAACCATCCAGGCCGGCATGGAGCAGGACCTGTCGTCCTACCTGCCAGCCGAAGAACTCGTTCCCACCAAGCTGCATGCCGCGATGCGCTACGCCGTGCTCGATGGCGGCAAGCGCGTGCGCCCGTTGCTGGTGCATGCCGCAGGTGCGCTGTTTGGCGCCGAGGCGCAGGCCCTGAGCCGCGCCGCTGCTGCCTTGGAAATGATCCACGCTTATTCGCTGGTGCACGACGACATGCCCTGCATGGACGACGACGCGCTACGCCGCGGCAAGCCGACCGTGCACGTGGCCTATGACGAAGCCACCGCGCTGCTGGTGGGCGATGCGCTGCAGGCGCAAGCCTTCGGCGTACTGGCGGGCGTTGATTCGGTGCCGCCGCAACGCCTGGTAGGCATGCTGCGCCTGCTGGCCGATGCTGCCGGTTCGGCCGGCATGTGCGGCGGTCAGGCCATCGACCTCGATAGCGTCGGCACCAGCCTGACGCTGGAACAGCTGGAGCGCATGCACCAGCTGAAGACCGGTGCGCTGCTGCGCGCATCCGTGGTGCTGGGCGCGTTGGCGGGCAAGGATTTGACGGAAGCCGAGCTGAAGGCGTTGCACGATTATTCGCGCGCCATTGGCCTGGCCTTCCAGGTGGTGGACGACGTGCTGGATGCGACGGCCGATTCGGACACGCTGGGCAAGACGGCGGGCAAGGATGCCGCGGACAACAAGCCGACTTACGTATCCATCCTGGGACTGGAACCATCGATCGCCCTGGCGGAAAAACTGCGGCAGGACGCGCATGCTGCGCTCGCGCCGTTCGGAGAACAAGCTCTGCGCCTGCGTGAACTCGCAGACCTGATCGTGCAGAGGAAGGCTTAAATGAAACTGCTTGAAACCATCAATAACCCGGCCGACCTGCGCAAGCTGGGCCGCCACCAGCTCACCCCACTGGCCGAAGAACTGCGCAGCTTCCTGCTCGATTCCGTGTCCAAGACCGGCGGCCACCTGTCGTCCAACCTGGGCACGGTGGAACTGACCGTCGCGCTCCACTATGTGTTCAACACGCCGCAAGACCGCATCGTGTGGGACGTGGGCCACCAGACTTACTCGCACAAGATCCTGACCGGCCGCCGCGAGCAGTTCCACACCCTGCGCCAGTTGAACGGCATTTCCGGCTTCCCGCGCCGTGTGGAATCGGAATACGACACTTTCGGCACCGCGCACTCGTCGACTTCGATTTCCGCCGCGCTGGGCATGGCCCTGGGCGCCAAGATCAAGGGCGAGCATCGCCACTCGATTGCCGTGATCGGCGATGGCTCGATGACCGCGGGCATGGCGTTTGAAGCGCTGAACAACGCCGGCGTGGAAAAGGACTGCAACCTGCTGGTGATCCTGAACGACAACGACATGTCGATCTCGCCGCCGGTCGGTGCGCTGAACCGCTACCTGGCACGCCTGATGTCGGGCCAGTTCTATGCCGCCGCCAAGAACGTCGGCAAATCCGTGCTGCCAGGCCCGCTGCTGGAAGTGGCCCGCCGCCTGGAAGAACACGCCAAGGGCATGGTGGTCCCGGCCACCATGTTCGAAGAACTGGGCTTCAACTACATCGGCCCGATCGACGGCCACGATCTCGATTCGCTGATCCCGACGCTGGAAAACATCAAGCAGCTGAAAGGCCCGCAATTCCTGCACGTGGTGACCAAGAAGGGCCAGGGCTACAAGCTGGCCGAGGCCGAGCCTATTCTGTACCACGGCACGCCCAAGTTCAATCCGGCCGAAGGCATCAAGCCTGCGCTGGCGCCTTCCAAGAAAACCTATACCGAAGTGTTCGGCGACTGGCTGTGCGACATGGCCAAGGCCGACAAGCGCCTGGTCGGTATCACGCCCGCCATGCGCGAAGGCTCGGGCATGGTGCGCTTCGATAAAGAGTACCCTGACCGCTACTTTGACGTCGGCATCGCCGAGCAGCACGCGGTGACCTTTGGCGCCGGCCTGGCTTGCGAAGGCCTGAAGCCCGTGGTGGCGATCTACTCGACCTTCCTGCAGCGCGGCTACGACCAGTTGATCCACGACGTGGCGCTGCAAGACCTGGACGTGACCTTTGCGCTGGACCGCGCAGGCCTGGTGGGCGCCGACGGCGCCACCCATGCCGGCAACTACGACCTGGCCTACCTGCGCTGCATCCCGAACATGGTGGTGATGGCGCCGTCCGATGAGAACGAGTGCCGCCAGATGCTGTCGACCGGCTACCATTATCCTGGTCCTGCGGCTGTGCGTTATCCGCGCGGCGCCGGCATCGGAGCGACCATCTCGCAAGAGTTGACCACGCTGCCGATCGGCAAAGGCGAAATCCGCCGCAAGGGCCAGAAGATTGCCATCCTGGCCTTCGGCTCAATGGTGGCGCCAGCGATGGGCGCGGCCGATCTGCTGAACGCCACCGTGGCCAATATGCGCTTCGTGAAACCACTGGACGTGGAACTGGTCAAGCAGCTCGCTGCCGACCACGATTTCCTGGTGACGGTGGAAGAGGGCTGCATCATGGGCGGCGCCGGCGCTGCCGTGGCGGAAGCCCTGTCGGCCGAAGGCATCACCAAGCCGATCCAGATGCTCGGCCTGCCGGACAAATTCATCGACCACGGCGACCCGGCCAAGCTGCTGGCGCTGGTCGGCCTGGATGCTGCGGGCATCGCGGCCTCGATCAAGGCCCGCTTCGGCGACGAGCCAAGGCTGGTCGTGAACAACGGCTGACTCACCCACTGCTGACTCACCAAACGGCGCCCGTGAAGGCGCCGTTTTTCTTTTCTGCTGCTCAGTCGCTTAAGCGCATCATGTGACAATGCGCGTATTTCTGGGCGTGGCGCTTGCCTATACTAAGCAAGTCCCAGGCTCACGATGTACCGCAGCCATGCAAACCTTGCACCTTGAACTGCAGGAAGGCTTCGATGATGATCGTGTCGTCGCGCGCTTGAATGGCGTGGAAATCCTGAGCCTGGACCACGTATCCACACGCATGCAAACGGGTTTTGCCGCTGCCGGCACTACGCAAGCAGCCGATGGCAAAGCCGTGCTCGAGGTCGCGCTGCCCGCGTCAGGGCAGCAGGCAAGCACCGAAATCAACCTCATTCAAACCTTGTGGGCCGGCGTCAATGTCGGTCCTGGCAAGGCTATCCAATTCAGGATTTCGCAGGCACCGTTCGGTTACGTGTAGGGCGCGCGCTGGCCCGCGGCGGCCAGTACTTTCTGATAAGGAGACATCATGCGTGTTCAAGACACCCCGGCCGGCGTCATGCAGCAAATTCCCGCCAACCTGGCGGAACCGGCCGAGCAGGAAAATATCGAAGCATTGGACTTGCCCATCTCGATCCCGCCATTGCTGGTGTCGGCGAGCGGACTGTATTTGTGGAATACCTCGGTGCCACTGCCGTCCATTGCCAGCAAGCTGGCGCTGGACGATAGCGGCCCGACGGACCAACTGGACATCGTATTCCCGCTGACTTCAGAGCGGCTCTGCCTCGACATTGACGGACGCTATCCGCAAATGACGGCCAGCGGCACCATCACGCGCCTGTTGAGCCAGCATACGCACTGGATCGCCAAACTGAAAGCCGGCCCCAACCCCAACCAGTACCTGGGCTCGATCTGGTACAAAGACGGCAACGTGGCGGCTTTCCCGTACACGAACGTCGAAATCCTGGTCACGACCAGCATCTTCCCGGGCCTGCGCAAAGCGGTTGCCATCTTCACCGGTGGCGGTGCGGCCAAGCGCGTGCGCGGCTACCAGTATGAGTCGCCATACTTCCACCCGGTGCAGTTCGAGTTCGACTGCACCGCCGACGCCAAGCCGGTGTTTGCGATCCAGACGCACGCTCATCCCAACCGGCCGGCAAGCCTGCCGAATGAAACGCTGACACTGCAGAAGGTTTACCAGCGCGCCGGCTTCGACGTCACCACTTCACCTGCGCCCAGCATTGTTCCGCTGGCCGGCGCCGGCGCCAATGGCAAGTGGAGCGATCAGGAAATGCACGATGCCATGCAAGTCTACTGGTCGAAGTTTGCCAACAAATCGCAATGGGCGCTGTGGACCTTCTTCGCCGCCCAGCATGAACAGGGAAGCAGCCTGGGTGGCATCATGTTCGACGATATCGGTCTCAACCACCGGCAAGGCACGGCCATTTTCACCAATTCCTTCATTACGGTGCCTCCGGCCGGCGACCCGAATCCGGCAGCCTGGATCAACCGCATGGTGTTCTGGACCGCAGCCCACGAAATGGGACACGCCTTCAACCTGGCGCACTCCTGGCAGAAGGCGCTTGGCGTGCCGTGGATTCCGGGACTGGCCAATGAGCCCGAAGCGCGCAGCTTCATGAACTACCCATACAACGTGGCTGGCGGGCAGACTGCTTTCTTCAGCAACTTCCAGTTCCGCTTCAGCGACCAGGAACTGCTGTTCCTGCGCCATGCGCCGGCGCGCTATGTCCAGATGGGCAATGCGGCCTGGTTCGACCACCATGGCTTCGAGCAGACCCGCGTGCTGCCCGAACCCACCTTCAAGCTGGAGGCGCGCGTCAACCGAGCCGACGCCCGCTTCGACTTCCTGGAGCCGATCACGCTGGACCTGAAGCTGACCAACACCACCAGCCAGCCGCAGCTCATCGAGGACAAGATCCTGGAAGAACTCGAGCACATGACCGTGATCATCAAGAAGGAGGGCAAGGAAGCGCGCAGCTTCCATCCTTACGCTAACCGCTGCTGGGAAGAGAAGAAGCGCGTGCTGCAGCCGGGCCAGGCCACTTACCAGTCGCTGTTCATTTCGGCGGGCCGCAATGGCTGGGACATTTCGGAACCTGGCCGCTACACGGTCCAGCTCTGCATGCACCTGGAGGCGGAAGACATCGTTTCGCCGCCGCTGCAACTGCGCATTTCGCCGCCACGCAGCTACGACGAGGAATACCTGGCGCAGGATTTGCTCACCGACGAAGTTGGACGCATCCTCAGCTTCGACGGCAGCCGCGTGCTGGGCACCGGCCTGGATACCTTGAATACCCTGGTTGAACGGCTGCCCGACTCGCGCGCGGCGCTGCATGCGAAAGTGGCGCTGGCATCGCCGCTGGTACACGATGGCAAATCGCTCGACATGTCCAGGCTGCCGGACGGTCAACTGCTGTCGGCGCGCGATGCCCAGGCGACGCTGTTGCTGCAGCGCGGCGACTTTGGCGCCGGCGCGCGCCTGTTCCAGGAGGCGCTATTGGCCAGGCCGCAACTGGCGGCGGAAACGCTGTCGCACTTCGACTACCACTATTACGTCGATCGCTTCAGCGATGCGCTGGCAGAGCAGGGACGGCAGGATGAAGCGGCTGATGCCCAATCGACCCTGCTGCAAACCCTGCAGCAACGGAAGGTGATTCAGCCGGTACTGGAAAGCATCCGGCTGCGCGAGCGCGAACTGCGCGGAGTGTCGTAGGCTGTGATGCGCCGCAGGGTCCAGGGTTGACTACAGCCCTGGCGCTGTGGCGCTTTATTCTTTAAGTGGTATGCTGGACAGGTGATCTTCCATTGGGAGGTAGCCTTGAAAGCCGCAAGCCTTGTCTTGATGCTGCTCGCCGCCAGCGCCGCTTTTGCCGGGCAGCCGCCGCCCGCATCGATCAAGTTGCCGACGATGGCGGACGCGCCGGAAACGCCTGCGCCCAAAGCCGGATCTACCTCAACGCGCCAGAAGCGCAGCGCCGGCACACTGCCGGCGAAGATGCCTTACGTCGTAATGTATGCCACCGCCACTTGCCCCTACTGTGCGAAGGCGCGCAGCTATATGGCTGCGCGCGGCATTCCTTATGAAGAGCGCAGCGCCGGCAATTCGCTGGAGTTCCGCCAGCTCGGTGGACGCGGCGTGCCACTGTTCGTGATCGGACCGGAGGTGCTGCACGGCTTCAGCCCTGCAGCGCTGGATGCCGCCATCTGGCGCGCTGCGCCTTAGGGAAGGCGTGCCACGCGCAGGGTTGGCGCGTCCTTGTCGCGCGCATCGAGGGTGAAGGCGTAGCGGCCGGCGCTTTCCACTTTCAGGCGCAGCCGCTTGCCCGGTTTTGCCAGCGGTATGGCGACACCATCTGCCACCTGCTGTTCCGGCGCCGGCGCGCCAAGGCTGATTGGCGCCAGGCCGCGGGTGCCGACCTTGAACGAATGCGAGCCTTTGTCCAGGTCCAGTTCCGTTGCATAGATGCCTTCCTCGACCTTTCGCAGCGGGTTGCGCGATGCCCAGTCGCTCATTGAGCCGACTACGAAGATGGTCTGCAGCCAGGGGTTGGCTTTCTCCTCTGGCGTGAGCTCGGGAGCATAGTGCAGTTCGATGCGCGCATCGTTCGACCAATCGCTTTCTCCGATCGGCGAGCGGAAGCTGAAGTCGTGGGTATCGATCTTTTCGCGGCGCTCGCCATCGACGATTTCTGCGCTTAACAGTGGGCGCTGGCTGCGGAAGGAGAATCGCACTTTCTTTTTGTCGAAGCTCATGTCGCACCAGTTGGTCGTCATGGCGACCGTGTTGACGAATAACTTCATCATCAGGCCCATTTCCTTCTTGGCGATGGCAATCATCACCTGGCATTCCAGGCGCAAGTCACCCAGGCGGCGGACGTTTTCCGGCAGGCCTGGCGTGCGGATGTCCGGGTAGCCTTTCAGCTCGTCCTTCTTGCGGTTCAGAACCAGGTCGGCATCGTCGTCGATTGCGGACTGCACGCGTGGAACGGAGAAGGTGCCGTCTGGCGAAATAGGGACCGGGATCGGGTCGCTGTTGCCGACGATGCGCAGGTAGAGGGCGTCTCCCGCCGGCTGCTCCTGGCCCGCGCGCGGCGACAGCCGGAAGCGCAGCTCCGGCACCGCGGGCGCCAGTGCATGATGCTTTTCA
>DASWTB010000005.1:0-7223 GCA_036402315.1 Pseudoduganella sp. | reverse complement strand
CTGAACCTGGTGCGCGATCCACTGGACCTGAAATCCAATGTGGCCCTGGTCCTGGACCAGGCCAATTCCGAAGTGCTGTTCGAAAAGAATGCCGGCGTGGCTTTGCCTATCGCCTCGATCACCAAGATGATGACCGGCCTGGTGGTGGTGGAAGCCAACCAGGACCTGGATGAAGTGCTGACCGTGACCGACGAAGACGTCGACCGCGAAAAATTCAGTTCTTCGCGCCTGAAAGTGGGCGACCGCCTGACCCGCCGCAATATGCTGCATATCGCGCTGATGAGCTCGGAAAACCGCGCCGCGTCGGCCTTGGGCCGTAATTATCCGGGCGGCTTGCCTGCCTTCGTGCAGGCAATGAATGAGAAGGCGCAGTCGCTGGGCATGAATGACACCCACTATGTCGATTCCAGCGGCCTGTCCAAGATGAATGTGGCCAGCGCGCGCGATTTGGCGAAGCTGGTGCAGGCTGCCTATGAGCACCCGATCCTGCGCGAATTCTCCACCGACCCGAAAGCCGTGGTGGAAAACAGCGGCCGTCCAGTCACCTTTGGCACCACCAACCGCCTGGTGGCGCCGAACTCGGGCTGGGAAATCGGCCTGCAGAAAACCGGCTTCATCAATGAAGCCGGCCGTTGCCTGATCATGCAGGCCATGGTCGAAGGCCGCGCCGTGATCATGGTGCTGCTCGATGCCAAGGGCAGTGCCGCGCGCGTGGCCGATGCCACCCGCATGAAGAAGTGGCTGGCTTCGCTGAAGCCAACCTTCGGTGAAAACGTCAGCGGCGCCAGCACCAGCGTCCAGTCTTACTCGGGTATGTAACCCAGGGTTGCGGAGATCTGGTTGGCAGTATTGACCAGGTCTTCCAGCCAGTCATCCTGCAGCCGGTCCGCCGGCGCGGAAATCGACAAGCCTGCCACCAGTTTGCCGGAATCGTCGCGGATGCCGGCCGCCATGCAGCGCACACCCAGTTCCAGTTCCTCGTTGTCGCGCGCATAACCGCGTGCGCGCACCAGGCTCAATTCGCGCTCCAGGCGCGCCAGGTCGGTAATCGAATTCTTGTTGTGGCCAGCCAGCCCGGTGCGGGTGGCATAGGCGCGGATCGCTTTTGGCTCGTCGACAGACAGGAACAGCTTGCCGGTCGAAGTCAGGTGCAGCGGGCCGCGGGCGCCGATGGCGCGCACCACTTGCATGCCCGAACGCTCGGAGTAGGCACGGTCAATGTAGACGATTTCGTCGCCTTGGCGCACCGACAGGTTGATGGTCTGCTGCGTCTTCTTGTGCAGAGCGCGCATGGAGTCCAGGGCAGCTTCGCGCACGGACAGGCGGCTCTTCACCACATTCCCCAGTTCCAGCAGGCGCATGCCGAGGCGGTAGGTGCCGGGCTCAACGCGGTCGACGAAGCGGGTCACCACCAGATCGTTCAGGATGCGGTGGGCGGTGGAAGGGTGCAGTCCGGAAACTTTCGACAGTTCCTTCAGGCTGACCGGATCCGGATATTTCGCCAGGGCGTCCAGCAGGGCCGTCATGCGTTCGATCACCTGGATCGTCGTTTTCTGCTCTTGCGGGGGCAAGGTTTCGCTTTTCATAATGTGGTTGGTGCAGTGCGGTATAGCCAGACTTATTTATACCATGATGTGAAAAAAATGGGAATTCTGTCGCTATAATCCGTGTCCATGGAACCTACCAGTGAATTTAAAAGCAAGAGCGGCCTGAAGCGCATTTTTTCGGCCTTTTTCTACTCTCTCCAAGGCCTGCAGACGGCGATTCGCTCCGAACACGCCTTCCGCCAGGAACTGGCCGTGTTCGTGGTAGGCACCATTGCCGCGCTGCTGCTGCCGGTTTCTGCTTTCCAGAAACTTGTGTTGATCGGCAGCATGGTCATCGTGCTGATCGTCGAGCTGGTCAATTCTGCAATTGAAGCCGTGGTCGACCGTGTCTCGCTGGAGCGCCACCCGCTGTCCAAGAACGCCAAGGACTTTGGCAGTGCCGCCGTGCTGCTGGCTTGTCTGCTGTCGGGGGCAACCTGGCTGGTCGTTCTGGTCAATCGCTTCTTTTAATTACTTTCTGGTATAACGAACGTCGAAAGTATTCGTTCGTATTTATATAAGAGGCGGTTAATCTGGCATCTCCAACTATTAAGGGGAAGCCAGATGCTGTCCACGAAACTGATTGCCGCTGCTTTGTTCGCCACCGCCGCAGTGGCGCAAGCCGCCGACGTGAGCTTGCTCAACGTCTCCTACGATCCAACCCGCGAGCTGTACCAGGATGTCAATGCCGCCTTTGCCAAGGAATGGAAGGTCAAGACCGGCGACAATGTGAAGATCAAACAGTCGCATGGCGGCTCGGGCAAGCAGGCGCGTGCCGTGATCGACGGCCTGGAAGCAGACGTGATCACCCTGGGCCTGGCCTACGACATCGATGCGGTTGCCGAGCGCGGGCTGGTGAACAAGGACTGGCAAAAGCGCCTGGCGCATAACGCCACCCCATACAGCTCCACCATCGTGTTCCTGGTTCGCAAGGGCAACCCGAAAGGTATCAAGGACTGGAACGACCTGGTCAAGCCAGGCGTGGCGGTCATCACCCCGAATCCGAAAACCTCCGGCGGTGCACGCTGGAACCACCTGGCCGCTTACGGCTACGCCCTGCGCCAGCCAGGCGGCAGCGATGCCAGCGCGCGTGAATTCCTGAAAAAGCTGTACAAGAACGTCCCTGTGCTGGATTCAGGCGCACGTGGCGCCACCACCACCTTCGTGGAACGCGGCATAGGCGACGTGCTGATCGCCTGGGAAAACGAAGCCCTGCTGGCGATCAAGGAACTGGGCCCGGACAAGGTTGAGATCGTGGCGCCTTCCGTCTCGATCCTGGCCGAACCTCCGGTGGCCGTGGTCGACAAGGTGGTCGACAAGCGCGGCACCCGCAAAGTGGCCGAGGCTTACCTGAACTTCCTGTACACCGACCAGGCGCAGGCCATCATCGCCAAGAACTACTACCGCCCAACGATCGAGAAGGAAGCAAAGAAGTACGCTGCCCAATTCCCGAACGTGAAGCTGTTCAAGATCACCGACGTCGCCGGCGACTGGACCACCGCACAGAAGACCCACTTTGCTGACGGCGGCGTGTTCGACCAGATCTACCAGCCTGGCGCCAAAGTCGCCGGCCAATAAGACAAGCAACGGAGGGCCGCATGGCGATCCAACAACTGAACCAATTCCGTGTCCTGGTCGCGCCAGGCCTGCATAACAGCGGGCCCGATCACTGGCAGTCCCGCTGGCAGCGCCTGTATCCGCGCTTCGAGCGGGTAGAGCAGAAGCGCTGGAGCGATCCGGTCCTGCTGCGCTGGGCCGACCGCCTGGATGAAGTGCTGGATCAGGACCGCCGTCCGACCCTCATTGTTGCCCACAGTTTCGGCTGCCTCACCACCGCATTGAGCCTGTCACGTTCAACCTCCCCCCACGTGGCGGGTGTTTTGCTGGTGGGGCCTGCCGATCCCGATAAGTTCCAGGTCAGCTCCCTGCTGCCGCACGGTGAACTGCCTTGCCCATCGATCATGGTGGCCAGCACCAACGACCCATGGATGACGGCGGAAAAAGCCGAAACCTGGGCGCAGCGCTGGGGCAGCGACTTCGTCAACGCCGGGGCGCTGGGACATATTAACGCTGAATCGGCCCTGGGCGACTGGCGTTTTGGCCAGCGCCTGCTGCAGGTCCTGGCGCAGCGCGCATCAAATTTAACTTTGGAGAGAAAGAATGAGTTTACGCCTTGGCGATACCGCACCGGACTTCGAACAGGATTCCAGCATTGGCAGCATCAGGTTTCATGAATGGGCAGGCGATTCCTGGGTGGTGCTGTTCTCGCACCCGGCCGACTTCACGCCGGTCTGCACCACGGAACTGGGCCTGACCGCCAAGCTGAAACCTGAATTCGACCAGCGCAACGTCAAGGCCATCGCGCTGTCGGTCGACCCGGCCGACAAGCACAAGGAGTGGATCAAGGATATCGAAGAGACCCAGCAGACCGTGGTGGGCTTCCCCATCATCGCCGACGCCGACCGCAAAGTGGCCGAGCTGTACGACATGATCCATCCCAACCAGTCGGCCACCGCCACCGTGCGCTCGCTGTTCGTGATCGACCCGGCCAGGAAGGTACGCCTGCAGATCACCTACCCGCTGAGCACCGGCCGCAACTTCGACGAAGTGCTGCGCGTGATCGATGCCCTGCAGCTGACGGACAAGCACACCGTCGCCACCCCAGGCAACTGGAAGGATGGCGATGACGTGATCATCCCGCTCACCGTGCAGGATCCGGAAGTGATCAAGCAGAAGTACCCGGCAGGCTACAAGGCCCCGCGTCCTTACCTGCGCATCACGCCGCAACCGAACAAGTAACGGTTCTGGAAGTATGCCGGTCAGGAAGGGGAGTAGATCACCAGGTCCCTGGAATGGCTAGTGCAGATGTTCTTGCAGGCGCCCCTCGGGGCGCTTTTTTTCCTTCAGCATTTCGCGCAGCGCGGCGATTTCGTTGCGCGCGGCGACGATGCATTGGGGGTTGTTCTTGCCGCCGGGTGGGGCGAATTCGACGGCCGCCAGGATGGCCGTCTGGATCGTCGACAGCTTGTCGAAGGCTGCCAGTGGCAGGCCGGCGTCTTCGAAGTCGCCCATCAGGTGCTTGGCGGTGCAGTAGACAGTGGCCTTCTCGAACTTGGTGTAGGCCTGCAAGGCCATTTCGGTCAGGTCGCACAAACGGTCGGTCAGCAACAGAGCATCAGTCATCACACTTCCTCCCATGAATCGCTTGCAGTCAATGTAGCACTTGGTTGAATACAAGCCAATAGCTTTGGATCTGTTCCATTCATGCAACGTTGGCAGGGAAATCACTTGTCATAAATGAATTATTTCTTTGTGTATTCGATAGTGCGAGGTAGTATTTTCCCGCGGCACCAAATAAAAATCGTTAAAGAGATCGGAATACCTATGAAACGCACCCTCATCGCCAGTGCTGTTTTGCTGGCCACATCCCAAGTTTACGCCCAAACCGCCGCCCAACCAGCCGCAGAAGAACAGCAGACCGTGGTCGTGCTGGGCTCGCGCGCTACCGCCAAGACTGCCCTGGATACCGCCGCGCCGGTTGGCCTGATCAATTCCAAAGATCTGCAAACGGCTGGCCCGCTGGAGCTGGGCAAGCTGCTGCAGACCCTCGACCCGTCGTTCAACTTCTCCACCACCTTCATCAGCGACGGTACCGACATCATCCGCCCTGCGACCCTGCGCTCGCTCGGCCCGGACCAGTTGCTGGTGCTGGTGAACGGCAAGCGCCGCCACCAGCAGGCGCTGGTCAACGTACAGCAAACCATCGGCCGCGGTTCGGCCGGTACCGACATCAACGCGATTCCGCTGTCGGCCATCCACCACATCGAAGTGCTGCGCGATGGCGCGGCCGCCCAATACGGCTCGGACGCGATTGCCGGCGTGATCAACATCGTGCTGAAGTCGAACGTGAACGAGACTGCCCTCAGCGGCCAGGTCGGCACCACCAAGGAAGGCGACGGCGACATGGTCTCCGGCAGCGTGAACCGCGGCTGGGCGCTGGGCGAGGACGGCGGCTACATCAACCTGTCGCTGGAAGGCCGCAAGCGTGATGAAACCAACCGTGCCGGTCCTGACTCGCTGCGCGTCGATCCGCCGCGCGTGACCCAGCGCATCGGCGACAGCGATGCCAAGGATGCTTACCTGTGGTGGAATGCGGCCGTTCCGGTCGAAAAAACGGGCGAGTTCTACAGCTTTGGCGGCGTGTCCAAGCGCAAGGGCGATTCGTCCGGCTTCTTCCGTTCCAAGGGTGACGGCCGCAACGTGCCGGCCGTGTATCCGGAAGGCTTCCTGCCGAATATCCGCACTACCGTGAAGGACGCGTCGTTCGCCTTCGGCTATCGCCGCGACCTGCCGAACGACTGGAAGGCCGACATCAGCATCAACCACGGCCGCAGCGAACTCGATTTCCACGAGAAGCAGACCATCAACGTCTCCTACTGGTATGAGCCGAAACCGGGCGGCGGCATCTATGCCGAGTCGCCATTCGAGGCCGACACCGGCAAGCTGAAGTTCGACCAGACCACCTTCAACGCCGACGTGAAGGGGCCGGTCAAATTCGGCAGCGAAGAAGTGTTCGTGGCCACCGGCTTCGAGTACCGCCGTGACAATTACGAGATCGTCGCTGGCGATCCGGTGTCCTACCAGTACGGCCGCACCAACAACCCGGCTATCGCGATCACCAACCAGAATGGCGGCGTGGCGGCATCCGGCACCCAGGGCTTCCCTGGCTACACCCCGGCCACCGCAGTGGACGAGGGCCGCCACAATATCGCCCTGTTCCTGGATACCGAATACCGTCCGGTCAAGGACCTGTTGCTGGCCGCCGCCGTGCGCTACGAGAAGTACTCCGACTTCGGCAACACCACGACCGGCAAATTCAGCGCACGCTGGGACCCGACCAAGGAATTCGGCCTGCGCGGCAGCGTGTCGTCCGGCTTCCGCGCGCCAGGCGTGCAGCAGAAGTTCTACAGCTCGGTTTCGACCAACCTGAACCAGGCAGGCCAGCTGACCGAAACCCTGACCGCGCGTGAGGGCAGTGCGGTGACCACCGCGCTGGGCATCAAGCCGCTGAAGGAAGAAACCTCGCGCAATGCGTCGGTGGGCATGGTGCTGCGCCCGGCGAAGAACATGTCGCTGACCGCCGACTTGTACCAGATCAAGATCAAGGACCGCATTGTGTTCTCGAGCGAGATCTCGCCGGAAGCCGGCGGCGGCCCGATCGCCGACGTGCTGAACCCGCTGAAGGTAGGCCAGGCCCAGTTCTTCACCAACGCGGTCGATACCAAGACCAAGGGCCTGGACATTGTTGCCGACCATACTACCAAGTTCACCTCGTCGACCTTGGTGCTGTCCGGCCAGTTGGGCTTCAACAAGACCGAGGTCACCAAGCGCCACTCGCCATCCAGCCTGCTGACCGGCGAACAGCTGTTCAACCAGGCGCAGGTGACCCTGATCGAGCGCGGCCAGCCGCGCAAGCACCACGTTGTTGCGGCTGACTACACCATCGGCCAATGGAACGTGAACGCCCGCGCCAATTACTACGGCGAAGTGCAGGGCGAAGGCTTCAGCCCGCTGCAGACCTGGGACGCGAAATGGATCGTGGATTCGAGCATTCGTTATAGCTTCAGCAAGAAGACC
>DASWTB010000004.1:0-8237 GCA_036402315.1 Pseudoduganella sp. | reverse complement strand
CCAGATGCTCACACAGGCCTTCACCAATTCGCTGGCCGCCTTCCAGTCTGAAGCAAACGCTTTCGACATCGCACGCAGTACCAACATGCTCACTTCCGGCGCCGGTCGCGCGACATATTGCAGCGAAGCCCCCTCATCCCCAGTATGTCCATTCCATATACTGACGATGCGTGGGTCAACGTCGTCCTTCAGCGCCTCGGATAGCACTGCAAGCGCGGCGGGTGAGGCACCGTTTGGATCGAATACCGGGTAACGCAGCGCGTCCTCTTTACTCTTGCCCTTCAAGAGCCATGAACCAAGTAACGGCGAGCACGCTTGCATCGCTGGTGTGAGACGGAACAATTCGCCGAGTAGGGTTGCCACGTCCAGCTTACCCGGATGGCGAAACATTGCTGTTATTTCGAATGGTCGTATCATGGTTGGAATTGAGTTTCTCTTCGTGCAGTATCGATATAACTTGGGTTCCATGAAGTTCCAACGCAATTGTACTGGTGGCATGGGCTTTGCGACTGAAGACTGGCTAACGGCTTCTTTCTGAACATGCTCGTCGCCGCTGGAACTACGCCGAATCAAAGACCCATGGAATCAAGCCCATGGGCCTTCTACTATTTGCAAGCCAAGCTCAATCAGCATAACCTAAACAAAGGTGGCGCTTGACAAGTATGGGTCATGGCTGTTTGCCTGAACCCGGCCATTATTGGCTGGGCATGCTTCACTTTCGCTATTCTTCCGGGCACGAGGACCAATCGCAGGCTGGAAGTCAACGAGAAAGCGTGCTCGATCTTCTCAGCCGGGGCGATAACTTCACAGCGGATCTATTGCGGCTTCTGACGCAAAGCTGCAGCTAGGACCGACAATGCACGCCAGCAGGAATACAACGGCTGTACTCAATCTCGACAGCGCCAGCATAAGATCCCACTTCGTCAGAACAGCCCGAAATCAACCATCCCGTTGAGGCATACTCGATAGGGAGGTCAGATAATGCGATACTTCCTTCCACCATGAGATTCAAACAATACGACGTCGTCCGCCTGAAAGAACTACGAGAGCCACCAGGCAGGACTGATGACGAATCCAATCTGCGTCCACCGGCTGTGGGTGATGTCGCAACGATCATCGAAATCTATACTGAGCCGCCTGGCTATGAGCTGGAATGCAGCGACAGTTGCGGCATTACTCAATGGTTGGCAGCGTTTCGGCCTGAGGACGTTGAACTCGAGTTACTCGCAGAATGATGACGCGCAAACTGCTGATTTTTGATCTGGACGAAACGCTCGTGCATGCAACGACCGAACCGCTCCCTTATCCCGCCGATTTCGAATGGCTGGAGTACTTCGTGTATAAGCGCCCGTATGTGAACGAACTCCTCACCCAGTCAGTCGAGTCTATGACATTGCGGTCTGGTCGTCGTCGTCACGTGAATATGTTGATGTAGTGGTGCAGGAGGTATTCGGCAGCCAATTCAAAGTAAAGTTTGCCTGGGACATAGATCGATGCGTACAACGCGTTCATTCCCAATCCAACGGCTACGTCTACATTAAGGACCTGCGCAAGGTTCAAAGCCAAGGGTACCAAGTTGAGCGCATCGTCATGGTGGACGACTCTCCGGAGAAGCTTGTGCGGCAACCGAGGAATCATGTTGGCATTAAGCCCTTCCAAGGACAACAAGATGACGCAGAACTACTGGTGCTGGCGATAGATCCTCTTCGCCTTCACCAAGCAGTTTGAGAATGTAAATGAGCCAAGACCCTTCACCATACTTCGATATGAAACGGCATGGCGCCACGGCTCACGAGGTGTATCTTCAAGCGATGGCAAATGGATTCAAGAGGCATGAGTGCTTGATCCTGATCATGGGCGTATTCGATCTGGAGCTAGCCCAAGCCCGCGAGATTGGGCATGAAATTTACTTCGAGAGGAAATCGCCATGACGCTTACCGTCGGTAAGCGTTAACGCAGTACCGTCTTGAGGGAAGCGCTACTTTAACCGATGATGTTCATAACACCGCAGGGAAGCGGAGTTAAACGCCGGCGAGTTTGTCGGCGCAGTTCCAAGGCAGGAAGTCGCCCACCCGATTTACAGGATGGTCGGCGATATGGGCCAGCACGTAGCGCAGCCAAGCCTCGGGGTCGACACCGTTAAGCTTGGCCGTTCCGATCAGCCCGTACATGGCGGCAGCGCGTTCGCCGCCACTGTCAGCGCCTGCAAACAGGAAGTTGCGACGGCCCAGAGCCACGCCGCGCAGGGCGCGCTCGGCGGCAGAGTTGTCGATCTCGATGCGGCCGTCGTCGCAGTAGCGCGTCAGCGCCGGCCACAGTTTGAGCGAGTAAAGGATGGCGGCCGCCGTATCGGACTTTCGCGACAGCGTAGCGAGCGTGGCGTGGAGCCATCGTTCGAGGTCGTCGAGCAGCGGTCTGGTATGCTGCTGGCGAGCGGTGCATCGCTCGTCAGGCGGTTTGCCCCGTATGCTGTCTTCGATGGCATACAGCTCTCCGATCCGGCGCAGCGCTTCGGTCGTCAGGGCCGATGGCCGCGCTGCATGAAGGTCATAGAACTTGCGCCGGGCATGGGCCCAGCATGCCGCTTCGAGCACCTGGCCGTTCTCGTAAACGGGATTGAAGCCGGCATATGCGTCGGCTTGCAGGATGCCGCTGAAATTGGCCAGGTGGCCCTGCGGATGCTCGCCTTTGCGGTCGGGCGTGTAGGCAAACCACACGGCTGGTGGTGCACTGTCGCCGCTAGCGCGGTCGTCGCGCACGTAGGTCCACAGACGCGCCGTGCGCGTCTTGCCGTTACCCGGTGCCAGCACCGGCAGCGGCGTGTCGTCGGCATGCAGCTTCGTGGCGGCAAACACATGAAGGCGCAGTGCGTCGACCAGGGGGCGCAGCAATGCTCCAGCCGCGCCGACCCAACTGGCCAGCAAGGCACGCTCCAGGTCCACACCTTCGCGCGCGTAGATGGTGCTTTGGCGGTACAAGGGGATGTGGTCGGCAAACTTGGCCACCAGCACATGCGCCAGCAGGCCAGGGCCGGCCAGGCCGCGCTCAATCGGACGGCTGGCGGCCGGTGCCTGCACGATGGCATCGCAGCAGGCGCAGGCCAGCTTGGGACGCACATGGCGGATCACGCGGAAGCTGGCCGGCACAAACTCCAGCTGTTCTGACACGCTCTCACCCAACTGCTTCAGAGTGCCGCCGCACTCCGGGCAGGCGTCGCTGGCGGGCATCTGCAACCGTTCCTCGCGCGGCAGGTGGGGCGGCAGCGGCTTACGCGCGGCCTTCTTGCGTGGTGCCACTTCCGCCGGTGCCTGTGCTTCCGCCACAGCTGCTTCAGCTTCCAGGTCTTCCAGTTGCAGTTCCAGCTGCTCGATCTGCTGATCCAGTTTTTCAGACCGACGGCCGAACTGCATACGCTTTAACTTCGCCAGTACCAGCTTCAAATGCTCAATCTCGGCGGTGCGCGTCGACAGCTCCGCGCTCAGGTGCGCCACCTTCGCTTCACTGGCTGCCAGCGCCGCATCACGCGCCACCAACGCCGCCTCATGCGCCAGCAGCATGGCTTTCAGCGCTTCGATATCGTTCGGTAGGTCGGCGGCGTTGAGCATGCGTCCCAGTTTACGCGGGTCGTATCATGTTTACAAGGCCGATTGCGGGCGCCAGGTACGTTCCGGTCGGCGCCAGTCAATTCCCTCCAACAGCATCGACAACTGGGCTTGCGTCAGTGCTACGCTGCCGCTGCTGGCCTGCGGCCAAATGAAGCGCCCGCGCTCCAGCCGCTTGGCGAGTAGGCACAAGCCGTCGCCGGACCACCACAGCAGCAGCTTGATCAGATCGCCGCGCTTGCCACGGAACACAAACACGTGGCCGCTGAAGGGATCTTCTGCGAGTGCCGTCTGTACTTTGGCAGCCAGTCCATTGAAGCCACTACGCATGTCAGTGACGCCTGCGGCCAGCCAAACTTTCGTCCCTGCGGGAAGGCCGATCATCGCAGCACGCGCTCTAGCACTTGGGCAAGCGTGGCGGTATTGGCCTGGCCTTCAATACGCAGCTGCACACGCCCAATCTCAAGCGTGATAATGCCGGTCGGCGCAGACTCCGATGCCGGCGCCTGCGCCGGCGCCGTCACCACCACTGGCAGCAGCTCGCTCTCGGGCACCGATGCACTGGCCGCCAACTGTCCTGCTTCATACAGCTTGCGCCAGGTGAACACCTGGTTCGCATTGACGCCGTGTTCGCGCGCCAAGCGTGCCACCGACGCACCTGGCTGCAAGGTCAATTCCACGAGTGTGCGCTTGAACTCCAGCGAGTGCTGGCGATACTTTCCGCGCGGGCCGCGCTGAATGACTGGTTGAAAATTTGTGTCCATAATCGAATTTGTGGGCACAACTGAGGTGCCAAAATTCGATCATGCCCGGAGGCGGTTACCGAGTCCAGACGGTGCTGGCTTTACGCTTACACGCTTTCCATACCGCTGAGCTAACTTTCAATTCAACGTTCATCCTTATTTTTTTGCATTGGAAATTGTAGGGATTGCAGTCGTTACCGAACTTCGGTCAACACTGTGATGCAATAGTTTGGCGCGCCCAGTCCCCAAAAGGATAGCGAGACTCGAAGAAGTTCGCTTGGATTCCTCGCGTTATTTCAGGACTGCTTCCAACTGTTCCGTTTGACGGTCCAACGTACTTGGTAGACTGAGCTTCCACCACAGCCAGTCTGGCTAGGAACTACAAACTTTTTGCTGGAGGTTGTGAATTCTCCGCTGTCCCGAGTAAGCTCGTCGATAGTCGGTTCCTGCTGAGAGCTATCACGGAAATTGAAGATGCGTTTCGCACCTGCGGCTGTTGGACCATCGCATCCGCGCCATCCGTCTAGATCATTGATCTCCGAGGTAAAGTCCTCTAATACTCCTGAGTTCGGTGCGTCGAGCTTGCTCAGGACATGATTGAGGGCAATAGATCGCATGTCCACCACCGGCCCAACGCCTCTTGGCGTGCCGTAATTCACAGTTGCAAATGCAAACGTAACGCTCTTAGTTGATCCTGGAACCCATTCAAACTCGCCAACTCGGATGTTACTGAGTTTGTGCGTGCCATCGCTGATGTCGCCCGCCGAAGTAGGGCCCAGGCAAAAGACATTTGATTCAATGAACGGACCTAGTTTGCCGCTGCAGCTATGCGCTTCCGGGATTTTCTGCCGGTTTTCAACTCCCGCGAGGTAATAGAAAGTCGTGTCTTTGTTATGCGCGCGAGTATGTTGGATAGTGAAACTATCGAAGAACACACTGAAACTCATCGCGACATCCACCTTCGTATTACCGCTGGCGAGCTGGTGGCCGCAGCCCAGAACTTGACTATTGTCTCGACTGGAGACGCATGCTACGAATGTGATCGGCATCGCTGCTCCTGCAACTGGTGCTCGAATCGGTAGTTTGCTGCCAAGCGGGCTCGTCCAGGGTGGTGTCACTCGGGGAAACTCTAAGCAGTTATTAGTGTTCTCCTCGCATACCGCTACGTCAATTGTAGGTTTTGCGCCAGCCAAGCCTGGCCTTATCTCCAACCGGAACGGCACCTGGATTGGGCTATGCTCGCGCACTGGAGTGGTTTCAAGCGGATGTTTTAACGAGAGAATTGCGGTAGGTTGTATGTGCGTTACGTCGTGAGGAACTTGGGCAAGCCCCGTGCCGAGTTGCAGCGTGGCGAGAATAGAAAATGCAGCGGCTGTTAGCGCACGCTGCGTGCGGATCGATACTATGCTCATATTACCCTCCTGGCTAATTGATTCTCATTTGAGGTCACAATTGGAAATGGTGCGTTGGCTGGGGCTAGATAGTTGAGCCTCTTTGGCGGAAGCGAATGCCTGGCGAATCGAGCTAGATTAATTTCAATGCGCGAAACGACAGAGCAAAAGCCTACTCTTATGTCAATTGAGAAATCTCTCATTTTGTAACGAGTGCCACGCCACGCTGGAGCAGGCCCTCAAAGCTGACGCCCACCGCAACAAGCAGAACCGGCGTACCGGCAAAGCGCTGTTCGCCCAACTCAGGGCCCAAGGCTACGCCGGCAGCTACAGCCGGGTTACCGACTTCATCCGGGAATGGCGTGGCCGCGAAGGCAAGGCGGCAGAGGCTTTCGTCCCGCTCAGCTTCGAGCTGGGCGAAGCGTTTCAGTTCGACTGGAGCGAGGAAGGCATGGTGGTCGGCGGCATCTACCGGCGTCTGCAGGTGTCGCACATGAAGCTGTGCGCCAGCCGCGCCTTCTGGCTGGTGGCCTATCCCAGTCAGGGGCACGAGATGCTCTTCGACGCCCACACCCGCTCGTTCACGGCGCTGGGCGGCGTGGCCCGGCGCGGCATCTACGACAACATGAAGACGGCGGTCGACAAGGTCCAGAAAGGCAAGGGCCGGGTGGTCAACACGCGCTTCACCGTCATGTGCGCGCACTACCTGTTCGAGCCCGATTTCTGCAACGTGGCCTCGGGCTGGGAAAAGGGCGTGGTGGAGAAGAACGTGCAGGACAGCCGGCGCCGGATCTGGGTCGAAGCCTAGGACCGCCAGTTCGGTTCCCTCGCTGAATTGAACGCTTGGCTCGGAGAGCGCTGCCGGACGCTGTGGGGCGAACTGCAGCACCCGGAGTACGAGGCGCTGAGCGTGGCCGACATGCTGGAACAGGAGCAGGCCCACCTGATGCCCATGCCCGCGCCGTTCGACGGCTACCTGGAAAAAGCGGCGCGGGTGTCGTCCACCTGCCTGGTCACCGTGCACCGCAACCGTTATTCAGTGCCGTGCGAGCTGGCCGGGCAGATGGTGAGCACAAGGCTGTACCCGACCCGCGTGTGCGTGGTGGCCGGCGATGCGCTGGTCGCCACCCATGAACGCATCGTCGACCGCAAGCAGGTGTGCTACGACTGGCAGCACTACGTCCCGCTGGTGCAGCGCAAGCCCGGTGCGTTGCGCAACGGCGCCCCCTTTGCCGACATGCCCGCGCCGCTGTAGCGGCTGCGGCAAGGCTTGCTGCGCCACGCCGGCGGCGACCGGCTCATGGCGCAGGTGCTGGCGGCCGTGCCCGGCGCCGGCCTGCCGGCGGTGCTGGTGGCGGTGGAGCTGGTGATCGAGTCCGGCGTGCTCAGTGTCGAGCACGTCGAGAATGTGCTGGCCCGCCTGAGTGCCGCCCCGCCGCCGGCGCATGCCGAGACCAGCCTGGTATTGAAGGAGGCGCCGCCAGCCAACACCAGCCGCTATGACAGCCTGCGCGAGACGGCTGGCAGCAGCGTGGAGGCGAACCATGCGTGACCTGATCAAGGAATTGACGGGCCTGCGCCTGCACGGCATGGCCGACGCTTGGGCCGATCTGGTGGCGCAAGGAGAACACGCCGTGTCGTCGTCCAAATGGCTGATTGAGCACCTGCTGCGCGCCGAGCACACGGACCGCGCCATGCGTTCGGTGAACCATCAGATGAACGCCGCCAAATTCCCCGTGCACCGCGACCTGGCCGGCTTCGACTTCGCGGCATCCAGGGTCGATGAGGCCCTGGTGCGGCAACTGGCCACGCTGGCCTTCACCGATACGGCGCAGAACGCAGTGTTCATCGGTGGCCCCGGCACCGGCAAGACGCATTTGGCGACGGCCATCGCGGTGGCGGGCATTGCCTCAATGGGCAAGCGGGTGCGCTTCTACTCGACGGTCGATCTGGTCAATGCGTTGGAGCGCGAGAAGCGGGAAGGCAAGGCCGGTCGGCTGACACAGTCGTTGATGCGGATCGACCTGGTCATCCTCGACGAACTGGGATATCTGCCGTTCAGCCAGGCCGGCGGCGCGCTGCTGTTCCACCTGCTCTCGAAGCTGTACGAACATACCAGCGTGGCCATCACGACGAATCTGAGCTCTGCTGAATGGTCCGCCGTGTTCGGCGACGCCAAGATGACCACGGCGCTGCTGGACCGGCTGACGCACCACTGCCACATCGTGGAGACTGGCAACGACTCCTACCGCTTCCAGCACAGCAGTATGGCGGCCAAGGGGCGGATCAAGGCGCGGGAGCAGAAACAGAAGGTTGGGAAGGCGGACTTGTCGGTGTCGTAGCGCTGAAGTCAGAATGTATAACGATATAAATCGTTTACTCCGTTAATTAACCTATTGAACTGACTAAGGGGGGGATTCACGGCGGGCTGCGCCCACCGCGAATCCCCCCTGTCATTTGGTACACTTATCCACAGACGCCGGCTCCCAAAGCAGCGTCCC
>DASWTB010000003.1:0-3518 GCA_036402315.1 Pseudoduganella sp. | reverse complement strand
AGAACCTGGCCGTCACTTCAAGAGCGTTATTCAAGTGGAACTGTTCAAAGAATTCATCTTCGAAGCCGCGCACCGCCTTCCCCATGTGCCCGCTGGACACAAATGCGGCCGCCTGCACGGGCACTCCTTCCGCGTCGCCATCTACATCGAGGGTGAGGTCGACCCTTATACCGGCTGGATCCGCGACTTCTCCGAGATCAAGGAAATCTTCAAGCCGCTCTACGAACAGCTCGACCACAACTATCTCAACGAGATTCCCGGCCTGGAAAACCCCACCAGCGAAGTGCTCTCCAAGTGGATCTGGCAGCAACTCAAACCCCTGCTCCCGGAACTCTCCCGCGTCCGCATCCACGAGACCTGCACCAGTGGTTGCGAGTACCGCGGCGACTGACATCACTACAAATGCAAAAGGCCACCCAAGGGTGGCCTTTTTTTAGGTTCTTCACGGATTTTCGGGGAGCCATGAAAAAAGAACGGCGATTTGGTTGAAGATGTTTGTGCGAGCAAACCCTTAAACCGAAACCGCCGTTCTGATGCCAAATGCTACCGCTTTCCCTCCGTTCTGGGAGGGGTTTTCTGTGGTCTCCATCGACGCCGAAGCCGAAACGCTGCGGATCGAGCTGAGGCCCGACCCGCAGCAGGTCCCTCGCTGCGGCGGCTGTCAGCAGCCGTGCTCTTCCATTCACGAGTACCGCCCGCGGTACATTCGCGACCTACCCATCCTGGGGCGCCCCGTGTTGCTGCGGGTGCATTTGCGGCGCCTGGCCTGTAGCGGCTGTGGCCGGCGGACCGAGTGGGTCAGTTGGCTGGGGCGCCATGCCCGCCTGACCCGGCGCCTGGCCGAGGCGGTGGCGCTCTGGTGCGCACGCCTGCCGACGCGGCATGTCGCCGAGCTGTTCGGCTTGCACTGGGGCACCGTGCGCCTGCTGGAGCGACGCTGCTTGCAGGCGCAACTGAGCGCGCTGCCGCCGGCCGTGCCGAGACGCTTGGTGATGGACGAGTTCGCCCTCTACAAGGGGCATCGCTATGCCAGCGTGGTGCTGGATGCCGAGACCCGGCGGGTGCTGTGGATCGGCGAAGGGCGCAGCCGCGAGGCCATCCGCCCGTTCTTCGAAGCCCTGGGGCCGGCCGGTTGCGCCCGCATCGAGGCGGTGGCCATGGACATGAACACCGCCTTCGACCTGGAGGTGCGCCAGCACTGCCCGCACGCCCGGGTGGTCTACGACCTGTTCCATGTGGTGGCGAAATACGGCCGGGAAGTGATTGATCGAGTGCGCGTGGATGAGGCCAATCGGCTGCGCCATGACAAACCGGCGCGCCGGGTCGTCAAGCAGGCACGTTGGCTGCTGTTGCGCAATCCGGAAAACCTGCGCCAGCCCGAGCAGCAGATCCACCTGCAAGAACTGCTGAGCGCCAACCAGACGCTGATGACCGTGTACCTGATGAAGGCGCAGCTCAAGGCGCTGTGGGCGGCCGCCAGTGCTTGGCCCTGGCGGGCGGCCTGGAAACAGTGGCTCAGGCATGCCCGGGAAAGCCAGATCCCGGCGCTGATGCTGTTTGCCAAACGCCTGAGCGGCTACTGGCGCGGCATCCTCAGCCGGGTGCGCTGGCCCATGCATACCGGCCAATTGGAGGGCATCAACAACCGCATCAAGGTGATCAAACGTATGGCCTACGGCTACCGGGACAGCGACTTCTTTTTCATGAAAATCAAAGCCGCCTTCCCCGGTAATCCGTGAAGAACCACAAAAAAGGGAGGCCACTGGCCTCCCTTCTTCATCACGCCATCCCTTACAGGGCAGCGACGGCCGCCGCGTAGTCAGGCTCGTTGGCGATCTCGGCCACCAGCTCGCTGTGCAGCACCTTGTCGTTCTCGTCCAGCACCACCACGGCGCGGGCGGCGACGCCGGCCAGCGGGCCGTTGGCGATGGCCACGCCGTAGTCCTTGAGGAACTCGGCGCCGCGCATGGTGGACAGGTTGATCACGTTCTCCAGGCCTTCGGCACCGCAGAAGCGCGCCTGGGCGAATGGCAGGTCGGCGGAGATGCACAGCACGACGGTATTCGCCAGCTTGCTGGCCTCGGCGTTGAACTTGCGTACCGAAGTGGCGCAGGTCGGGGTGTCCACGCTCGGGAAGATGTTCAGCACCTTGCGCTTGCCGGCCAGGCTGGCGAGGCTGACATCGGACAGATCCTTGGCCACCAGCTTGAACGCCGGCGCCTGCTGGCCGGCCTGCGGCAGCTGGCCTTCGATCTGGATCGGATTGCCCTTGAGGGTTACTTGTGCCATTGCGAGTTCCTTCTTTGTGTTGTGCCGGGGTCACGGCGCCCAGCGGGGAAACGGGCGCCAGTGTGACCGCCCGGTACTGACACGGCAATGGTCGCTGTGTCAGCCGGCAGCCTGCTGCGCGGGCTGCGGATTGGGGTGGAAGAATACATGCTCGCGGATCGGCCCGACCGCGACTTCGCCGATTTCTTCGTAGCCCTGGCGCTTGTAGAACTCCAGGTAGTGGGGGTTGCCGGTATCCAGCACCACGCCTTGCGAGCCGGCATCCTCGGCGCACCATTCATGCAGCGCAGCGAGCAGTTGCTCGCCGAGCTTCTGCCCTTGGAACTGCGGGTGCACGCCAAGCAGCGGCAGCACGTGGTACGGCCCCGGCGGCAGGCAGGCGAGCACTGCATCGTGGTATTCCAGATAGCGCTTGGTGCAGCGGAAGCCGGTGGTCATCAGCATGCGCAGGCGCCAGCCCCAGCTTTCGGTGATACCCAGCCGGCGGATCGGCGGCGCGATCAGCGCGATGCCCACCAGGCGTTCCTCGATGAGCAGGCCGATGGCCGGCAGATCCTCGGCGAAATGCTGCTGCACCAGCTCGCGCACCGTGGCGCGCACGCGCTGGTCGAAGCCTGGGCGCTCGCTCTCGAACAGGTAGGCGAAGGTCGGGTCGTGGCGGTAGGCGTGATACAGCAACGAGCGGGCCTCGCGGCTGTAGCCATGATCGAGCAGGCGGACTTCGGCGGTACGGTGGGGCATCAGGCTGACCTCTTGTTGGGAGTTTCTTGTTGTTATGCATCCGACGGGTCGCCAGCCAAGGTAGCACCGCCGCCCTACCCTCGCCAGACGCTGGCCGCCGCGCGGGAGCTGGGCTAGCATCGCGGTTTTCCCTGCCGGTAGCCCTCCATGAAGATCGTTTCCTTCAATATCAACGGCCTGCGCGCCCGCCCGCACCAGCTGCAGGCGCTGATCGAGAAACACCAGCCGGACGTGATCGGCCTGCAGGAAACCAAGGTCTCCGACGACCAGTTCCCCGAAGCGGAGATCCGCCAGCTCGGCTACCACGTGCACTACCACGGCCAGAAGGGCCATTACGGCGTCGCCCTGCTCTCGCGCCAGGCGCCGCTGGAGCTGCACAAGGGCTTCCCCAACGATGGCGAGGAATCCCAGCGCCGCTTCATCTACGGCACCTTCGCCGACCAGCACGGCAACCCGGTGACGGTGATGAACGGCTACTTCCCCCAGGG
>DASWTB010000002.1:0-40050 GCA_036402315.1 Pseudoduganella sp. | reverse complement strand
ACGCCCGACCTGCATGCGCGCCTGCTCGATGGCATGCAAGCCTTCCCGGGCCGGGTCCTGTTCATCTTCAGCAGCGCCGACCTGACGGCGCAGGAGTTCCTCGACATGTGCAAGGCTTCGCCCAGCTGGCAACGGCTGCTGGCCAAACCGTCCGTCCAGCAGCACACGCTGGACGGCGCCGACCATACCTTCTCGCGCCGCGCCTGGCGCGACCAGGTCGCCGACTGGACCGGGGCATGGGTGGCGGCATGGTAAAGCGCGTCCTGATGGTGGCCTTCCACTTCCCGCCGCTGCGCGGCAGCAGCGGCATCCAGCGCGCGCTGAAGTTCGTGCAATACCTGCCGGCCCTCGGCTGGCAACCGCTGGTGCTGTCGGCCCACCCGCGCGCCTATGGCAACCAGGGACCGGAGCAGCTGGCGGAAATCCCGCCCGAGGCCGTGGTCAGGCGCGCCTTCGCCCTCGATACCGGGCGCCACCTGGCCTGGCGCGGGCGCTACCTGGGCTGGATGGCCTGGCCCGACCGCTTCGTCAGCTGGTGCCTGGGCGCCGTGCCGGCCGGGCTGTCGCTGCTGCGCAAGTACCGCCCGCAAGTAATCTGGAGCACCTACCCGATTGCCAGCGCCACCCTGATCGGCTACCTGCTGCACAAGCTGAGCGGCCTGCCGTGGATTGTCGATTTGCGCGACCCGATGACCGACGAGTTTTACCCGCGCGACCCCAAGCTGCGCGTGATCCAACGCTGGATCGAGCGCAAGGCGGTCTACCATGCCGCGCTGGTGGTGTGCACCACCCCCAGCGCCGTGGTGACCTACACCACGCGCTACCCGGACCTGCCGCGCCAGCGCTTCGCCGTGCTGGAAAATGGCTACGACGAAGAGAACTTCCGCAACGCCGGCAGCGCGACCGCCGAGCGCCCGCCGGGCCGGCCGTTCACCATGATCCACAGCGGCATCATCTACCCGTCCGAGCGCGACCCGGTGCCGCTGTTCCGCGCCCTGTCCGAGCTGAAGGCGGCCGGCGCCATCGATGCCAGCGTGCTGCACATCGTGCTGCGCGCCACCAGCCACGACGACTATGTCGGCGCCCAGCTGGAGCAACACGGCATCACCGACCTGGTCAGCCTGGCGCCGCCGGTGCCCTACCAGGCGGCGCTGGCGGAAATGCTGTCGGTCGACGGCTTGCTGCTGCTGCAGGCCAGCAACTGCAACCACCAGATCCCGGCCAAGCTGTATGAATACCTGCGCGCCGGCCGGCCGATCCTGGCCCTGACCGATGCCGCCGGCGATACGGCCGCCACCTTGCGCGCCGCCGGCGTCGACACCATCGCGCCGCTGGACGACAGCGCCGCCATCAAACAAGGCTTGCTGCATTTCCTGCAGCAGGCCCGCGCTGGCCAGGCGCCGTTGCCGACGCCAGCCGCGGTCGCCGGCGCCTCGCGCCAGGCCCGCACGGCCGAACTGGCACGCTTGCTCGACAGCGTGCTGCCCCGAACGCTCACCCTGCCGGCTGCTGCCGGCTCCACGGAGGAAGCATGAACTACCGGATGCTCACGCTGGCTGCCATCATGTGCGCAGCTGCCATCCCGGCCAGCGCCAGAAACTATTGCGGCGGCCTGTCCGGCAAGGAATGGGATTACCGCGAGACCAATGAAATCTCGATGAACCTGGTCAATGGCCGCCACTTTACCGAAGAGGTGGAACTGGGCATCAAGGGCACCTCGGGCAGCCTGGGCGACATCGGCGCCGACTACCACTACACCTTGAGCGTGATGCCGAACCACGCGCGCGCCCTGAACGCCCTGATCCGGCTGGCGCCGCGCTACCCGAGCGGCATGTTGCCGGGTGCCAAGTATCCGATCGAATGCTATTTCGAGCGCGCGGTGCGCATCTTCCCCGATGACGGCACCGCCTGGCTGATGTATGCGCGCTACCAGTACATGAAAGGCCGCAACGACCAGGCCTTGAGCATGCTGGAAAAGGCGCTGGCGAAGTCGCCGGAAGACCCGGCCATCAACTACAACATGGGGCTGGTGTACGCCAAGCAAAAGAAATACGAGCAAGCCCTGCCTTATGCGCAGAAGGCGTATGCGCTGAATTTCCCGATGCCGGCCCTGAAGCAAATGCTGGTCAAGGCCGGCAAGTGGGTGGAACCGCCACCGGCGCCGGAAGCCAACCCGGGGCAGCCGGCAGCGGCAGCCCCGGCAGCGGCGGCGGCCCCTTCCGCCCAGGCAGCGGCTGCCACCACAGCGGCGTCCAAACCTGCTGATCCGGCCGCATCAACCAAGCCATGATGCCACTGCTGCTGCGGCGCGGCGCGGCACTGGCCTTCCTTGGCCTGCTGCTGGCCGCTGCCAGCGTCTACCCGGCGCCAAAGCTGCCGATGGCGCTGCTGCTGGGTGGCTACCTGGCCTTGCTGCTCTGGCGTCCGCAAGCCTGGCTGGTGGTGGTGCCGGCCTTGCTGCCGGTACTGGACTTCGCCCCGTGGACCGGCTGGTTCTTCCTGGAAGAACTCGACCTGCTGCTGCTGGCCACTTGCGCTGCCGGCTACTGGGCGCTGGGGCGCACGCCGGCGCCCACCAAGCTGCCGGGCCTGATACGTTTCGCGCTCGCGGTTTTCCTGCTGTGCTACGCGATCGCTGCCTGGCGCGGCCTGACGCCGCTGGCCGCGCTCGACGCCAACTCCTTCGCCAATTACACCAGCCCGTATAACGGCTTGCGCGTGCTGAAAGGGGTCTTGTGGCCGCTGCTGCTGCTGCCGCTGCTGCGCGCCACCGCCGGCGACAATGGCAGCAACCTGCAGCGCCTGCTGGTGCCGGGCATGCTGCTGGGCCTGGCGGCCTGCAGCCTGGCCGTGGTGTGGGAGCGCCTGGCCTTTCCCGGCCTGCTCAATTTCTCCAGCGATTACCGCCCGACCGCGCCGTTTTCGGCCATGCATACGGGCGGCGCTGCGCTGGACGCCTACCTGGCAATGGCCTTCCCCTTCGTCACGCTGTGGCTGATCAACCACCCGCCGCCGCGCCGCCTGGCGCTGGGCCTGGCGGCCCTGGCCCTCGGCCTGTTTGCCGGCCTGACCACCTTCTCGCGCGATATTTACCTGGCCTATGCCGCGGCCGGCGGCGTCATTGCCGTGCTGGGCTCGGCCCACCATTTGCGCAACGGCACCCTGAGTGCGCGCAGCATGGTGGCCTCGCTGCTGATGCTGGTGCTTGCCTACTGGGTGCTGAGCCAGGTGTTCTCTGTTGGTGGCTACCGCGGCCTCGGTGCCGCGCTGGGCATGCTGGCCACCGCTCTGTTGCTGGCGGGCGCCGCGCCGCGCCTGCCCAAGCCGCTGGCGGCCGCCGGCCTGGCACTGCTGTTGCTGCTGGCGGCGGGCGCGCTCGGCATGCTCGGTGCCGGCGGCGCCACCGCCAAGGGCGCCTATGTCGCCTACGCCTTGCCGCTGCTGTGCGCCGCCAGCGGCGCCGCCCTGCTGGCCCTCGGGCCGCAAGCGCAACGGCCATGGGGGGTGCTGCTGCTGGCGGCCGCCTTGCCGGCGCAAGCGCTGGCAGCGGCCCTGGTGGCGCGCCATTACGGCGGCAACCAGGCGCTGCCGGGGATGGCGCTGGCCATCGCCCTGGCGCTGGCCATGGGCGCCAGCCGCCTGCTGCCGCAGCGGCCCTGGAAACTCGATCGCGGCACGCTGACCGTGAGTTTTTTCAGCGCCATCGTGTTTGCCGCCCTGATCCCGATCTCCAGCAGCTACTACACCGGCAGCCGCTTCGCTACGGTCGGCAACGACCTCAATGTGCGCCTGGAGCACTGGGGCGAGGCGCTGCACATGATGGACGACACGGCCATGACCACCGCCTTTGGCCAGGGCCTGGGCCGCTACCCGCAAGCCTATACCTGGCAAAACACGCATGGCGAGGTACCCGGCACCTTCAGCTATGTCGACGAGCCGCGCAACCGCTTCCTGCGCCTGGGCGCAGCCCAGTATGCGCAAGGCTATGGCGAGGTGCTACGCATGCTGCAGCACGTCGATGTGGAGCCGGGCAAGCGCTACCAGCTCAAGCTTGACATCCGCCGCAACAGCGCCGATGCCTTGCCGGTAGCGATGGTGTGCCTGCGCTGGCTGATCTACCCGATCGATTGCGGTGTCGCCAAGTTCAGCAAGCTGCCGCTGGCCGACGGCTGGCAGACCGTTGCCGGCGAACTGCCGGTGCGCAGCGCGCGCGCCGCCTGGGGCGCGCCCTTGGTGCTGGAGTTGTACAACCGTTCGCACAAGGCGCCGCTGGAAGTCGACAATGTCAGCCTGGTGGAGCTCGATACGGGCCGTGAGCTGCTCCGCAATGGCAGCTTCACCGACGCCAATGACTTCTGGTTCTTCAGCAGCGACCGCAATCACATGCCCTGGCACGTGAAGAATTTCGCGGTGAACCAGGTCTTCGAACTGGGCTGGGTGGGATTGATCGCCACCGCCTTCCTGCTGCTGGCGGTCGGCGGGCGCCTGGTATCGCGCGGCCTGGCCGGCGACAGCTATGCCGCCGTATGCCTGGCGTCGCTGACCGGCTGCATGATGGTGGGCCTGTTCGACTCGATCACCGACGTGCCGCGGCTGTCGACCCTGTTCCTGCTGGTGGCCCTGGCGGGCAGCCTGAAGGCGGCGCGCAAGCGCATCAGGGTGCGCCGCCAGCGTGCCGGCGCCGAGGACCAGGAGTCGGAAGCTGTCAGGACGTCGATGCCTTGATGGCGTGACGCTCGAGCAAATCGTACAGGGTCGGGCGCGATACGCCCAGCAGTTCGGAAGCCTTGACGATATTGCCTTCGACGCGGGCCAGGGCGCGCACGATGGCGCGGTATTCGGCTTCGTCGCGCACCTGGCGCAGGTTGAACGGTTCTTCTTCCACCGGCGCGCCGGACAAGCCGAGGTCGTCGGCCGTGATGGCCGGGCCGTCGGCCATGATGATGGCGCGCTTGATGCAGTTTTCCATTTCCCGCACATTGCCCGGCCAGTCGTGGTGGCCGATCTGCGCCAGCGCGTCCGGTGAAAAGTGCAGGTTGCCGCGCCCTTCCTGGGCGCAGAAGCGGTTCTTGAAGTGCTGCGCCAGCAGCACCGCGTCGCCGTCGCGCTCGCGCAGCGGCGGGATGGTCAGCACGATTTCCGACAGGCGGTAATACAGGTCTTCGCGGAAGCGGCCGGCCTTCACCAGCTCCTTCAGGTTCTGGTGGGTGGCGCAGACGATGCGCACGTCGACCGGGATTTCCTCATGGCCGCCAACGCGCTCGATCACGCGCTCCTGCAGGAAGCGCAGCAGCTTGGCTTGCAGCGGCATCGGCAGGTCGCCCACCTCGTCGAGGAAGAAGGTGCCGCCGTTGGCCGCTTCCACCTTGCCCTTGGTCTGCTTGACGGCGCCGGTGAACGCGCCCTTCTCGTAGCCGAACAGCTCCGATTCGAGCAGGGTTTCCGGAATCGCCGCGCAGTTGATGGCCATGAAGCGTTCCTTGGCGCGCGGGCTGCCCTGGTGCAGGGCGCGCGCAATCACTTCCTTGCCGGTGCCCGATTCGCCCAGCACCATGGTGGTGGCCGAACTGGGCGCCACTTTCTCGACCTGGCGGCAGACTTTCAGCATGCCGGGGTCGCGCGAAATGATGCCGGCCAGCGGGGTGTCGGCGCTGCCTTGCTGCATGCGGCGGTTTTCCTGCTGCAGGCCGTGCAGGAAGAAGGCGCGCTTGATGACCAGCGACAGCAGTTCCGGTTCGCAGGGCTTCTGGTGGAAGTCATAGGCGCCCATGGCAATCGCCTGCACCGCATGCGCGCGGTCCTGGTTGCCGGTCAGGACGATGACCTTGGTGTCCGGCGCCAGCGCCAGGATCTGCTGCAGCGTGGCCAGGCCTTCGGTGGCGCCATCGGGATCGGGCGGCAGGCCGAGGTCCATGGTGCAGACCGCCGGTTCATGGCGGCGCAACTGGGCCAGGGCGGCTTCGCGGTCGCCCGCCACCACCACGTCGTAGTCGTCGAAACTCCACTTGAGCTGCTTTTGCAGGCCGGGGTCGTCTTCGATAATCAGCAGCTTGGGTTTGCTCTGGCTCACAACAGGTCCTTGTGCCGTCAGGCGGCTTGTTCAATGGTTTGCTGGCGGTACAGCGGCAGGCTGACCGTGAATGTGGTGCCTTGCTCCGGCGTGCTGCGCACCTGCAGCGTTCCACCCAGCTGGTGGATGTATTCCCGGCTTTCAAAGGCGCCTATGCCCATGCCGGCCGACTTGGTCGAGTCGAACGGCTTGAACAGGCGCTCGCGGATGAATTCTTCGCTCATGCCGGCGCCGGTGTCGGCCACTTCCACCAGCACGCTGCCGCCGTCGCGCGCCAGGCGCACGCACACCTTGCCGTCGCGCGGCGTGGCTTCGATCGCGTTCTGGATCAGGTGGCCCAGCACGCGCTCCAGCCGTTCGCCTTCGGCCAGCACTTTCAGGCCCGCTTCGGCCAGCTGCAGCGAAGGCTTGGGCTCGAACGCCGCCTTCAGCGCCACCGCTTGCGCCAGCAGCTGGCCGATGTCTTGCGGCACGGCGCGCTCGGGCGAGGCGGTACGGCTGAGCTTTTGCAGCATCAGTTTCATTTTTTGCACCGACAGGGTCACGGTCTCCATCATATCGCGTTGGAACTCCGGATTGTCGGCATGTTTTTCCGCATTGGCGGTCATCAGCGACAACTGTGCCACCAGGTTCTTCAGGTCGTGCACCACGAAGGTGGACAGGCGGTTGAAGGAATCGAACTGGCGCGCCAGCATCAGGGCATTGTCGGCCTCCTGCTGCGCCAGGTAGGAAGCGGCCTGGGTGCCGGCGATCTTCAGCAAGTCCAGCACTTCCCAGTTGAGCTTGACTTCGCTGCGCGCGGCCATCAGCACCACGAAGCCGGCCAGCCGCCCCTGCAGCAGCAGCGGCACCACCAGCCAGGCCTTGGGGAAGGCCAGCAGCCAGGCCGGCAGCGGCACAGCCGGGTCGTGCAAGGCGTGGGCGGCGACTTCCACCAGCCACTGCTTGCTTTCCATTAACTGGCAAAACGCGGAATCGGCCGGCTCGCTGGCCTGCTGGGCCTGCACATGCCAGGACGCCAGCGGCTCGAAGCGCTGCTCGCGGCGTATCCACAGCGCGCCGCCCTGGCTTTCCACCAGCTCGGCCAGGGCGGAAATGGTGCGCTCGCCGAGGTTGGGGCCGGTCGCCGACAGGGTGCGGGTAAACGCCAGCCACTCTTCGCGGTAATCGTAGTTGTAGCGGTAGAAATGCTTGCTGATGAAGACTTTCAGCCAGGCGCGGAAGGAGCCGGAAAACAGCACGCCCGCCAGCAGGAAGGTGGCGCCAAACAGGAAGGCCAGTTGCATCAGGCCGCCCCAGGAGCCGCCGACAAAGCGCAGGTAGTAGGCCGCCATGCTCATCGCCAGCAGGTAGACGGCCGAGCCAAGCAGGGCCGCCGAATGGAAGGCGATGCGGCGCGATACCGCCAGCTGGGACGGCCAGGAAGCGCGGCGCAACAGCGAAATCGCCAGCAGCGGCACGATCAGGGCATTGACCAGGCCGCGCGCCGCCCACAGCTCGGGGTCGAGTTCGCGCAGCAGCAGCATATCGCTGTACAGGTAGAAGTCGTAGGCAAACAGCGCTCCCAGCCCCAGGCAGATAAACTTCATGGCCCAGCGCACCTGCATGCTGCGGTCGCGATACAGCTGCTCGACCAGCAGCATGCCCAGCACCGCCATGCCGAGGCGGCCGATCGCCAGCGCGTGGAATGCCAGGGCGCCCGGCAGTTGCGGCGCCAGCAGGCTGGCCAGCAGCATGGCGCCATACACCGCGACGCTGGCCTGGAAGGTGCGCGCGCCGCGCTGCCACAGTCCCAGCATGGCCAGCAGCACGCCGGTCCAGGCCGCGTTGCGCAGCCATTCGGCCAGATGCAGCACCCACGGCGCCCACGGCACCCCGGTGGCGCTGGACATGACCGCGCCCCACAGCACCGTCAGCAGCGAGGCGCAGGCCAGCACGCGCTGGTGCGGGCGCTGGTCGGGGCGCTGGCGCCAGCCGGTCAGGACCAGCACGCTAAATAACAGAAACGCCAGCGCAGCGCTGGCGTAACTGAAGGCGGTGATACTGGTCGGCATCAGGCCCCCATGTCCTTAACGGCCTCCCCTGAACATGACCACCTTGATGGTATCGATCAGGACCAGCACATCGAGCAGCAGGCTGTTGTTCTTGACGTAGTACAGGTCGTACTGCAGTTTCTGCAGCGCGTCTTCGACCGTATCGCCATAGCCATAGCGCACCTGGGCCCAGCCGGTGATGCCGGGCTTGATGCTGTGGCGCACGTTGTAATAAGGCACGCGCTCCGTCAGTTGCTCGACGAAATAGGGACGCTCGGGGCGCGGGCCGACAAAGGACATTTCGCCCTTCAGCACATTGAGGATTTGCGGCAGTTCGTCGATGCGCAGCTTGCGGATGATATTGCCCACGCGCGTGATGCGCGGGTCGTTCTTGGCGGCCCATTGCGGCGTGCCGTTCTTTTCCGCATTCCTGAACATGCTGCGGAACTTCAGCACGCGGAACACGCGGCCGTCCATGCCCACCCGTTCCTGCGAGTAGAAGATCGGCGCGCCGTCCTCGATCACGATGGCGATGGCGGTCAGGATCATGACCGGCAGCGACACCACCAGCAGCGAGACGCTGGCCAGCACATCGACCGTGCGCTTCATGAAAGTACGCATGAAGCTCTGGTCGAAGCCGCCGCCGAACACCAGCCAGGAAGGCTGCACCGACTCCACCCGGATCTGGTAGGTTTCGCGTTCGAAGAAGGTGGCGGCATCGGTGACCTGGATGCCGTACAGCTTGCACTCGAGCAGTTCCTTGATCGGGAAGGCGCCGCCGCGGCGGTTCTGCACCGAGACCACGATTTCCGATACGCGCTGGGCATTCGCCAGGGCGACCAGCGAACCGCCTTCGGGCAGGTGCAGCAGCTGGTTCTGCGGGACGCAGATCTCTTCCGACGGCACCGCCACATAGCCGGCCACGTCGTAGCGGCGGTAGTTGGTTTCGCGCGTGGCCAGCTCGCCGCATTCCTTGGCCATGGCGCCGCTGCCCAGGAAGATGATGCGGGTGGCGAGGAAATGCGTGCGCGAGGTTTTCATGAACATGGCGCGCGCCAGCAGGATGCCGGCGCCCGAAATGATGAACACCAGCACCAGGATGCCGCGCCCGAAATACAGGTCGGGCGCCAGGTAGAACACCAGGGTCAGGATGCAAAAGCCCATGGCGAAGGACGGCATCAATTGCAGGAAGAAGGGATTGCGCAAGCCTTCCTGGAAATTGATCTGGTACATGCCCAGTGCAGACATGCTGAACACGATGGCGGCGGCAAAGATGCAGGCCGACATGAAGAAGTGGTCGAGCTTCGGTATGGCGAACTGGTCACCGTCGAAAAAACGCAGACCAGCACCAGCGTAGAACGAGCCAATCAGGATCAACACCTCCAGGAAGAGCAGGCTGAAGACAACCTTGGAGATGTAGTGATTGGAGATTCTTAGCATTTTTTTTCCCTCCCGCTTTGCTGCTCATGCTGGCCATGAAAGCGCGCGGAGCCTTCCGGCCATGTCTCGTTAACTATTCTTGCGGGGCCAGGTGGCGGACGTACCAATCCATGGCTTCCTTCAACCCTTCGCCGATACGGTGCGAAGGATTGAAACCCAACAGCTCGCGCGCCTTGGTGATATCGGCCTGCGAATGGCGCACGTCGCCGGCCCGGAATTGCTGGTATTGCGCCTGGTGCTGCTGCAGGTGCGGGAAACGCTCCTGCAGCAGCTCGCGCATCATCAGGTACAGTTGGTTGAGACTGGTGCGCTCATTGAGCGCCACGTTGTACACCTGGTTGACGGCGCCCGGCTGGTCGGCCATGGCTGCCAGCAGGTTGGCTTGCACCACGTTATCGATGAAACAGAAATCGCGGCTGGTTTCGCCGTCGCCGTTGATGAACAGCGGACGGTTGCGGATCAGGGCGGACACCCACTGCGGTATCACTGCCGCATAGGCGCCTTCCGGATCCTGGCGCGGGCCGAACACATTGAAATAGCGCAGGCCGATGGTTTCCATGCCATAGGTACGCGCAAAAACATCGGCGTACAGCTCGTTGGCATACTTGGTGACGGCATATGGCGACAGCGGCCGGCCGATGGTGTCTTCCACTTTCGGCAGCGCGGGATGGTCGCCGTAGGTGGAACTGGATGCCGCGTAGACGAAGCGCTTCACTTGCGCGTCGCGCGCCGCCACCAGCATGTTGAGGAAACCGGTCACATTGGTGCCGTGGGTCAGCAGCGGGTCGTCGATCGAGCGGCTGACCGAACCCAGTGCAGCCTGGTGCAGAACATAATCCTTGCCGGCGCAGGCTTGCTGGCAGGTGGCCAGGTCGCGGATGTCGCCCTGGATGAAGGCAAACGAAGACCAGGCTTGCGGGCCGACGGCTGCGCGCACCTGGTCCAGGTTGTGCTGGTGGCCGGTGGCGAAGTTGTCCAGGCCCGTGACCTGCTGGCCGAGCTTGAGCAGCGCCTCCACCAGGTTGGAGCCGATGAATCCGGCAGCACCCGTCACCAGCCAATGGTATCGCTGGCCACGCAGGTGCAGCCGCACGTCGTCAAACTTGCCCACAACAGCCCTCCAAGGCTTCCCCAGTCTATTTTTCTTACAGGCGCCAGACGCTGTAACCAGCTTCTTCCAGGCCTGCCATATTGAATGCCGATTTCACATCGATGAAGACGCCGCCCGGATTGAGCTTGGCCGACAGGTCGCCCAGCGACAATGCCAGCAATTCCTTGTGCGACACGGCAGCCACCACGGCATCGGCCTGCGGCAGGCTGTCCCAGCTTTCCAGGCGAATACCGTATTCATGCACCGACTCTTCGGAATCGGCCACCGGGTCATGCACATGCACGTCCAGGCCATACGACTTCAGTTCAAACACCACGTCCGCCACCTTCGAATTGCGCAAGTCCGGGCAGTTTTCCTTGAAGGTCAGGCCCAGCACGTTCACTTTCGCGCCCTTGATGTGGCAGCCCGCCGCGATCATCTGCTTGACGGTTTTCTCGGCCACGAACTTGGCCATGCCGTCATTGATGCGGCGCCCCGCCAGGATCACCTGCGGGTGGTAGCCGATCATGTCGGCCTTGTGGGTCAGGTAGTAGGGATCGACGCCGATGCAGTGACCGCCAACCAGGCCGGGACGGAAGGGCAGGAAATTCCACTTGGTGCCCGCCGCCTGCAGCACTTCCAGCGTATCGATGCCGATCTTGTCGAAGATGATTGCCAGCTCGTTCATCAGCGCGATATTCAGGTCGCGCTGGGTATTTTCGATCACCTTGGCGGCTTCTGCAACTTTCACGCTGGAAGCCCGGTATACCCCAGCAGTCACTATCGATTCATATAGTTTAGCAACCTCTTCCAGCGTTGCAGGATTATCGCCGGAGACCACTTTCAAGATTGTGGTCAGGCGGTGCTGCTTGTCGCCGGGATTGATGCGTTCCGGGGAATAGCCGACGTTGAAGTCCTGCGGCCATTTCATGCCGGAATACTGTTCCAGCACGGGGATGCAGACTTCTTCGGTGGCGCCCGGGTAGACCGTCGACTCGTACACCACGATGGCGCCCTTCTTCATGTACTTGCCGACCGTGGTCGAGGCGCCGACCAGCGGGCTGAAATCGGGCGAATGGGCATTGTCGACCGGGGTCGGCACCGCCACCACGATGTAATCGGCTTCGGCCAGCGCCGCCGGGTCGTAGGTGACGTGCAGCTGGGCCGCTTCGCGCAATTCCGCTTCCGACACTTCGCCGGTCGGGTCGCAGAACTTGCGGTAATTCTCAATCTTGGTTTGCGACAGGTCAAAACCGATAGTCTTGCGCTTCTTGCCAAACTCCACCGCCAAAGGCAGGCCCACATAGCCCAAGCCGACGACTGCTACCACCTTGTTGTGATCCATATCGATTCCCGTGAGAATTATCACTTACTATTATGCTAATAATATATTCCAGAAGCCCGACAACTACAATGCACAGTTCACAATTTCGCCTGCCGGGCGGCGAAAAACTGAAGCGCGCCCTATGAAGCGCGTAACAATTCAGCTGCCTTTCCGTTGGCCAACTGCGACAGAAATGTATGGAATGTTTGCCAATTAACTTGCTCGTTTGATACGGCTTGTCAATTTTACACGGAAGCCGGAAAGCTGTCACAGCCTTTCGCTGGCAAGCACCATAAAGCAACGCGGCGGCCCGCAGGCCGCCGCCATTGTCTAAAAGATAAACGATTATTGCAACAGGGCGATGACCTGGCGCTGGCCACGCAGCGGCGCCGGCCCCGCACTGCGGGCGGCAATCTCCTTCAACTTGAACACCGCGATCGCTTGCGCCACCCATTCGGCCTGGCGCGCCAGGCTGCTGGCGGCGGCCGCGGCCTGCTCCACCAGCGCGGCATTTTGCTGCGTGATGTCGTCGATATGCACCACGGCCTGGTTGACCTGGCCGATGCCGCGGCTTTGCTCCTGCGTGGCGTGGTGGATTTCGTCCATGACACGGGTGACGCGGCCGACCGATTCGATCACCTCGCTCATGGTGGCGCCGGCATTCGTGGTCAGCCTGGCGCCGGCATCGACCTTGGCAATCGAGCTGTCAATCAGCTGCTTGACTTCCTTGGCGGCCGCGGCGGAACGCTGGGCCAGGTTGCGCACTTCGCTGGCCACCACGGCAAAGCCCTTGCCGTGCTCGCCGGCGCGCGCCGCTTCCACGGCCGCATTCAGCGCCAGGATATTGGTCTGGAACGCAATGCCGTCAATCATGCCGATGATGTCGAGAATCTTGCGCGAAGACTGGCTGATATCGTCCATGGTCTGCACCACTTGCGACACGATGGAGCCGCCGGCTGCCGCCACGCTGGAGGCCTGGCCGGCCAGCTCGTTGGCGCTGTGCACGCTGGCCGCACTCTGCTGCACATTGCTGGTCAGCTGCTCCATGCTGGCCGCCGTCTGCTGCAGGCTCGATGCCTGCGACTCGGTGCGCCCCGACAGGTCGAGGTTGCCGCTGGCGATTTCGCTGGTGGCCGTCTGGATTTCATCGAAGTTGCTGCGCACGTCGCCGATGATGCTGTGCAGGTTGACATTGGTCTGGCGCAGCGCCGCCAGCAACTGGCCCATTTCATTGTCGGCGCCGATTTCGAGGGCGCCGGTCAGGTCGCCGCCAGCCATCTTGCGCGCAAAGCTGGTGGCCATGCGCAGCGGCCGCACGATGGCACGCTGCAGCGCGTACCAGAACGACAGGCTCAGCGCGATAAAGGCGGCATTGGCCAGCGTCAGCCACAGCGGCGCGTCATTCAGGGCGCCGGAGATGGCAAGGAACGCCAGGAAGGCGGTCAACGCCCCCATGCCGATGCCGATCAGCCTGGACAGCGACATATCGCGCAGCTGGCTGCCCCAGTGGCGCCAGCCCGGCCGGCGCAGGCGGCCGCGCTCGAGGCGCAGGCGGCGCGGATTGCCTTCCCGCAGTTCGCGGTAAAGCTGGTCGGCCTGGGCCACCTGTTCGCGGCTGGGCTTGCTGCGCACCGACATATAGCCAACCGGCCGGCCCGCTTCAATCACCGGCGTGACGTTGGCATACACCCAGTAGAAGTCGCCGTTCTTGCAGCGGTTCTTCACCATCCCGCTCCACGGCATGCCGGCCTTGATGGTGGACCACAGGTCGGCAAACGCTTCCACCGGCATGTCGGGGTGGCGCAGGATATTTTGCGGCGCGCCGATCAGCTCGTCTTCCGTGAAGCCGCTGACTTCGATGAAATAGGGGTTGGCGTAGGTGATCTTGCCCTTCAGGTCCGTGGTCGAGACGATGGTCTTGCCCTCTTCCAGCATGAACTCCTGGTTGGTGACAGGGGTGTTGAGGCGCATGGGGTTGCTCCTTATCGGCTATCTGCATGGGAATGATTGGCACGAACCGGGAGCTGGGGTCCGCATGGCTTGGGCGGGGCGCGAGCGGGCGCCCCTTGCCAGGTGTTGCGGTCAAGTATAAGAAGGTGATGCGCCGGGGAAACTCACCAAAAGTGTCAATAGGAAAATTCAATGATGGTCATGCAACAGCGGCGGCTCACGTCGGCACCCGGCGCCGCAGCAGGCCGCGCAATTCCGCCATCATGGCGCGGTTGAGGAACAGGCTGGCCAGGCCGTACGCCAGCATGCCGCCCAGTACTTCGGCCATCAGGGCCCAGGCGCGCGGCTGGCCGGCAAGCGGCGCACGCAGCAGGGTCACGGCGCCGAACATCAGGGCGGCGCACAGCACGGCCGGCCCGGCGCGCCGCGCCACGTCGGCCGACGGCAGGCCGATCACCTTCAGCATGCGGCGCATATTGACCAGCAGCACCAGCGGATAGGCCAGCAGCCAGGCGTAGGCGACGCCCTCAATGCCCCAGCGGCTGCCGACATAGAAAGCCGGCGGCATCACGCTGCAGGCCAGGATGACGTTGCGCAAGCCGACGCCCGGCTGGCCCAGTGCATCGGTCACGGTCGGCAGCAGCTGCACCAGGGAACGGAACGGCATGACCAGGCACAGCACCTGCAGCGGCAGCACCGCGCCGGCCCAGCTTGGGCCCAGCACCACATGCACCAGTTCCGGCGCCACGCCGGCCATGCCCCACAGCATGGGGAAGGCCAGCAGGCCGACATAGCCCATCACTTGCAGCACGCCGGCGCGGATCGCCGGCAAATCGTGCTGGGCGCGCGCCAGCACCGGGAACAGGGCCTGGTTCAGGATGGCGGTGATGCGCTGCATGGGCAGCGAGGCCAGGTGCATCGACACCGAATACAGGCCAAGCAGCTGGTCGCCCAGCACGCGGCCGACAATCATGACGTCGGCCTGCATGAAGCAGTACCACAGCAGGCGCGCCGCCGTCACGCTGCCGCCAAAGCCGAGCAGGGCGCCGACGCCCTGCCCTGGCCAGCGCGGCCGCCAATAGCTGGGGGCGTAACAGTTCAGCGCCAGCACGCGCGCCACCAGGCTGGCCAGGTTGCCCAGCGCCAGGGCCCAGACGCCGGCGCCGGCCAGCGCCAGCAGCAAGGTGACCAGGCTGGACGTCAGCGCCCCGCCCAGTTCCACCAGCGACCGCTGGCGATAGGCCAGGCGGCGCTGCAGCTGCACGTCGGGCAGGACCAGCAGCGGCAGCAGCAGGAACTGCAGGGACAGCACATGCACCAGCGACAACAGCCGCGGCTCGCGGTAGAACGCCGCCACCAGCGGCGCGGCGGCATTGGCCAGCGCGAACAGGGCCAGGTTGACCAGCCAGATCACGCCCAGCGCCTGGCGGAAGTCGTCTTCGCCGACTTGCTTGCGCTGCACCAGCGCCGGCCCCAGGCCGACTTCGGCAAACATGAGCAGCAGGCCCAGCAGGACGGTGGCCATGGCCAGCAAGCCGTAGTCGGTCGGCGCCAGCAGGCGCATCACGAAGATGGTGACGCCCCAGGTGATCAGCTGGCTGCCCAGCTTGGCGCCAGCCACCCATTTGACGCCGCGCGCGACTTCGGACTGCAGGTTCATTGGGTGCGGGCCCAGTAGCGGTGCAGGATATTGGGCAGGTGCAGATGGAAGGACAGGCGGCCGCGCCCCAGGCGCATGGCCAGCAGCAGCGCATAGCTGGCCAGCAGGCTGAGGTAGTTGCCGGCGAAACCGGGCGCCTTCAGCAGCTTTTGCAGGCTGTCGACGCCGCGCCGCGCGCGCTGGCGCAACTGTTCGGCGCTGGCGCCGTCCCATTGGTAGCTCATGCCCTGCGGCACCGGCAGCGGGCATGGCACGTGGCCCGGATAGGCTTGCCATGGCACTTCCAGCACCCCGCCGCCGAAGCAGGCCAGCCAGTCCATGTAGAACACGTGGCGCAGCAGCGGATCGGCCGGCAGCGCCAGCACGTTTTCCAGCAGGTCGGCATCGAAGAACGGCAGTTCGAACTCGATGCGCGTGGTATCGAGCATTTCGAAATGGTTGAACAGGTGGCGGCGCTGGTCGTTCAGCAGCAGGAACAGGAACATTTTGCGCGCCGGGTCGTAAGGATTGAGCGCATCGAGTTCAGCACGCATGCCCTGCTCCACCAGCTGCTGCATCTGGCGCCCCAGTTCGGGCTTCATCAGGCGCACCGACAGGTAGCAGCGGTTGACGTCTCTGAAAATGTCCAGGGCTTGCCCGGTCTTGCCGGCGCGCAGGGCGGCATACATAGCCTCGGTCAGGTAGACATGGCCCATGCCCACGCTGCCGCCATCGCCGGACCAGATCACGTGCGGACGCGGCAGCGGGCCGGCCGTGGTGGTGGCCGTGGCCAGCCACTCCAGCACCGAGGCCTTGCTGTACGGGTCGCCTTCTGCGAAGGGGCGCATCTGCAGGCGCGTGTGGCTGGTGCCAAGGCGCTCGGCGGCCATGGCGCCCAGGCCCTGGTCCTGGCTCTCGGCCGGCGCGTAATTGCTGGTGGCTACCGCCACGCCTTCATCGCGCAGGGCCGCCACGATGGCGCGCGAATCCAGGCCGCCGCTCAGGAAGGCGGCTGCCGCATGGTCGCCGGCCATGCGCGCCCGCACCGCTTCGCGGAACACGCGGTACAGGCGCTGCGGCGCCGGCTCGCCGCCGCCGGGGTGCGGCTGCACTGCGTCCCAGCGCCAGTACCGCTTGCGCTGCACTTCGGCGCCGGCCACGGTCAGCACTTCGCCGGCATGCAGGCAGACGATATCGCGGTAGGGCGTGCGGTCGGACAGGGGAAAGCCGAAGCAGGCCGCCTCCGCCACGCCTTGCAGGTCGAGCTCGCGCGGCATGCCTTGCAGCGCTTCCAGGATGCGCTGGGCCGTGGCGAAAATCACGAAATCCGGCTGGACCCAGCAGTACAGCGGGCGCACGCCGCATTTGTCGGTGGCCAGGTGGACGCGGCCGGCGGCATCGGCGACCACCAGGCAGAAGGTGCCGCGGCTGGCGCGCAAGCCGGCGTCGCTGCCGGCTGCCAGGTCATGGGCAAGCTGCGCCAGGCTGGCGTCGCGCTCCAGCACCTCGCCCGCGGCACGCTGCAGCAAGGGGGCGCCGGCCACGAAGGCATGCATGCCGTCGGCCTCGAAGGCGCCACTGCCGCCGAGCGCGCCCAGCTCCAGGCTGGCGATATAGGCGGGGCCGGACTGCACCTCGCGCAAGCGTTCCTGGTCGCCGGGATGGCGCGACAAATGGGTACGCAACTGGGCAATCACAGCGGGCGGCAGGGGCAACCCGGCGCGGCGGGCAACAATTCCGGCAAATATGGACATGGCGGTCAGGGATGGGCAGTGTTCTTGGGGAGAGCGGGCTGGCAGGATTGCTCAGCCATTACGGCGCGCCTCGAAATGTTCAGAAGCCAGCGCAGTCGCATGCTGCATGGCGGCGTCAAAATGGCGGCCCCAGGCCTTGAGCGAAAGCGGGTTGCTGACCTTGCGCGCGGCCAGCTGGCGCGGCAACAGGCGCATGGCGTACAGCTTTTCCGGGATTTTGCGCTTGAGCAGCACCAGGCCGCGGAAATTGGTCATCCACCAGTCGCCCTGCTGCAGGCGCTCGTCCAGGCGCGGCACCGTGAAGCTGGGGTGGTAGAGGTTGAAGGCAATCGTGATGCGCTGCTGGCTGCCGCCGTAGGTTTCCACCGAATGCATCAGGCTGGCCGGGAACAGCAGCATGCGGCCATTGCGCGGGGACATGAAGTAGTCGCGCCGCAGCGGATCGGCATTGCGGTCGACATCGATCGCCACGAAGCTGCAGTCTTCGAAACGGGTGCGGCCGCCGGCCGCCTGGCCCGCTTCGATATCGCCCACGTTGACGTAATACACGCCGGAGAAAAACGAATGCACGCCGAGGTGGTCATGGCGGCGGTTGTAATGGCCCTGCTCGTTGACATTGGCCCAGGCCCGGATTTTCCAGCCGCTGGCAAACTCGGCCGGATCGCGGCCGGTCTGGCGCGCCACGTACTCGGCCGCCAGGCCGGTCATGCGCTGCAGCAGTCGGCGCGCCGGCTCTTCCTGCCAGTCCTGCAGGTCGGCATCGGACTGCCAGCCGCCGCGATTGGTCTTCACCGTGCCACAACTGGTAGTGCGTCGCGCCAGCACCACATCGCGCAAGTCCCGGTTCAGTTGTTCGCTATCGGGCCAGTCGAAATACATGACGGGCGACGGAAACAACAGCTCCAATTGGGCGCCTTGCAGCGCGGCCAGCTGCGGGGACGTGGGTGTCATGACTTACGGTCCAGGGAAAGTGATTGCAATCAGGATAAGGGACTTGGCTTGCGGTCGCAAGCGCCAACGCCCCGCCCGCCAATTATCAAATCGTCCAGCATCTTATCTTATTGTCATTCTTACAGCAATCCTGAAATTGACAGGGGGAAGCCCGGCTGGCATCATCTTGATGGTCAATTGACAACATTTAACGGGATAAAAATGCTCCAGCTGCTAAGGTCGATCAAGAACAAATTCACGCCGGAGCCACCGCTGCCGATGGGCGCCGTGGCCGAACGCGAAGCCGACCGGCGCGGCCTGCCGGCGCAGGACCCCGGCATCGAGGCCGTGCTGGCCGCCTGCACCGACTGGCTGTGCGCAGCTCAGGACCATTCGGCTACCGCCGACGGCGGCGTGGCGCGCGACTTCAGCCTGGTCAAAGGCTGGGCCACCTCCTATCCCGAAACCACCGGCTATATCGTGCCGACCATGATCGAGCTGGCAGGCCGCCAGAAAAGCGCAGCGCTGCACCAGCGCGCGCGCCGCATGCTGGACTGGTTTGTCGCCATCCAGTTCGCCGAAGGCGGCTTCCAGGGCGGCCGCGTCGATTCGACGCCGCGCGTGCCGGTCACCTTCAATACCGGCCAGATCCTGCTGGGCCTGGCTGCCGGCGCCCAGGAATACGGCGACCAGAAATATGTGGATGCCATGCACCGCGCCGCCGCCTGGCTGCGCGACTCGCTCGACGAAGACGGCTGCTGGCGCAAGCATCCCACCCCGTTCGCCCAGCCCGGCGAAAAAGCCTATGAAACCCATGTGTCGTGGGGTCTGTTCGCCGCCGAGCGCGTGGCGCCGGGCCACGGTTACGGCGAGGCCGGCCTGCGCCAGGTGGCGTGGGCGCTGACCAAGCAGCAGCCCAATGGCTGGTTCGCCTCGAACTGCCTGAACGACCCGGTCCATCCGCTCAGCCACACCATTGGCTATGTGCTGCGCGGCGTGCTGGAAGGCTACCTGCTGTCGCAACGCCCTGAACTGCTGGCGGCCGCCGTGCGCACCGGCAACGCCCTGGTCGACGCGGTCGGCGCGGATGGCTTTCTGGCCGGACGCCTGGACAGCCAGTGGCGCCCGGCAGTCGACTTTGCCTGCCTGACCGGCTCGGTGCAAAATGCCCATTGCCTGTTCCTGCTGTTCCAGCTGACCGGCGAACAGCGCTACTTCGATGCGGCCCAGCGCCTGAACCGCTACGTGCGGCGCAGCGTCAAGGTCGACGGCCCGAAAGAAACCCGCGGCGCCGTCAAAGGCTCCTTCCCGGTCGATGGCGCCTACGGCAAGTTCGAGTTCCTGAACTGGGCCGTGAAGTTCTGCATCGATTCCAATTTGCTGGAACAGGATCTGCTCAAGGCACGCCATGCTTAAGCAGGCCAAGCGCCTGGCCAAGGCCGTGCTGGAAAAGCTGCGCCGGCGCAGCAGCGCCCGGCAAATCCGGCAGACGCAGCGCCATATCAGCCGCGCAGAACTGGTGGCAGGACTGGCCAGCCTCGGCATTGCCAAGGGCGATGCCGTGTTCATCCACTCCTCGCTGAAAAGCCTGGGCTATGTGGAGGGCGGCGCCGCCACCGTGGTGCAGGCGCTGCAGGAAGCGGTCGGCCCGGAAGGCACCCTGGTGCTGCCCACCTATTACATGCCGGGCGGCTCGATCCGCGGCACCTGCGAGATGAAGGACTATGTGTTCGACGTGCGCAAGCACGGCACCAATATGGGCCGCCTGCCGGAAGCCTTCCTGGCCAGCGCCGGCATCGCGCGCAGCGTGCATCCGACGCACTCGGTTTCCGCCTGGGGCCGCCATGCGGCCTACCTGACCGAAGCCCACCACCGCGCGCCGTCGGTGTTCGGCGAAGGCTCGCCCTGGCAGCGCTTTGTCGACCTGGACAACGCCAAGGTACTGGGGCTGGGGATATCGATGGGTCCGGTCACCTTTTACCATGTGCTGGAAGATGCCATGGGTGAAGCTTTCCCGGTGCCGGTATGGGGTGAAGAAACCTTCCGCCTGCCGTGCATCGACCAGGCCGGCCAGCGCAGCGAGGTACCGCTGCGCCCGTTCGACCCGGTGCTGGCGCAACGCCGCATCGACCACGGTTCGCGCGAAGACTTGCGCAACTACTTCATGGCCGAGTTCCAGCGCGCCGGCCTGCTGCATGCCGGCCAGGTGGGCGAAGCGCCATCGTGGTGGATTCCCGCGCGCGGCTTCTTCGACCACCTGCAGCGCCTGGCCGGCGAAAACCTGACCATCTACTCGACGCCGGAACAGCTGGCCGCACGCCCGCTGGCTTAAGCGGCCGGCGCCGCCACCCCGGCGTTTGCCGGGCGTGCGCTCCAGCGCGCGCCCAGCCGTATCATCGGCAGCTCGACCAGGTGATAGCCCAATCCCGTCAGCAGCACCAGCAGCGCCAGGAACAGGCTCGATTGCCAGAACGGATGCAGCGTGTCGAGCGTGCGAAAGGCCAGCCGCAGCAGCGGTGGATGGAACAGGTAGATACCATAACTGTACTTGGCGATGAACTTGCTGGCCCGGTTCAGCCGCGGTGCAGGCAACTGGCGCAGCCAGGGAATCGCCAGGCCAACCGCCAGGCATACCAGCCAGCGGCCATAGTTATTACTGCGCGGCTCGGCATACGCCACAAAGACGGCGCAAGCCAGCGCCAGCAGCGGCGGCCACAGCCAGCCTGGCAGGCGCGGCCGCTCGCCCAGGCGCCAGGCCAGCACGCCCGCCAGGAAGCAGGGCGCAAATTCGAACAGACTGAAGCGGGCACTCACTAGCGGCTGCAGCAGCGCCAGCGGTATCGAAACCACCCATAACGCCAGCAGCCAGCCGACGGCGCGCTGGCGGCACAGCAGGAACAACAAGGGCAGCACCAGGTACATCTGCACTTCCAGGCACAGCGACCACAGCACGCTGGACATATAGCGTGCATACACCAGGTTCTGGACCAGCAGCAGGTTGGCCGCCAGTTCGAACGGCGTCCACTGCGCCTCCATGAAGACATAAATCCCCAGCAGCATGACGGCAGCCAGCGGATAGATGCGGCAGGCACGCTGCAGGTAGAAGGCCCGGAACAGTGCGGCCCCGGCCAGTTGCTGGCGCTCCAGCGACTGCATCAGCACCAGGCTGGTATGCACGAAGAACAGCATGACGCCCACCTGGCCGAGCGCAAACGAAATGGGGCTGGTGCGGATGGTATAGCCGGCCACATGGGCCGCCAGCACCAGCAGCACGGCTACCGCCCGCAGGAAGTCGAGGTTTGGCTTGAGCATCGTGCCATGATGCCCGACCATCCCTGCCTAGTTTTTGAGGCGGATCATGCCCTGTTCAACTTGCCGGCGCTACCGCCTTGCCGATGCTGCGGCGCTCGCTCCAGGCGGCGCCCAGCTTGATCATCGGGTGCTCGATCAGCTGGTAGCCGAAATAGGCTGCGGCCCACATGGTGCTGCCAAAAATCAGCCATTGCACGGCGAACGGCAAGTGCCCGTTGGTGTCGAAGGCGAATTCAAGCAGCGGGAAGTGGAACAGGTATATCCCGTAACTGTACTTGGCAATGGTCTTGCTCAACTGGTTGAGCAGCGGCGCCTCGATCTGGCGGATAAACGGGATAGTCAGGCCAAGGAAGATGCACACGACCCAGCGCCCGTAATTATCGGTACGCGGGTTGGCCAGCAGCACGAAACCGGCGCAATATACGGCCAGCAGCAAGGGCCATGACCAGCCCGGGAGCCTCTCCCTGCCTTGCAGGCGCCAGGCCACCACGCCGCCCATGAAGCACGGCACGTATTCCAGCACATTCAGGCGCAAGGTCACCAGCGGCGGCAGCAAGGCGATCGGGATGGTGATCGCCCACAGGGCCAGCAGCCAGCCGACCGGGCGGTTCTTGAAGATGACATACAGGATCGGCAGCACCACGTACATCTGCACTTCCAGCGGCAGGGACCACAACACGCCGTTCATCACGCGGGTATAGGTCAGGTTCTGGATCAGGGTGATATTGGTGAACAGTTCGTACAGGGTGAAATTCTTCTCGCTCAGCACATAAATCAGCAGCACGAAAACAATGCTCAGCGGATAGATGCGGAACAGCCGTTGTATATAGAAGCGCTGGAACAGGGCACTGCCCTGCAGGTGCTGGCGATCCAGCGATTGCATGAGCACCAGGCTGGTATGCACGAAGAACAGCACCACACCCAACTGACCGAAGCGGTGCAGGTTGTCCGAGGATTGGTGATTGACTACGGTAATCAGGTGGGAAATCAGGACCAGCAGTACTGCCACCGCACGCAGCAAATCGAGGTTCGGTTTGTAAGTCATTTCCTGCACCCGAAAAGTTGAGTACATATTTTGCATGATAATTGCAACTTAAACAATTTAAGAAAGGCTATTGGCGGCCAATTGCGACTTAAGCGCAACGCCCGGCGGATTGCCTAGGGGAAACGCCACCGCCATGGCCGCGCCCGACGCAGGGGATTCAGTTCGACCACCAGGGCGCAGCGGCGCCAGCCGGCGGCGGCAAAGGCACGCAGGGAGGGGTAGTTGTTATGCCAGACGCGGGCGAACAGGCAGTCAAAGCCCTGTGCCGCCATGTCGGCCGCGGAGGCGATAATCAGTGCCGGCGCCACCTTGCGGCCACGCATGGCTGGCGACGTAATGATCTGCACCAGCTTGGCCTGCCTGTCCTGCAGCGGCCAGAAGCCACGCGGGCGGTAGCGTTCACCGTACCAGTAGAAACACAGCCCGACGATCTGGCCGTCATGGCGGCAAGCGTACGCGCGGGAGCCCTCCCCCGCGTAAAACGCTTGCTCGCGCATCACCGGGTCGGGGCAAGCCTCGATTTCGGCGCGCTGTACCGGACCGACCGCAAAGCCCCCTGCCTGCGGCGGCATCGGTACCGGCCCGGCACTGGTACTGCGCTGCAGGACACGGTAGATCGAATAATCGCCCAGCATGGCACGGGCCAGTTGCTTGAGCAGCGCTTTCATGTGGCGGCAACCCGGCCAAAACGCAGCATGCGCTTCAGGCGCGCCTTCAGGCCGAAGCGCTGCACCATGCGCCCCAGCCATCCCGACAGCAGGTTCATCGCGTAATGCGCGCGCAGCAGCAGGCTGTTGGCCAGGCTGCGGCGCACCAGGAAGACATTGGCGCACAGGCGCTGCTCGGTGGCGAACAGGCGCTTGTGCTCGGTTTCCCCTTCGGTGAAATCGAAGTAGGCGAACTTGCCTTCGTTGAACAGGTCTTCCAGCGCCAGCCATTGCAGCACCGTGCCGACCGAAAGTTTCATGTAGTCGGGGTCATAGCCCTGGTATGAATAGCTCAGCACGCCATCGCTGGCCGGGCAAAACAGGTAGGACACGGCGCGCTCGCCATCGAACAGCAGGTAGGCCCGCGCCAGGTCCCCGGCAGCCCAGCGGCGTGCCTGCTGGCGGAACGATTCGCTGGATGGCAGGCCGGCATCGAGCAGGCGGTCCTGGTAAGTGCGGCGCGACAGCGGCAGGGCCAGTTGCAGGAAGGTGTCGATTTCGTCCGGCGTGCGGTAGCTTTTCCAGCGCAGCTCACCGCCGGCCTGTTCGGCGAACTTGCGCACCTTGCGCACGATGGTGGCGCGGGTCTTGGACGAGAACTTGGCCTGGTAGGCGGCAAAGCCCATGCCGAGGTCGATGAAGCAATGGCGATAATGCTGCGGCACATAGCACAGGTAGTCGCCTGCCTTGCGGAACGGCGGCGCCTGTTCATCGAGCGGAACGCCGCGCTCGAGGAAGCCCTGGCTGCCCGGCAGCAGCTCCGGCACCGGCGCCCGCAGCGCATGTGCCTGGCGCACCGGGGCGCCCAGCTTTTCAGGGCGCACCTGCAGCGGCAGCGCGCAACTGGCCAGGGTCAGGTCGCTGAGCTGGAAGCGGAATGGAACCTGGCGCAATTCCCAGCGGTTCATCCATACCTCCGGCGGTAAGCCTGTTCCAGCATGCGCATGCCAGTGCGGTGCAATGGCGACGTCAGCGGTCCGTGCTGGATGCCGGCCACAGCTTGCTGGCGGCCAGCGAAGCCGCCAGTACGGAAACTGTCACGGTTCTGTTCCAGGAATTGGCACAGGCGGCGGAAACGCTGCACCACCACCGGGTCGCTGCGGGTCTTGGCCGTGTTCAGCAATTCAAAACCGTGCGACAGCAGGACAAATGCCTGCCGGCCCTGCTCGAGCGCCTGCCACAATAAACCTTCCAGCTCCGCCGACGAGCATGAGGTCAACTGCGCGTGGCGCAGGCCGCGGCCATCGCGGTAAACCGTCATCGGGTATTCAGTGACGCCGTCGCAGTTGGCCGGGTCGGTCATCAGGGTGCCGGGCATGACCCCGCTGTCCGGGCCCATCAAGGTGGCGTTATAGCTGCTGTCAAATGGCAGGCCGTTGGCGGCCAGCGCATGCAGGCTGTCGCGGTTGAAGCCGAAGCTGCCGGCGCGGAAAGCATTGACGCTGGTAGCGCCGGCCTGCTCCAGCATGGCTTTGCCCTTGCGGATCAGGATGGTCTGCTCGTCGAGGGAAAAGTAGCGCAGGTGCTGGCGTTTGCCCGCCGCTGGCGGCAGCAGCGGCTCGCGCGCCTCATCGACCCATTCGGTGTGCAAGTGCAGTTGCACCTCATGGCCAGCCGCCTCGATCATGCCGACGATTTCCGCCAGCGGCTGGCGCCCGAAACGCGCGGCGAACAGGGGTTCGACGAAGAACACGCCTTTCAGGCCGTGGTCGGACAGTACTTTAAGCTGGTAGGGCAAGCCATAGTCGCCGCCTGCCGTGGGGCCGTGGATGTAACGTCGAAATGCGTCCGGAAAACGGGCATCGATGTCCTGCCAGCCACCGCACCAGATCTCCACATCGACAGTAATCAATACATCCAGCATGCGCGCGCCAGCCACCAGTTAACAAAATTTACATAATATTAACGACTGGCCAAGGCTGGCGCAACCGCGACGTGAGGTGGAGCAATTCCTAGGCGGAGCTAAACGTCGTGATGGTCGATTTCAAAGTCGCCCCGCAGCTTGTCTTGTGGCCGTCATAGGCTACCGGAATTCCGCCAATGGCATGCTCGGAGCTCCCCTCGATGATTACGCATACGCTATGACCCGGCACAGGACAGATGCATTGGTCGCCGACGCGGGCGACGGGGATGCCGTCGACCGTGAACCATGTCGCACTGACGCTGACGACCTTGCCCCCATGCGAGGTCGGGTCGTTGAGGCGAATGACGTTAGGCATGCTTAGGCATCGCTTGGTGGCTGGATGGTATCGTCGCTTGCCGGGGACATTGGCATACTCGTGACGTTCGGCCCCTCATATCGCACCAGGCGCCAGACGGTACCGGTGCTATGCTGATCGCTGCTCCCTCGAAGGCGCTCAACAAATGACAAGTCGCGCTTAATAATGGCTGGCGGCATGGTGTCGCCAGCATGGAACAGTCGCGTGCTGCCCTGTATGTCGTTCTCGGGGCATTGCCAGTAGCCAGTCTGTGGGCAGCTTGCGCCGGTACGTACTAGCTCTCCCAACGGAAGCACATCACTATTCGATTGCTGAGAGGGCTTTTTCTCAGTCGAGTCTTTAGCTCCATTTGTCGGTCTCAGTCGCAGTGAGTTGAGGATCTTGTCCCAGAGTTGCAGCATCTGTTGATCGGTCATGCTGATCGGCTTTGGATCAAGACCGCCATCAAAATTTCCCGACTGAAGGTCGATACGAATCTGCGGGCGGAGTTCGTCGGCGTGTAAACCAGGTGCCTCCCAGGTGAATAGATGCGCCTGTTGGCCGTGGTCGTTAGGGGCCTTCATCAGCCATTCCTGGCCGGGATAGTCGCCAATCTTGCGATCCCCTTCCTTGATATTGCGGACTCCACCCAACGTAGCGCCGAGAACACCCAATGCGCTAAGGACGCCGGGCTTACGCGACAGCAGCGATTCGGGTGGGTCCCCTGCGTTGAGATTGGTTGCAACATCGACTACGACGTCGGGATATTTTGTCAGGCGAAAACGAATATTAAGGCTTTCGTTGCCGCTCCTGCCTTCATCAGCGAATATTGCGCGCTCAACGCAGAATCCTGGCGCTGTTGGAGGACTAGCATCTCTCGTATGAAGCATGGAGATCGTTGTGCCCATTCGCGACACGGCTCTTTCCATCTTTTCGTAGTTGGCCCGTTTATGAATCAAATATCGCATGCCTTGGAGCCATTTGTAGCCCGAAATCTCAATTGCGGAACTGCGATTTTCATTGGCCCAATAGCCAAAAATCTGGGTGTTCTCGTCAGGAACCGCTTTGGCCAGCAGGAACGATGAACCCGATTTGTGCTGTCCTTCCTTTAGCTTCGCCTCTAGCTTGTCAACTTCTTGCCGGAACGCGCTGTGTTCCATTGACTGGCGCTCAACGGTCGCAAAAGCATATTCGTAACTGCCTCCAACGTACTCAGCGTCTGAGGGCAAATCAATCAGTAGTCGACCTACGCAGTGCGTCTTCCATTGTCCCTTGTCTTCGTTACTCATTGCTTTTCCCTTAAGAACCGAGTTTGGCGCGGCATTCGCGGCACCAATTACGAGCAAAAATATCCCCGCGAAAACGAAATCACTTCGCAACCATCTTGTTAGCTCATGCATCGTCTACCCCTTCAAAACCCCCGAATCGAGCGTTAGCTTGACTATCGAATAAAGCGTTAGGCCAGCTGTCAGGTCATTGCTGTAGCTGCCTTGATGGTCATAACTGTAATGCCCTTTTTGCTTCCCCTCATGCCGAAAAATCTGCTTAACGAATGGCTTGGGCGCCTGTCCGGAATGCTCTGGTACCGTGCCGTCGCCGGGCAAATCCCTTCCCGCAATCTCCAGTTTGCATACCTGCTCGCCAAACTTCACCTTGACCGCGCCATTCAAATCATCATCTACCAAATCTCCCTTGGAGAAGCTCGGTAGTGCAATTCCAGCAGCCCAGCGAACTTCTCCCCAGGATGGTTGTGCTTGGTCCGCTGCGTAGTACGCATAGCAATTAGTGTGATACTGGCCCTTTACCTTGGTATGAAACAATTGCGCGTCCTCTAATGCTGCCCTGTAGTCTTCAAAGTCAGAATCAGGAAGATCTGCGTCACCAATACTTTGCTTTGGCTTTTCTGGATTTATCAAATCCGACTTCACCAATCGCCACCAATCAGACTTGTTCAAATAGACTGTATCGTACGGGTCGCCTTCACCGAGAAACGAGGTCACGTCGTCTTCTCCATTCTTACCCTTACCGTAATGCGCACGTAACCAATGCTGCGCACCGCCAGGCAGCTTGGCCTGATATTCTGCGGTCGGTAGGAGCTCTATTGGACCCGGCGCTTGAGTTAGCACTGCTGTCGCTTCCGCTGCATTGCGTCCGAGGAGAACTTGTTCGACGCCTTCAAAACCTGCTCGCATTCGCTTGTAGGTCGCCGGAGCCCCGATGGCGGGCATCACGCCATGCAACACGCCCAGTACTTTGTCGCTCTTGCCCTGCAATTGCGTGCATGCACGTGCCACCAGTCCACCCATGGAATGGGTGACCAGGATTACCTTCTCACAGTCTTTGTTCACGGTGTTCTTGTAGAATTCCGTGATGGCGTCGATCTTGTCCACCAGGCGCTGGACCGAGACATTGTTCGACTGCAGCCAGTTGTAGCCGACGGCGTGTACTGGATACGCTGCGTTGGCGAATCGCTTCAGATCGTCGGCCGTGATTTCCTCGAATGTCTTTTCAGCCCCAAACTGGTGAATCTTTTGCTGTTCCAGCACCAGCTGCACCCAGGCGTCATCAGGCGTGCCGTCTGTTTTCAGGATGTCGTGCAGCCGTTCTTGCAATGTGTTCAGGATTTTCCCGTAGCTGTCTCGGTGGAGTTCGCCCCACCCGAATAGCCGTGCGAGTTTTTCGGGGTCCAGATCAGGCGCCCCTTTCAACTGCTTCTCAACTTTACGGGTCAAGCTGACAGAGCCCTCACCGTCAACCTCGACGCGATCCGGGTGCAGCACTTTCTTGCGAGCCGCGGCGTCTTTCCCCAGGTATTGGATAACCTGGACCAGGCCCGCCAACTTGCCGTTAGGCGGACGCCAGGCGTAGCCTTTGCCATCTTTAACGCGCAGGTTCGTCCCCATAATCCCGGGAATGAAGATGATCGGAATAATCTGCTTTGGATAGAGCTTGACCAGCGCGCGCACGGGGAAACCCTCCGGCGACAGCACGGACTTGGCGCGCACGACGTTACCCTCTTGCTGGGCACGAACCTCTCTAATTGGTGTGTTGTCTGTCATTTCTCGGTCTTCTCGTCAGGCATCAGCGTCATCACGGATCTCTATGTCGGCGATGAGCATTTCTTGCTCTTTGGTGAGCTCGGTCTCGCCTTTGGCATTGGTTTTGCCGCTGATGACATTGCCGTTATTTAGCTTGATGATGTAAGAGGCGCCCTTAACGGGGGCGTTGCTGCCGATGTAGCGTACGATGAACTTCTCGTCCGACTGGACTTTGCTCTTGGGCAGATCCAGGGTCTGCGGATTGGCGTCGCCGGCGCCGCTATGTGCGAACGTTGCCGACTTGACCGTGTAGGCGCCGCTAAGCTGTTGGGTGATCGCGCCGCCGCCATAGTTCGACTGCGCGCCCTGGCTCACAATGCGGACCTTAGGCGCCTGAATGACGATTTCGTCCGCGGCGGATAATACGATGCGCTTCGCCGAGGTCAGCTCGATGTCGTCCTGGTGCGTCTGCATGTCGATCTTGCCTTCCGCGGCCACCAGTTTCATGCCCAGCTTGTGCGCGAACAAGCTCACGGTTTGCGCCGCGCGCATCAGCAAGCTGCGCCCCGCCGATACCTGCGTGTTGCCGACGCTGACGACATCAATATGCGTCTGCGCTCCAATTGCGATGTTGTCGGAGCTGCCCAACATTGCACCTGCCGGCGCGTTGACGGCGACAATCGGTTGCCCGCCGGCCGGGTTGCCCTTGCCGCCGTCCGTATTGCTGCCCTTCTCCCATTGCTTCAGATGGCCGATCAACTGCGACAGCGGTTTGCCATCGCCATCTTCTGCGTGGTGGGTACCGGCCAGTTCGGCCAATTGTTTCTGGATGCTTTCCAGAGCGTCGGCCAAACCGGTCAGCCCGTCACGCTCCAACTGTCGGCCAGCCGCGCGTAGCTGCGCATCGGCGCTGATATAGACGCCCTGTGCTCCCTTGATCGCCACCGCATGATCGCTGCGCAGCTCCGCACCTTCGCCACGCGGGCTGCCTTTGCCGTCGAAGCGGGGATCGGTCAGGTAGCCGAGATTCAGCTCGCTGTGCCCATGTTCGCTTGCCAGTTGGGCGCTGATCTCGCCAGGAGTATCGTCCACTCGCAACTGGTTATAGCGCGAGCCCTGGACTTCCTTGCTCTTGATGCCCGACAGGTAACGGTTGCCTGGCAGCCCGCCGGCGTGGCTGAAGGTAGGCGGCGGCGTGGTGCCGCCATGCACGCGGCCTGTGATGATCGGCTTGTCCGGGTCGCCGCCGAGGAAGGTGACGATGCATTCGTCGCCCGCGCGCGGCAGCGAGATTGAGCCCCATTGGCGGCTGGCCCAGGTGCCTGCAATACGTACCCAGGCCGAGTCGCGATCGCTGCCGGAGGCCCCGGCGCCATTCGGATGGTCTTCCGCACGGCAGGCCGGGAAGCGGATCTTTACCCGGCCAAGGTCATCGCAATGGACTTCTTCACCAGGCGGCCCGACCACAATCACACTTTGCGCCTCGGTACGCGGCAAGTCGACGCGCGGATCATAGGCCGGCACGATGGCGATGCCGCGCCGCACGCAACTGAAGTGGTTGGTGTAGCGCACGCCACGTTCTTCGCTGGCCTGCTCGAGTGCAGAACCCAGGCCGCCGCCGCGCCAGCGATTCATGGCGAACAGGCGGCGTGCCTTGTCATTGAGGGCTTTGGGCAGGTTGTTCTCGGCATCGACGTGCAGTTCGGTGATCACGAACTCGCGTTCCTCGGGCGGATGGGAATCGATTGCGGCGTGCCCGGTGACTGCGATCCATTGGCCGATGCAAAGGTCACGCACGCCGCTCTCGCCGCGGTAGCACTTCGACTCAAACTCGTGGCGCAGCATTCTCAGCGTGCCGAGGTCGCGATAGTCCGAGCTGCTGTCGCCAGCATGCGGCACATCGACCAGGTAGTCCTCCAGTGTTGCGGCGAGCTGGTTGCCCCACTGGCCCTGGTCATTGCGCCCGGTTTCGTCGCTTACCGACATCTGCGCGTTGGCATAGTCCCAGCTTTGGCGGCTGGTCTTGCCTGGGCTAAGCGTGCGTACGGCGTTCCAGGCTGTGATGCTGTCGCGGGTTTCGGTACCGTCATCGCGATGATATCGGACCGTGCCCGCGGCGTTCTGCTGCAGCGCCGATACGTCGTCGAACAACGTCAGGGTATGGACCGGCACACTGTCATCGTTACTCTCACTTGATTTGCCGGGCCGGATGAACCATGCGATGCCGCGCCGTTTCCATAAGCGGCGCAAGAATTGGGCGTCCGACTCGTTATATTGCATCGTGAATTCACGAGCGGGATAACTACGCAACTTGCCGATTTCGAACTCGAAGGCGCGCGCCATCATCGGGGTGCGCTGGCACCATTCGCTCAAGATGGTTTGGGTGATGTCGATCTCGCTGGCGTTGCGGAAAACGCGGGTGTTCGTGCGCAGCTCCATGATCGCCAGCGCATCGCGAATGACCAGCTGGTACGTCGCCAGGCCGCCGTCGCTTTGTCCTTCGATGGCTTCGGCGACAATGCCGCACACGGAGCGCAGATCGCCGGTATCGGTCACGAACTGCACTTCAGCGGGCACGGCGATGAACTGCTTGGTCGGCAGGCCGGCGCTCTTCGACACGCACAGCAGCCGGTATTCGATGCCGCCACAGATGGTTTCCGTTCCGCTGACATGCTTGACCAGCAGGAGGTCATCTTGCGCGTCGGACAGGCGCAAGCGGATCGGACGATTGGCGCCTGCCAGGCTTCCGATTGGAAGCAGTCCCGCCAGCGATTCAGACAACCCATTCATTTTCATGACACGTAGTCCTTGCAGTTTGCCTGCGCTCGCGGTGGCGGGCAGGCATACAAAAATGGCAATAGATTATAAATGGACTATTGTTGTGCCAAAGCGCAACGTTCAATCGTGCGCACCAACTTTTAGATCGCTAGCGGTGACTTTTGGTTTGGGGAAGGAACGCGAAAACTCTGCCAAAAAGGCGAAGTTATGGATGGGAAAATTGAAGGGGAGTGGCGCGGCTGGCGGGGATCGAACCCACGACCCTCGGCTTCGGAGGCCGATACTCTATCCACTGAGCTACAGCCGCACGTGATACTGAAGAGACACGAAGGATAGCCGGAAATCCATTCCATAGCTAGGGGTTTCCGACTATAATCGCAGGTTTGACGAGGGCGCGGCATCAAGAATGCCAAAAAGATAACCCTCCCGCAGCTTTTTGAAAAACCGTCCTAAGGAAATCATGAGCCACGAATCCGCTATCAGAACGCCCAAGCAGCTGGTCGCTGCCGTTGTAGGTTTCTTCGCTGTTACCATCATTGGCATCGTTTTGCTGGTGCAGTTCGTGACTCAGGAAAAACTGACTGGCGCGGGTTCGGAAAGCCAAAGTGCGGAAGCTATTGCTGCTCGCCTGAAGCCTGTAGCGGATAATGGCTTTACCCTGAAGGACGTGAACGCTCCTAAGGTACTGCAGACTGGCGAAGCGGTTTACACCGCGACTTGCGCGGCTTGCCATAGTTCCGGCGCGGCAGGTGCTCCTAAAGTTGGCGATAACGGCGCCTGGGGTGCTCGTATTGCTCAGGGTTATGACACCGTTGTGAAGCATGCGATCGAAGGCCTGAAGGCAATGCCTGCCAAGGGCGGCAACCCGGACCTGGATGATGTGGAAGTGGCGCGCGCTGTTGTGTTCATGGTGAATCAGTCGGGCGGCAAGTTCAAGGAGCCTGAGGTAAAGCAGGCGGCTCCGGCTGCTGCGGAGCCTAATAAGGGCTGAGCTTTTTGCTGTGTATAAAAAACCGCTCGATTGGAGCGGTTTTTTTTTTTGCCTTTTTGAACCCGGTAAACCAGGGTCTGACCCGCAGGGTCAGACCCTGTCTGCGCGAAGGCTGGTGGTTTGGGTTCGACGCTTTTGACTTTGTACGAAGGTCAAGGGCGCACAACCGAAACCCGGGACTTTAAGACCGTTGGGGGTCTGACCCTGTGGGTCAGACCCCGCTTTGCCGGGTTTTACCAGATGATCACGCGATCTTTCGGCGCCAAATACATCTTGTCGCCTTTCTTCACACCGAACGCGTCGTAGAACCCGGGCTGGTTGCGCAGGGTGCCGTTGGCGCGGAATTCTTCAGGCGAGTGCGGGTCGGTGGTGACCTGGCGGATCAGTGCTGCGTCACGCGACTTGGCGCGCCATGCCTGCGCCCAGCCCTGGTAGAAGCGCTGTTCGCCGGTAAAGCCATCGATCACCGGCGCCGGCTTGCCGCCCAGCGACAGCTTGTAGGCTTTGTACGCAATCGCCAGGCCGGAGTTGTCGGCGATGTTCTCGCCCAGCGTCAGCTCGCCATTCACCTTGTAGCCTTTGACCGGGCTGAAGGCGCCGTACTGGTTGACCAGCATCTGCGTCTTGGCCTTGAAGTTGGCGTGATCGCGCTTGGTCCACCAGTCGCGCAGGTTGCCGTCGCCGTCGTACTGCGCGCCCTGGTCGTCGAAGCCGTGCGAGATCTCGTGGCCGATCACGGCGCCGATGGCACCGTAGTTGACCGCGTCGTCGGCGTTGGCGTCAAAGAATGGCGGCTGCAGGATGGCGGCCGGGAACACAATTTCGTTCAGCTCCGGGTTGTAGTAGGCGTTCACGGTTTGCGGCGTCATGCCCCACTCATCGCGGTCGATCGGCTTGCCCAGCTTGTCCAGTTCCTTCTGCACCGCGAACTCGGTGGCGCGGTTCACGTTGCCTACCAGGTCGTTGCGGTCGATGTTCAGCGCGCTGTAGTCGCGCCATTTGTTCGGGTAGCCGATTTTTGGCGTGAACTTGGCCAGCTTGGCTTGCGCTTCCTTCCTGGTCTTGGCGCTCATCCAGGGGAGAGTGTCGATGCTGTCCTTGTAGGCCACCAGCAGGTTCTTCACCAGTTCTTCCATGCGTGCCTTGTTAGCGGCCGGGAAGTGCTGCTCGACGTAGACCTTGCCGATGCTTTCACCGAGCACCTCTTCCGTGGCGGATACGCCGCGCTTCCAGCGTGGGCGCATTTCGGTGGCGCCGCCCAGTTGCTTGCCGTAGAACTCGAAGTTGGTTTCGACGAAGTCTTTCGACATAAACGGTGCGTTGGCGCGGATGACGTTCCAGGCCAAGTAGGGCTTGAGGGTGTCGAGCGGGGTGTCGGCCAGCAGCTTGTCCAGCGCTTTCAGGTAGCTTGGCTGGCTGACGATCACGTAGTCGACCTTGCCGGCGATGCCCAGGCCGCTCAGGTAGGCGTTCCAGTCATAGTGCGGCATCAGCTCGCTCAGCTTGGCGACCGGTACCTTGTTGTAGGCCTTGACCGGGTCGCGCAGTTCTACCTTGGTCCAATGCAGTCGCGCGATCTTCGTTTCGAAGGCGACGATGGCCTTGGCGTTGACGGCGGCATTGGTGTCGCCCGCCAGCGCCAGCATTTTCTCGACGGTAGCCTGGTATTTGGCCAGCGTCTCGGCCATTTTGGCGTCGTCTTTTTTCAGGTAGTAGTCGCGGTCTGGCATGCCCAGGCCGGACTGCACGAAGTCGACCACGTATTTGGTGGAGTCCTTGTTGTCCTGGTGGATGCCCATGTCCATTGGCGCCGCAAAATTGTGGCGGTTGTGGTACGCGAACAGGGCGGGCAGTTCCTTCTTGTCGTTCAGGGCGGCGATGCGTGCCAGTTCGGGCTGGATTGGCGCGACGCCCAGTTGTTCAAGGCGGGCTTCGTCCATGAAGGAGGCGTAGAAGTCGCCGATGCGTTTCTTGTCAGAGGTGTCGGCGTTCTGCGCGGTGTCTTCGATGATCTTGCGCAGTTGCGGCTGGATGTCTTCGAACAGTTTTTCGAACGCGCCCCAGCTCGACATTTCGGCGGGGATTTCGGCTGTCGCGAGCCATTTGCCGTTCAGGTGCTTGAAGAAGTCGTCCTGGGCGCGGACGGCGGGGTCGATGTATTGCAGTTCGATGCCGGATTTGTCGGCGGCGCTGGCCATTGTTGCCAGCAGCGCGGTGGCGGCGGCGAGCAGGTGTTTTTTCATTGGGGGTCCCTTTAGAACCGGGAAAGCGGTGTCAGACCCGCAGGGTCTGACACCCGATACGCGGCAGTCGCGGGCCGGTGTCTGACCCTGCGGGTCAGACACCGGGGTACCGGTTTTTACCAGATGATCGCGCGGTCTTTCGGCGCCAGGTACAGCTTGTCGCCGTCTTTCAGCTTGAAGGCTTCGTAGAAGCCTGGCTGGTTGCGCAGGGTGCCGTTGGTGCGGAATGGGCCTGGCGAGTGCGGGTCGGCTTTGATGCGCGAGATCAGCGCCGCATCGCGGTACTTGGTGCGCCATACCTGTGCCCAGCCCATGTAGAAGCGCTGGTCGCCGGTGAAGCCGTCGATCACAGGCGCCTTCTTGCCCTTCAGCGACAGCTTGTAGGCCTTGTAGGCTACGGCCAGGCCGGAGTTGTCGCCGATGTTTTCGCCCAGCGTCAGCTCGCCGTTGACCTTGTAGCCTGGCAGCGCTTCGAATTCGCCGTATTGCTTGACCAGGACGCCGGTGCGCTCCTTGAAGCGCTTGCCGTCTTCCTCGGTCCACCAGTTGCGCAGGTTGCCGTCGCCATCGAACTGCGAACCCTGGTCGTCGAAACCGTGCGAGATTTCGTGGCCGATCACGGCGCCGATGCCGCCGTAGTTGACCGCGTCGTCAGCCTTCATGTCGAAGAACGGCGGCTGCAGGATCGCGGCCGGGAACACGATCTCGTTCATTTCCGGGTTGTAGTACGCGTTGATCTGCTGCGGTGGCATCAGCCATTCGTCGCGGTCGATCGGCTTGCCGAGCTTGTTGATATTGCGTTCGTGTTCGAACTGGCTGGAGCGGATCACGTTGCCCACCAGGTCGTCGCGCTTGATCTCCAGCGCGCTGTAGTCGCGCCACTTGTTCGGGTAGCCGATCTTGGTGGTGAACTTGGCCAGCTTGGCGTGGGCTTCCTTGCGGGTGGCAGGGCCCATCCACTCCAGGGTATCGATACTTTGCTTGAAGGCCAGCAGCAGGTTCTTCACCAGCTGCTCCATGCGGGCCTTGGCTTCCGGCGGGAAGTGCTTGGCGACGTACAGCTTGCCGACCGCTTCGCCCATTGCGCTTTCAGTCAGGGATACGGCGCGCTTCCAGCGTGGGCGCAGTTCGGTGGCGCCGCTCAGGGTGGTGCCGTAGAACGAGAAGTTCTCGTCAACGAAGGCTTTGGACAGCTCTGGCGAGAAGGTGGCCAGCAGGCGGTAGTCCATGTAGGCCTTCCAATCCTCCATCGGCACTTCGGCGATCACTTTGTCCAGCGCCTGCAGGTAGGTTGGCTGGCTGACGATCACGTCCTTCACCTTGCCTTTGATATGCACGCCTTCCATCCAGGTGTCGAAGTCGAAGCCTGGCATCAGCTCTTTCAGCTTGGCGAGCTCGTATTTGTTGTAGGCCTTGACCGGATCGCGCAGCTCGACCTTGGTCCACTGGATTTGCGCGATGCGGGTTTCGACGTTGACCACGGCTTTGGCGGTGGCGGCTGCGTTCTTGTCGCCGGCCAGGGCCATCATCTTGGCCACGTGGGTTTCGAACTTGGCCAGGGTGTCGGCCAGTTTGGCGTCGTCTTTTTTCAGGTAGTAGTCGCGGTCAGGCATCGACAGGCCGGATTGGGACAGGTCGGCCACGTAGCGGGTCGAGTCCTTGTTGTCCTGGTGGATGCCGACGTCGAACGGGCTGCTTACGCCCATGCGCGAGAAGTGCGCGAACTGGGCGGCCAGCTGCTTCTTGTCGTTCAGTGCGGCGATGCGGGCGCGCTCGCCGGCCAGCGGGGTGATGCCCAGTTGCTCGGCGCGGGCTTCGTCCATCATGGAAGCGTACATGTCGCCTACGCGCTTGGCATCGGCATTGCCGCCTTTGGCGGCCGCTTCTTCGATCAGGGTGCGCAGTTGCACCTGGACCGTGTCGGACAGTTGCACGAAGGTGCCCCAAGTGGAGCGCTCGGCGGGAATCTCGGTGTTCTTCAGCCAGGTGCCGTTCTGGTGCTGGTAGAAGTCGTCCTGTGCCCGGACAGTTTTGTCCATGTTGGCGGTTTCGATGCCGGATTTCTGTGCAGGCTTGCCGGCCGCGATGGCGGCGTTTGCAGCGAAGAGGCCGATGATGACGGCGCTCAGGATCTTGCGTTTCAAGGTTACCCTCCCAGGTAGATTGACGGTATCGCGCGACTCTAGCACGCCGGGTTGGAACGTTGAAAGAAAAGCCACGCTGTGGCGTGGCTTTTTTCCCAAAACCGGTAAACCGGTGTCTGACCCGCAGGGTCAGACACCTGGCCTGCGGACGCCGCGTATCCGGTTTACCAGATGATGATGCGGTCTTCCGGCTTGACGTACATCTTGTCGCCTTGCTTCACGCCGAAGGCTTCGTAGAAGGCTGGCTGGTTGACCACGGTGCCGTTGGCGCGGAAGCGGCCGGCGGAGTGCGGGTCGGTCTTGATCTGCACAATCGCCTGCTGCTCGCGCATCTTGGTGCGCCATACCTGGCCGAAGCCCATGAACACGCGCTGCTCGCCGGTCAGGCCATCGATCACTGGCGAGGCCTTGCCGCCCAGGGAGATCTTGTATGCCTTGTAGGCGATCGCCAGGCCGGAGTTGTCGGCGATGTTCTCGCCCAGGGTCAGCTTGCCGTTGATGTTATAGCCCGGTACCGGCTCGTATGCGCTGTACTGCTTCACCATCGCGTCCGCCTTGACCTTGAAGGCTGCGCGGTCTTCGGCGGTCCACCAGTCGCGCAGGTTGCCGTCGCCGTCGTACTGCGAGCCGGAGTCGTCGAAGCCGTGCGAGATTTCGTGGCCGATCACCGCGCCGATCGCACCGTAGTTGACCGCGTCGTCAGCCTTCATGTCGAAGAACGGCGGCTGCAGGATAGCGGCCGGGAACACGATTTCGTTGGCGGTTGGACGATAGTAGGCGTTGATCGTCTGCGGCGTCATGCCCCATTCTTCCTTGTCGATCGGCTTGCCCAGCTTTTCCAGGTTGCGGTTGTAGGCAAATTCGGCAGCGCGGCCCATATTGCCGATCAGGTCACCCTCCTTGAGCTGCAGCTTGCTGTAGTCGCGCCATTTGTTCGGGTAGCCGATTTTCGGGGTGAACTTGGCCAGCTTTTCCTGCGCCTGCTTCTTGGTCTCGGGGCCCATCCAGTCGATGCTGTCGATGCTCTGCTTGTAGGCCACCAGCAGGTTCTTCACCAGTTCTTCCATGCGCGCCTTGCGTTCGGCCGGGAAGTACTTGGCCACGTACAGCTTGCCCATGCCTTCGCCAATCGCGCCTTCCACCACGCCCACGCCGCGCTTCCAGCGTGGCTGCTGCTCGGTCACGCCGGTCAGCACGGTGCCGTAGAAAGCGAAGTTGGCCTGGTCGAAGTCCTTCGACAGGTATGGCGAGGCATCGCGCAGCAGGTGCCATTCGAAGTAGGACTTCCAGGTTTCCAGCGGGGTGCTTTCCACCAGCTTGGCGAATTCGGTCATGTAGCTTGGCTGGGCCACGATCACGCTGTCGGTCTTGGCGGCGATGCCGGTGGCGCCCAGGGCTGCCTTCCAGTCGTAGCCTGGCGCAATTTCAGCCAGCTTGCTGATTTCCATCTTGTTGTAGCGCTTGACCGGGTCGCGGTTGTCGACGCGCGACCACTGCACCTTGGCCAGTTCGGTTTCCAGCGCCACGATGGCCTTGGCTTTTGCCGCTCCGTCCTTGTTGCCGGCCAGGCCGAGCACCTTGGCCACATGCAGTTCGTACTTGGCCAGCGCATCCGCCATCTTGGCGTCGTCTTTTTTCAGGTAATACTCGCGGTCAGGCAGGCCCAGGCCGGACTGGCCCATGTGGGCGGCGTACTGGGTCGAGTTGCGCGCATCCTGGCTGACGAACACGCCGTATGGCGCAGGCACGCCGGTCTTGTTGAAGTGGGCGATCAGGGTCGGGATGCCCTTCTTGTCTTTCAAGCCGCGGATCTTCGACAGCTCGCCGGCCAGCGGCTTGGCGCCCAGTTTTTCCAGCTTGGCTTCGTCCATGTAGGAGGCATACAGCGCGGCGATCTTGGCGTCGTCGCCTTGCAGGCCCTTCTGGCCCTGCAGGCCCTGGATCAGGTCGCGCAGCTGGAACAGGGTGTCGTCGCGCAGCTTGGCGAAAGAACCCCAGCTTGATTTGTCGGCCGGGATCTCGGTGCTGCGCAGCCATTCGCCGTTCAGGTGCTGGAAGAAATCGTCCTGGGCACGCACGCTCTTGTCGATGTATTGCGTGTCGATGCCGGAAGTCGGAGCCGAAGTGTGCTCATGGCCTTCGTGGCCGCCTGCATGGGCGAATGCCGCCATCAGGCTCAGGGTGATGGTGCTCAGGATATGTCGTTTCACTCTCTTTGTCCCTTTAGTATCTGGTGTCAAGTCGAACGCTCCACCGGGCGTCGGTACGGCCGCGCCCAGGCTGGCCTGGATGACAGGGATCAGCTTTTCATGGATGGGAAACATTCCGCGCGGCAGGCCGGTGGGCGTCGCGCAGGCATTGTAATCCCCACCCCTGCGGCTGGCACAGGGCCGCCGCCATTGTTACTTTACGATACTTACATGCCGCGGCCACCGCCGGGACCGCCCATGCCGGCGCCCATTCCGCCGCGCCCGCCATGGCCGCCGCGATGACTGCCCTCCTCGCCCGGCGGTCGTTCACGTCCGCCGCCGCCACCGGGCCTATCTTCCATGCGAATCAATTGATCTACGAGAAACTTTGCCGCCGCCTGGCGCTGGCCGTCGTCCAATGCGTCGTTAATGCCCAGCCACCACTCGCGCAACTGGCGGTCTTCGGCCGCCGTGGTCGCCTGCTCCGCCTCCAGCCCCGCTTGCAGGTCGCGCAATTCGACGTTCTGGGCCTGCAAGCCCTGCCGGGTGGCTTCCTGCAGCCGCTCGCGGCGCGCCTTGCGCTCACGCAACAATGCCTTGCTCTGGCTCTCTACCTTGGCCCAGAGGGTCTGCTGGTTGGCGTTCAGGTTCAGGGACTTGCGGAACTCGGAAGCCATGGGCACCAGGTCTTCGGCGCGCATATCCATGACCGGCACGGCGAAGGCCGGTGCGACAGCCATAGCCAATACCAGCCACGCTGCACGGGCCGTGCGTATCAGTTTCATATTGTTGCTCCAGAAAAAAAAGATGCCCGCGGGGGTGCCGCAGGCATAAACCACTTTAGGGTAGAGAGAAATAGCGAGTCCAGTGTAGGGCGCGCACGCCAGTCGATCTGTGTTTCTTACAAATACTTACTCTGGTAAACACATTGGCAAACACCTATAAAGTTATGAATTTATCGTGGCTTTTAAAGGGATTTATTCCATGCTGGAAGCTACGATTGCTGGGAATCAGGTTTATACTGAAATCCAATGGCGGACGAGTTAACCGCTGTATTTGGAACAGGTGACACATGGGCAAGAAACTCAAAAACGCTGGCCTGATCGGCCTTGGCGTCGTTGCGGGCGTAGCGGTATCCCTGCAGTTTTCCGCGATGGCACAAAAGCAGGTCGACC
>DASWTB010000001.1:0-1726 GCA_036402315.1 Pseudoduganella sp. | reverse complement strand
ATCGATGCCAACGAACTGTCGGAAGCGCGCTGGTTCGGGCCGAATGACGAGTGGCCCGAACGCGTGCCGCACAGGTCGGTATCAAGCGTGCTGGTCGACGCCCACCAGCCGCGCGTCTGACGTTTCCTTCTTGGCCTGCTCCGGTTTTTCACCGGTGCCGCGGATCTGCACCGTGCGTTGCAGCAGGTCGAACCAGAAGGGCGCGCCGAACACCGCGGTCGAGGCGGTCAGCAGCCAGCCGGCAATTTGCATCGCAAACGCACCGTCCAGCTGGGTGGGGAAGCTTTGCCAGCCGATCGGCAGCGTCATCAGGGCGTTGACGCCGCCTTTTTCCAGCGCTTCCACCGAAAATTGCGCAGCCAGCGCCGGTTGCTGCCAGAGCGTGCGGAACAGGTGGATGCTGTCGATGTTGAACAGGATCGCCAGCAGCAGCGACAGCGCCAGGCTGACCATCAGCGCTTTTCGCTTGTAGGCGCCGGACACGCGCTCCATGGCGGTGTCGAACCAGCCCGCGATGCCTGCCTGCAGCCTGGCGAGGTCGCCGCCGGCCTGCTGGTAGATGCTTTGCAGCGCGCGCCGCACCTGCTGGTCGCCGATGGCGTCGATGTCGCGGCCAAGCTGGTCCCAGTTGCCCGGAATGCTCTGGATGGTGTCGAGCATGGCGATCGCGAACAGCTTGGGCTCTATATAAGATGGCTTGAACTTCAATGCGCGCTCGTCGGCTGCGGTGCCGTCGTCATGCGGGTTGACCAGCGCGTGGGTGTACAGCGCGCGCGCCAGGCCGTCGTAGTTCGGGTCGTTGAGCATGGTCTTGACGCCGCCCAGCAGCGTGCGCGCGCGCAGGCGCAGCAGCGAGGCCAGCGCCTCCTGCAGGGTGCTGACGATGAGGGCCACCGCGGCGTAGCAGAACGTGAGGCCGATGGCCACTTCCAGTACAGTGCTTCCAAACATGGCTTTCTCCCGGTAGGACGGACATTGCCTACGCTAGCGCTGTCTGGTGTCGGATGAGTCCGGTTAGCGCAAGAAAGCGGATTATTGCCGCCGTGAATCACCTCGGGCGCGGCCGGTAGCACCCCCACATTTTCTATATACTGTCGGCAATCGAAATATTTTGGGTTGAAAAACATGTCCAACGAAGCCTTCTCCGAACAAGACTGGCGCCGCCTGCTGTCCAGCCTGGGTGAAGACCCCGACCGCCCGGGTCTGGTGGAGACGCCGCACCGCGTGTCGAAGGCGTGGAAACACTGGACCTCGGGCTACGGCCAGGATCCGGTCGAGCTGCTGAAGGCATTCGAGGACGGCGCCGAGCAATACAACGAGCTGATCGTGGTGCGCGGGATTCCGGTCTACAGCCACTGCGAGCATCACCTTGCGCCATTCTTCGGCAAGGCAACCGTTGGCTATCTGCCGAACGGAAAAATCGTCGGCCTGTCGAAGCTGACGCGCCTGGTCGACTGCTTCGCCAAGCGCCTGCAGGTGCAGGAACGCATGACGATCCAGATCGCCAATGCGCTGATGGAAGTGCTGGAACCGAAGGCGGTCGGCGTGGTCATCAAATGCCGCCACCTGTGCATGGAAAGCCGCGGCATCCGCACGCCGGGCGAAGAAACCATTACCTCCGCGATGCTCGGAGAATTGCAGCCCAACCTTGCGCTGCGCACCGAGTTCCTCGCGCTGGCGCGCGAGTCCTGACCTGTATGGGCGAGGTCGACTGGTTCAGCGGCGA